>JANPHH010000086.1:0-23995 GCA_031424375.1 Chthoniobacter sp. | reverse complement strand
CTGGTAGATCGTCGCATTCGAGCCGGTGTATTGCAGCGTGCCGCCATCGAAGACGAGGCTCGCCGCATTCGTCGCGTCGCTCGTCCCCACACCCGCGCCGATGCTGCTCGGGATGCCGATATTCGCCAGCGTGGTCGAAGCTGACCGTGAATCTGGGCGGCGCGGCGCAGGCGGTGAACTGGGGCGTCGGTGGCTTCATGACGGGCAGCACGTCGAGCGCGCTGATCTTCAGTTCAGGCACCGCGCTGGCGGAAGTGGAGTGGGTGAATCCGATCAACCTCGGCTCCGGGTATGCGAACACGCGCACGATTCAGGTGGACGACAACACCACCACGACGACCGACTTTGCGACCGTCTCCGGGATCGTCACCGGCAGCGCCGGGACGGGGATCGCCGCGCTGACCAAGACGGGCGCCGGGGCATTGATCCTCACGGGCAACAATACCTTCACCGGCGGCGGCAATGCGACCGCGGGCACGGGTGGCGTGCTGGTGAACAACGGGACGCTGGTGACGAATTCCTTCGCCGGAGGCGGGCCGCTGGGTGCGCTGAACGGGCCGGGGGATGTCGCCAATCGACTGGTAATCGGGGCAGCGGCGAACAGTCCGAATCTCGTCTACGTCGGCGCGGGCGAGACCGTGACGCGGCGGATCGAACTCGCGGGGACGGGTGGGACGTCGACGATCGAAAACGACGGCAGCGGGCCGTTGCTCATTACCGATGTCGTGAGTACTGCGACGGGGACGAAAACCCTGCAACTCCGGGGCATCAACGTCGATCGCAACGAAGTGTCCGCCGTGCTGGCGAACAACGGGACGATCGCGCTGGCGCTGACGAAGAGCGATTCGGGGACGTGGATTCTCTCAGGCGCGAATACTTACTCCGGAGCGACGACGATCAATGGCGGGGTGCTGGTTCTGACCAATGACAGCGCCCTCGGGACGTCTGCGGTGACTTCAAATGCCAACGCGATCCAGGCGACCGGCGGCACGCGGACGCTGGCGAACAATTTTACCATCAGCCTTGCCAACACGGAGTTCAGCGGAGCGAATTCCTTTGTGCTCAACGGCACGCTTTCGAACACGGCTGGCACCAGCGGGGTGGTCAACTTCCTGCCGACCACGGGGGTCTTCAATCCGTTCACTGGCGGAGCGAATCCGGTGCAGGATGCAGCCTATGCGGCGGCGGGTGGCAAGACGCTCACGATCAACGGCACGATCAGCCTTCAGGAAACGACGAACAATCGCACGCTCCAGTTCCGCGGCTCGGGCGCGACGGTGCTCAACGGCTTGATCCGAAATGGCGGCACCGCGAACGGAACGCTCCAGGTGGACATGGCGACGAACACGACGTTGGGGACCGGTCCGGGGATCACGATCCTGAGCGCGAGTTCGACGGCGAATACTTTCACCGGGAACGTGCAAGTAACTTCGGGTGTGCTCCAACTCAATACCCCGGCGGGCAGTTATTCCGGCGCGAGCGGCCCGATCGGGACGGGAAACAATTTGCAGTTCACCGGCGGGGGTTATTTCCAGACGCTGAATAGTCTAACTTTCAGCCAGGGAGTGGTGGTGAGTGGAACCGGTGGGATTATTCAGGGTGACACCGATCTCCGTTTCAATGGTACGACCTTGCATACCGGCGGCAGCTTTACGCTGAACAACAATCTGAATGCGGGCCGGACGCTCACGCTGGGCGGGCTGCTGACGCTCGCCGAGGTCAATCAAACGCGCGTCTTCACGCTCGCGGGGACGGGCAGCACGATCGTGGTCGGCGCGGTGGAAGACGGCGTGGGCAGCGGCGGGGATAGCTTGATCAAGACGGGCACGGGTTCCCTCACGCTGCAGGGGGTGAATACGTTTAGCGGCAATCTGACCGTGAGCGCAGGCATCCTCACGGCGGCATTCGATACGGCGGCGAACAACCAGCTCGGCAATGCGGGGACGGCGGGTACCGGGACGCTCACGCTCGGGCAGGGCACGCTGGTCATGAACAAGACCGACGCCACGACGGGCACGCAGACTTATGCCGGCACGACGCTGAGTGCGAACACCAGCTCGGTGCTGACGCTGAATGTGTCGAACGCGGCGGGCTCGCTCACGCTCAACACTGGCACGAGCACCGCCGCGGCGACGATCACGCGCGGCGCGCAGGCCACGCTTCACCTGAATCTCCAGGGCTCGGGCACCGGCGTGCTAAACGTGGGGAACGTCCTCACGGTCGGAAACTGGCTGACGCTGACCAATTCGACCGGCACTTTCTTCACGACGAAGGACGCGTCGAACAACGTCATCCCCGCGGTTACGGCGACGAAAAACGACGTCACCACATGGCTCGTCGGCGACAACGTGAGTGACGATGCGGCGGGCTACACGGGCACGGTCTCCGGCATCGGTTTGCCGGGCGTGAACTCGGTCCGCTTCAACGGCGCGGTGGCTTCGACCGTCGCGATCGGTGCGGGGCAGTATCTCAATGTCACCGGCGCGCCGACCTTTGGCGGCGGCATCCTCGTCACGCCGGCGGTTGGGGCGTTCAACTCCGCCATCTCGGGCGGCGTGCTCACTTCATCGGGCGGCGAATTGATCGTAGCGCAGTCCAATCCGCAGGCCGGCAACAGCCTCACCATCTCCTCGCGGATCGAAAACTCACTCGTCGCGGTGGGCGTGACGAAGGCGGGTCCGGGGACACTCGACCTCAGCGGCGTGGGCAATAGCTATACCGGCACGACGAGCATCAATGAAGGGCGGGTGCGGGTATCCGGCGGCAGCGCGATCGGCGATCGTTCGACGGTGCTCATCGCGAACAATCCCAGCGCCATCTTCGACCTGAATGGATCGAACGAAGCGATCGGCAGTCTGAGCGGCGGCGGTCTGATCGGCAGCACGGTCATCGGCGGCATCAGCACGAGCAGCACGGTCACGACGGGGGGCACGGTGGCGATCGGGGCGGGAAATCTGACGATCAACCAGACGGCGAGCACCACTTACTCAGGCCTGATCACGGGCACCGGTTCGCTGACGGTGACGGGCAGCGCGGTCGCGAATGCGCTGACGCTGAACACGGCGAGCAATCCATTCAGCGGTGCGTTGACCGTAAGTGGTGCGCAACTCGTGCTGGCGAATGGCGCCCTGAGTTCCGGCCTCACGTCATCGAATCTGCCCAACGTGATCTCGGTGACGATCCGCAATGGCGGCGGGTTGAACCTCAGTGCGTCCGGCGCGCTCAACGCCAATCGCCTGAACGACGCGGCGCCGATCACGCTGTCGAACACGGGACCGAGCGCGACCGTTCCCACGGTCGGCTTGAATTTCACGAGCGATCAGGTGAGCACGGTGCTTCCGCGTTTCGAGAACGTCGGCGCCGTGACGCTGGCGGGCGGTGCGAATACCATCCGCGTGGACGCGACCGCGATTGGCGTGGTGGGGCAACTCACGCTGGCTTCACTGGCTCGGACGAATGCGTCCACGCTCGTCGTCCTCGGCACTGGCATGGAAGATTCCGTGGCTGCGCGGCGTGGCGACCTGGTGGTGACGGCGGATGCGAATCTGATCGCGGGATTGGTGGGCGGTGGCTCGACGGTGGTCGGCGCGCCGAACATCAGCATCCTGCCCTGGGCGGCGGGCAGCAACGCGGGCGGCGCGGCGACAGCGACCGGTTCGCTGGGCAACAGTTTCGTGACCTACAACACGACGCCGGGATTTGGAAATGGCTTCCGGGCCTTGAGCACCAGCGAGTACGAGCAACTGCTCGCGGGTGGTGGGACGACCGCGCAAAACAATGTGCGCTATGCTGGGGCGACCAGTCTCACGCTCACCGGCACGGGCCACAGCGCGAACGCACTGCTCGTGGAAAATACGGCGACGCTCGCGAGCGGGAGCATCACGGTCAGCGGCGCGGGTGCGGGAGATTCGCTGGCGCTCGCGAGCGGCGCGGCTCTGTTCACCGGAACGCAGCCGATCACGATCACCGGCTTCAATGGCGGGATCACGACCGGCACCGGTGAGTATCTCTTTACGCAAAACAACAGCTCGGGGAACGGGGTGACGATCGCCAGCAATCTGACTTCCACGGCAGGATTGACGAAGGCGGGACCGGGACTGCTCAGGCTCACGGGAACGAACACGGGCCTCACCGGAACGATCACGGTGAACCAAGGAACGCTCGGCATTAACGGTCCGGCCGCGATCAACGGACAGACGGTCAATCTCAATGGCGGCGCGCTGGGACTCGCGGCCGATGGGAACGGCTTCGGAACCCGCGAGAACATCGTTTTCGCGCCCGTCGCCGTGAACCTTCTGGCGGATAGCGCGCTGACCGTTGACCGACTCGCGTCGAATTCTCCGCTCGTGCTGGCGGCGAACAAGACCGTGCAGGCGGCGGTGACGATCAACGGGCTGACGAATCAGATCCTCACGATCAACAACAACAACGGGTTCGGGCTCGAACTCACCGGTGCGATGGCGCTGAGTGCGGTCGCGGCGCCGACGTTCAACGTCGCGACGGCTTCGGAATCCACGCGGGTGCAGGGGCTCACGCTCTCCGGGGTGCTGAGCGGCGGGCAGACGGGAGCGGGCAATGTCGTTTTCACCAAGTCCGGTCTCGGAGCGCTGGTGCTCGGCAACGCCGCAAACAGCTTCGGTGGCGGTGGGTCCGTGATCGACGTGCAGAATGGCGTGCTCTCGATCGCGAGCCTGGCCGCGCTCGGGAATCCGGGGAACATCATCCAGCTCAATCCGAGCGGCGCGGTCACGGCGACCCTGCGGCTTACCGAAGATCTCACGCTCGGCACGAACCTCCGTTTCGGCGCGCTGAGTTCGACCGATCAACGCCGCATCGAAGTGGTGGGCGGCAAGACCGTCACGCTTGGTGGGGCGTTCGATCTAACGCTCGCGCCGAATGCGCCGTTCGCGAAAGCCGACGCGGGTCTGCTGATCCTCGGAGCGGCGAATCCGAACTACGGTGGAGTGATCACGGTGGCCCAGGGCGCACTGCGTGTGACCAATGCCGGCGCGCTCGGCACGAGCACGCCGGGCAGCGGGACGACGGTCAGCGCGGCCGGCGCGGCGCTCCTCGTGCCGGCCGGGATGTCGCTGACGGAACCGCTGACCCTCGCTGGAACCGGGATTTCTTCGGGCGGTGCGCTGCGAGGTGAAGGGGCTGGCGCGACGACGTTCTCCGGCTTACTCACGCTCACCGCCGCCGCCTCGCTCGGCGCGGACAGCGGTCACACGCTGAATATCACTGGCGGTCTCGTGGGCGCCCAGGCGCTGACCTTTGCGGGTGAGGGCAATATCAATGTCTCGACCACGGCGATCGATGCGACCACGCCGGTCGCCTCGATCACGAAGATCGGCACGGGGACCACCACGCTCGGCGTGGCCAGCCCCGCCTTCGTGGGAAATCTGACGGTCAATGCGGGACGCTTCGTCATTGGTGCGGGCGGAGCGGGTGCGATCGGCGGAACGGGCACGATCACCGGGCAGCCCGGGGCGACTCTGGCGGTGGACGATACGGGCACGGCGGCGGCAAACCGCCTGGGCGGTCGCGCGATCACGCTGGCGGGAGCGGCGTTCGAGTACAACGTCAATGGCAGCCTGGGCTCCACCGAATCCACGGGGACGATTACTTTCTCCTCGGGAGCGAGCACGCTGAACGTGATCAACTCCGGCGGGCTGAGCAGCACGATCACCTTCGGCGCGACGGCGGCGCCGACCTTCAATGCGGGCAGCACGATCGACGTGTTGGGAACCGCCTTCGGCACCGCGACGAACAAGATTCTCTTCGGGGCAGCACCGACGCTCACTCCGGCGACGACCGGCCTGCTCCCGCGGATCACGGTGGGCGGCAGCGAGTTTGCCACCTACGGAGCAAATGGACTCGTGGCTTTCACCGGCTACTCACCGGTCACGGATATCTCGAGCGCTTCGGCGACGGAGACCTTCCTGGCGACGGCCGCGACCCTGAATGAGATTCCGACTTCGCAGACGATCAATGCGCTGACGCTCAGCGGTGGTGGAGCCACGGTGGTGGATGTCGTTTCGGGCCTGACGCCGACGACCCTCACGCTGACCAGCGGCGCGGTGCTGACGCGAGGGGGCGATTCGACGCTCAGCGTGCCGGTGGTCGCGCTCGGTGCGGAAGGCATCTTCCACATCGCCGGGACCTCGCAGCTTACGGTGACGAGCAGCCTCTCGGGCACCGCGGGTCTCACGAAGTCGCAGACGGGCACGCTCCTCTTCAACAACCCGCAGTACTACACCGGCACGACGACGATCAATGCGGGCACGGTGCGTTATTCGAGCGGGGTTACGAATACGCAGCTCTTCAACACGGCGCTGACGGTGAATGGCGGCGCGACGCTCGATCTGCGCGGCGGTGCGCAGTACGTCGCGGCGCTGGCCAGTCAGGGGGCGGCTGCGGGTTCCACCGTGGTCGGCGGGACGATCACCAGTGCCACGGCAGCCACGCTCGTGACGAGCGGCGGTGCGTCGGTCTTCGGCGGCCAGATCAACGGGCCGATTTTCTTCAATAAGTCGAACACCGCGGGCACGCTCACGCTGACCGGCGCAAACAACTCGACCGGATCGACCCTGATCACCGGTGGTGGATTGACGCTGGCGGACAGCGCCGCGCTGCCGAACACGCCGGACATCGCGATCCAATACGGGACGCTCACGCTCTCGAACACAAACCTCGTGGACAATCCGAACCGCGTGAACGACGCGGCACCGATCACGTTGCGCGGCGGTTCGATCGTTTTCAACGGGCGCGCGCAGACCGCGTCGTCCGAAACGCTGGGCGCGCTGACGCTCGCCCAGGGCATCTCCAACGTCACGGCGGCGGCGGGCGGCACGGGCGTAAACTCGGCGGAACTCACTTTCGCGAGCCTGACCCGCGCCGGCACTTCGACGTTGAACATTCAGACGGCCAATGGGCAACTCGGCAGCGCGGGGCGGATCATTTTCACCGCGGCGCCGGCGCTGACGAACAACCTCGTGGGTCCATGGGCGGTGAGCGGCGGCGTGGATTTCCTGACCTACGTGCCCACGCTCGGACTCGCGCTGCTGGGCGCGCCAGGCGCGGCGGCCTATGATGGGACGGCGCTGCCGGCGGGCGCGGGCGCGGCGACGCAGAATATCAAACTGAGCGCCGGGGACTTCACGATCCCCGATGTCAACCCGGGGGTCGCCGGCACTTTCGCGCTGAACGCGCTGGCCTTTGCGGCGACGGCGAATGGCAATGACCTGACCTTCGCGGACGGCGCGGACACGCTGAATCTCAGCGCGGGTGGCATGCTGAAATCGGGCAACTTCACCGGGAACATCGGCGCGACGCCGGGCAGCGGAAACCTGACCGCGGGTGGCGCGACGGCGACCGGTTCGGGGGTGGCGGATTTCTACTTCCACCTGAACAGCAACGCCGTGACGACGGTAAATGCGAGCATCGTGAACAACGCGGCGAGCGGCGATGCCGTGCGCTTCGTGCCGGCGCTCTACAACGCGGCCACGCTCAGTCTGGCGAGCAGCACGAACAGCTACACTGGTGGCACGGTGGTCACGGGCGGGGCATTCACGGGCACGCTGAACATCGCGGCGACGGGCAATCTTCCCGCGGGCGGGCTGACGATCAGTGGCGCGACGGTGTCGCAGACGGTCGGCGGCGTGATCGCTCCGCAGGCGGTGACGCTGAACGGCGCGGGTGTGCTGACGCTCGCGAACCAAGCGAACACGCTGGCGAGCCTCACCTTCAACAACAACGGCGGTGCGGCGCCGACCGTGACGCCGACGGGCACGCTGACGCTGACGGGACCGATCACTTCGAGTTCTGGCAATGTGGGCAGCGTGGCCACGATCGGCGCGGGCAACCTCAATCTGAACGCGAACAACAGCTTCGCGGTGGTGGTCAATCCGACGCTCGTGAACGGGGGCGACGTGGCACCCTGGCAGTCCGGGCTGACAATCAACGCCGTGGTCGAGAATGGCGGGATCACGAAGACGGGTGCGGGCGTGCTGCAACTCGGCGGGCAGAGCACCTTCGCGGGTGGCGTGAATTTGCAGAGCGGGGGACTCATTATCGCGGCGAGCAGTTCGCCGGCGTTGGGCGGGCCGATCACGAGCGGACCGCTCGGGACCGGGTCGCTCACGGTGGCGGCGAACACTTCGCTCCTCGCGGGCGCGGCGGCACAAGCGGTCGCGAACCCGGTGAGTTTCCTGGGCGATGTGACGTTCAATGGGACGAACAACCTGACCTTTAACGGAGCGGCAACGATTCCCGCCATTTGGAATGTGGTGGTCACCGCGCCGCAGATGACGGTTTCACTCGCGAATGTAACCGGCTCGAACGCGACCGACGTGGTGACGAAGGCGGGGCTGGGCGTCCTGCAGTTGGGCAACTTTGCGGGTACTCTCCAGAGTTCGGGCGGTCTCGTGCTCCTCGGCGATGGCAACGGGCTCGGCACCTTTGAACAGATCTCGCTTGGCGGCGCGCTGAACCTTTCGGCGGGCGCGACGTCGCTGACGGTGAATCATTCGGCCGCGGCGGTGAACGCGTTTAACAAGACCTTGCAAAAGAGCGACCTCAGCCTCGGGACGAACGACTTCGTGGTCACAAACAGCTCCGGCTACGGCGTCGGTTTCACGGGCACGACGACCTTCAACGGCGCGCCAAACATCAGCGTGCAAACGGCCACGGCATCGAATGTGGTGCAGGGGCTGACCTTCTCCGGACCGGTGACGGACGGTGCCACCTCGGTGGGGCTGATCAAGGCGGGCAACGGCGCGCTGGTCCTGACGAACGCGGCGAATGACTTCGGCGGCGCGGGGCTCACGATCGACATCCGCAAGGGCATCGTCGCGGTGCCAAACGACGGAGCGCTCGGAGATCCCGCAAACACGGTGACGTTGAACGTCAATGCGACGACGGGCGCGGGTTTCCGGGCGACGGATACTTTCACGTCGGCCCGCACTTTCGTGCTGAATCAGCCCGCGAACCCGGTGGAGGTGACGGTCGGGAAAATCCTGACGCTGTCCGCGCCCTTCAGCCTCGGTGCGGTGGCGAATGCGCTGACGAAGAATGACAATGGCGTGCTGGAGATCACGGCGGACAACAGCTCGTCGGGCTGGACGGGCGGCTTGATCGTCAATGCGGGCGCGGTTCGCCTGAGTTCCAATAACGCGGCCGGTTCGTCGACCACTCCGATCTCCGTCGGCCCGGTGGGAGCGACGACGGGTGCCGCGCTGCAACTCGCCAATGGCGTGACGGTGTCGAACCCGGTCTCGGTGCAGGCGGCGGGCAATGCGGTGTTCGGCGGGATCAATTTCGGCGGCCAGATCGAGAGTGTCTCGGGAACGAACACCTATGCCGGGCTGATCACGGTCGGATTCGATTCGGCGATTGGCGCCAATGCAGGATCGACGCTGAATATCACCGGAGGAATCAATGGGAATGCGGCGACGAATCATCAGCTGGTGTTCACCGGCGCGGGCGACCTCAACATCAGCGGCACACCGCTGACGGCGACTGGTGGCGTGGCGACGGGATTCTTCGCGGTCCAAAAATTCGGATCGGGCAAGCTGACGGTCAGCAATGCAAATGCGGTGCCGATCTCCGACGTGACGGGCTTCCGCGTGAACGCGGGAACGGTCTTGTTCAACGGCGGCGGAATGTGGACGGGACCGTTCACGAGCACGGCGACGAACTTCGTCGTCAACGCGGGGGGCACGCTGACCCTCGATAACTCGACGGCCGGCGGCAGCGGCAACGTGAACAACCGCCTCGGCACGACGCGCCTGCTGCAACTCATCGGAGGCAACTTCAACCTGATCGGGAGCGAGAGCTCGACGACGACGGAGACGTTTGCGAGTCCGACATTCTCGCGTGGATTCACCACGATCACGGTGACCGCGCCCGATCCGGGCTTTGGCACGGACCTGGTCTTCACCGGAGCATCGAACAACCCGGCGACGGCCCAGAACTCCACGACGGCACCGTCGGGCACGAGCGTGCTCTTCCGCGGCAGCGGAGTGGGCTCGGCGCCGGGCGGCGGGGTGGGCACGATCACCTCGACGGGCGGCTTCACGTTCGCTGGCCAGACCGGAGCGACGAACACCGCGACGAAAGGCATCCTGCCCTGGGCGCTCGTGGACAATACGACGACGGGCACTGGCATTTCCTTCGCCACGACGGATGCGACGGGTGCCACTGGCACGAGCCGCATCCGGCCGCTCGCGGCGGGTGAATTCGCGGCGGCGAACACGATCGTGGCGAACAACAATATCAACCTGACGGGCGCCCCGACCACGCAGGCGACGACGATCAATGTCAACTCGCTGACCTTCTCGGGGAATGCGTCGCTCACGCTCGGGGCATTTGCCGGACTGACGGCATCGAGCGGCGGGATCCTCGCGCAGGCGGGCTTTTCGTCGATCGGTGGCGGCGTGCTGAACGCTCCGGCTGCGGGCACTCCGCTCAACGTCTGGACGCTCGGCGAGCTGACGATCAGCAGCGTGATCAATGGCGGCAACGGCACGGCGAACGGAAACATCGGCTTCGTGAAAGCGGGCGCGGGGACGCTGACGCTCGCGCCGGATCGGTCGACGATTCCGGGGCTGACGGCGATCGGCTTGAACAGCATGTCGGGCCAGCTCGTGATCAATCAGGGCACGATCAAACTGGCGGGCGGGACGAACACGGTGCAGCCGGGCAATTTCCTCTCGCTCGGGATCGGTGGCACGCTCGACCTCAATGGGAACTCACAATTCGTGGGGGCGCTCTTCACCGATGGCGGCGTGACCGGGGCCGGTGGCACGGTGATGAATAGCGGGCAGGCGGCGACCTTCGTGCACAATGCGGATAACGCGGCGCGGAACTTCGCGGGCACGATCACCGGAAACATCTTCTACAACCGCACGGGGCAGAACGCGGTGAGCTACTACAGCCCGCAGACCTACACGGACGGCACGCTGATCAACGGTGGCACGAACACGATCCTCCGCGACCAGGGCGCGCTCGTGAATACGTCATCCATCGATCTGCGGTTCGCCACGCTGACGGCGGATAACAACGTGGGCACGAACGATCTGCCGAATGGGCGGATCAATGATGCCGCGCCGATCGCGATGCGTGGCGCCACGCTGGCGGTGACCGGGCGGGCGCAGACGGCATCGGTCGAGACGATCGGCGCGGTGACGATCGAGGCCGGCTCGAACACGATCAATCCGAACGTGGGCGCCACGGGGGTGAATTCCGTGGAGATCACGGGCAGCACGCTCGCGCGCACCTCAGGCTCGGCGGCGACGCTGCAAGTGGGCGGCACGAATCTCGGCACGATCGGAAGCAGCTCGCGCTACGTTTTGACCACTGCGCCCACCCTGACGAACAACATCGTCGGAGGTTGGGCGGAGGCTGCGAATGACTTCCTGACTTACATCCCGGGCCTCGGTTTCGCTGCGCTCAATCAGGCGGGAGCGCCGGGCTACGACGTGACGAACACCTTCGCGGGCGCAACGGGGACGAAGAACGTGCGCCTGACGGCAACGACCAGTGTCGGCGCGGGTGGCGCGGTGGTGAATGCGCTGGCGATGACTGGCGCGACGAATATCACCTTCGCGGTTCCGACGGACACGTTGAACATCGTCAGCGGAGGTCTGATCGGACCGAATGCGGCGCAGAGCATCGGCGCCACGGCGGACAGCGGTCGCCTCACAGCGGGTGGAGTGGGCGCGGCGGGCCTGCAGGATCTCTATGTCTTCAACCGCAGCGCCAATGCGCTGACGATCAACTCCCGGATCGTGGACAATACCGCCGGCACCGCGCCGTTGCGCCTGGTGGCGACGGCGGGCACGGGAACGAACGCGATCACGCTGACCAACAGCGCCAACTCGTACACTGGCGGCACGGTGCTCAACGGCGGCACCTTGAACCTCAGTGCGGCAACCGGCACGCCGATCCCGGCGGCGACCACGCCAGCGGACGGCCTCGTGATTCAGGGCGGCACGGTCACGATGAATACGCGGGCCGGTCAAATCGCTCCGACCAATGTGGTGACGCTCACCGGACCGTCCGCGCTGAATCTTTTCGGGAACAATACGCTCGGCGGACTGGTCTTCGATAATCAGGGCGGCGCGGCGACTCCGACGGTGACGACCTTCTCGACGGTGGCCACGGCTGGCGCAGGGGCGACTGGTGTGCTGACGCTCGGCGCGTCCGGCCTGAGTGCTACTTCGGCGAATGTGGGCACGACCGGCCTCGTCTCGGGGCGGGTGGATTTCGGAGCCGCGCCTTCGCCAGTGATGGTCGCACCGATCATCGTGAACGGCGTGGAAGTGGCGCCGCGCCAGGCGACGGTCGCGCTGCAAGCGGTGATCAATTCCGCGGGTGGACTGGTGAAGCAGGGGAGCGGCGTGCTCGGGCTGAACGCGCAGCAGGTTTTCAGCGGTCCGCTCTCGGTGAATGCGGGCGGGGTGCGGCTCGGGGTGGCGAATGCGGGTTCGCGGTTCAGCAGTCTCGCGCTGGCGACGAATACGCGGCTCGATCTGGCGGGTTTCAGCACCACGCTCGGCTCGCTCTCGGGCGGCGGAGTCGTCTTCAACAGCGCGGCGGCGGCGACGCTCAGCGTGGGTTTCGACGACTCGTCGACGAACTTCAGCGGCACGCTGCGCCGGTTCAACGATGCAGTCCCCGGTGCGGTGGCGCTGACGAAGATCGGCAGTGGCACGCTGTCCTTCACGAACCCGCAGGACGCGGCGACGGGGACGAGCGGCCTGATCACGGTGAACCGCGGCACGATCGCTTACAACGGCATCGGCTCGGCCCTGCCCTCGACGGCGACGCTCGCCGGCGCCTTCACGGTGAATACGGGCGGCACGCTCGACCTCGATAACACCGCAACGAATATCGACAACCGACTCGGTCTCGCCGCAACCGGCACGCTGAACCTGCAGGGTGGCAGCCTCATCATCCGGGGCACCAACGGGAGCCCGACGACGGAGACGATCAATCAGCTCAACATTCTCAACGGCGGTGGCACGCTCACGCTGCTTGCCGATGGAAGTTCGACGATCAGCGTGAACGTAACCACGCTCGGCAATGCCAACAGCACGGGGGCGCTGCTCATTCGCGGGCTCTCCGCCACTTCCTCCGGCACCGGGATCGCCACCCTCGCGATCACCAATCCCGCGCTGCAAGCGGGGCAGGGGACGGGACTCAATGGCACGACGACCATGCCGATCCGGCAGGATACCATCGGCGACCTTTCCCCGACTGGCCTGGGCACCGGCTTCCTCGTGAAGGACGACAGCGGCTTCTGGCGTCCGCTGAAATCCACCGAACTCAATACCGATCCGGCGACCTGGGTTGCCGGGGAGAATGCGGGCGTCTCCACGGCGAAGACGATCTCGACCAATTCCGTGGTCAACAGTCTGACGTTTGGCGGCTCCTCGACGCTCGGTTCGGCGCTGAATCAGTTGGCGCTCGGTCTTTTCGGTCCGGATGGCTTGCTCACGCAGCGGCTCTCGAATGGTACGGCGGTGCTCGCCGTGGACGGGGACAATACGATCAACGTGGGCTCGCTCACCGGGGGCGGCGGCATCACGCCTTACTTCCATGTGCTCAGCGGGGCGTCGCTCACGGTGAATGGCTACGTCGGCATCGGCGGGACCGCGGGTCTGGTGAAAGCCGCAGGCGGCACGCTCACGCTGACCCGGCCGGCCTATTACACGGGCGGCAATACGACCGTTGACGGCGGCACCTTGAATCTGAACTCGGGCCAGGACAACACCCTCGCGGTCGTTCCCGGCGCGACGACGCCGACCGTCACGCCGCTCAATCTGCACGGCGTGAACTCGATCGTGAATCTGAACAATTTCAGTCAGGCCGTGGGATCTCTGACGTCGGTGAACCCGCTCGCTGGCCTCGGCGGAATGGTGACCAATTCCGGCGCAAGCAATGTGACGCTGCGAACGACCGGTGGCGGCACTTTCGCCGGACAGATCACCGGCAATATCACGTTCAGCCGCGCGGGGAACAACACGACGGTGCTCACGAACGTGAATCCCTACACCGGTGCTACTCTGGTCCGCGGCGGCACGCTGCAACTTCGCGATCAGGGCGCGCTCCCGGGCACCAGCTCCGTGGGCCTGCAATACGGAGCGCTGAACATCGACAATTCCGGATTGAATCCGCTCGCGACACCCAACCAGGTGCGGCTGCCGGCGACGGTGCCAGTCACGGCGCAGGGCGGCACCCTGACCCTGACGGGCGGCGGCTCGACCGATAACTTGGCCACCGTGAATGCGCTCACGATCACCGGCGGCGGCAATACGGTGAATGTCCTGCCGCTACTCAACCAGGGCTCCACGGCGCGGCTGACGATCGGCAATCTCGTGCGCAATACGGCGAGTCAGAGCGTGGTGAATTTCAACGCCACGGTGGGCACGACCAGCACGCTCGGCGGGCAGGGGCTGAACACGAACGGAAACATCATCATCAATCAGATCAACGGAGCGACCGGCCCGGTGAATCTCGCGATCGCCAATGCGGTGACCACGGCGGGTAGTTCGACCGTGACCGTGCCGAGCACGGCCGGTCTGGCCGTGGGCCTGCCGGTGAGCGGCACCGGGATTCCGGCGAACGAATTCATCACCGCGCTGAATCCGGATGGCATCCGATTCACGATCACCACCGGCACCGGCGTGACCGCGCAGACGGCGACCACGGTGACGGCGAATAACCTGGCCAACAACCTCATCGGCGGCTGGGCGGTGGCGAATGCCAGCACCTTTGCGACCTACGTCACGGGCGTGGGCGTTTCTGAGATGGGACAGACGACGGCGGGCATCGTGGCGCCGGGCTTCGACGGCACGGACCTCAGTCTCGCGACGACTGCGGCGACGCATAACATCAACGATGGCGGCAGCCGCACGATCACCGCGACGAAGACGGTGAACTCGCTGCGTCTGTCCGGCGGCGCTGGACAGACGATCGCGCTCGGGACTTTCGGCACAACGACTGCAGCCTCAGTGCCGTCGACGTTGACGCTCGGCGTGGGCTTGATCTCGAGCCCGAATAACACGATCGCGATCAACTCCGCCGACGTGAATTCCTCCCTCACCGGAGCCGGTGCGGACTTCTATGCTTACGTCAGCCAGAGCACGACCTCGATCAATACGAGGTTGAGTGGCGGGATTTCGCTGATCAAGGGCGGGGGCGGAACGCTGGCGCTGAACCCCGCCGTGAGCGTGCTCGGCACCCAGACGGATCCGGGGACGACGGTGACGGTCGCGAATACGTCCAACCTCACGGTCGGCATGCTGGTCACCGGCACGAGCATCCCGGCGGGAACGACGATCGCCGCGATCACGCCGAACACGAGCGTCACGCTCTCCGCTGCGACCACCGTGTCGATCGGCGCGAATGCGCCGCTCCTCGTGCCGCTCGGGCTCGCGAATACTTACACGGGCAACACGATCGTTCAGCAGGGCACGCTGAATCTGAATGGCTTCGCGACGGCGCAGACGATTCCGGGCAACCTGACGCTCAACAACGCCAACGTGACGATGAATGCAAACCCCGGCCAGATCGCCGCGACGAGCAATGTCACGATCAACGGCGGCGGCACGATCACGTTCGCGAACTACGCGACGGCGGCGACGAATTCCCTGAACAGCATCAGCTTCAACAACCAGGGCGGCGCGGCGAATCCGACCGTGGCGCTCGGCACGCCGACCGCGGCGAGCACGCTGATTCTCTCCGGTGCGAATCCAATCACGGCGGTCAATGATACGTTCGCGACGACG
This sequence comes from Chthoniobacter sp., assembly GCA_031424375.1. Classification (GTDB taxonomy): domain Bacteria; phylum Verrucomicrobiota; class Verrucomicrobiia; order Chthoniobacterales; family Chthoniobacteraceae; genus Chthoniobacter. Next base: position 8,201 of record JANPHH010000086.1, on the reverse strand, counting down.
CCCGTCTTCACGACCGGTGCGGTCACGCTGGCCTCGTTGCAACTGAGCAATGCCGCGCCGGTGATCACGACCTCGGGCGCTTCGCCCAATCAACTCAACATCCAGGTGCCGATCACCGCGGCGGGCGGAGTGATCAGCAAAGCCGGTGCGGGTTCGCTCACGCTCAGTGCGCAGAACACCTTCACCACGGGGCTGAACTTGAACGAGGGCAGTCTGATCGTCGGGGCGAGTTCCACGCCGACGGTCGGCACCGTGACCAGCGGTCCGGTCGGCACGGGCACGCTCCGGATCGCCGGCGGCACTTCGGTGCTGAGCGATGCCACGCGCACGCTCGCCAATCCGGTGACGGTGGCGGGCGATTTCGCGTTCGGCGGGGTCACGGCAGCAAATAGCCTCATCCTCGCGGGCGCGGTGGACCTCGGCGCCGCCGGGCGCACCGTGAATGTCCCGAGTCCGGCGGTCACGGGCACGTTCAATGAGGTGGTCACGTCCACCGCCACCGGCACGGCGCTGACCAAGACCGGACCCGGCACGCTGGTGCTGGGAAATGGGGCGAACAGTCTGAACGGGGCGGGCGTGACCGTCGCGGGCGGCCTCCTCCGCAGCGGGGCGGCGAACGCGATTCCGGTGGCGAGCCCGCTGACGGTCAGCGCGGGCGCTCTTTTCGACCTCGCCGGAAATGCGCAGACCCTGCAGCAGGTCGACGTCGCTGGTGGGATCACGAACAGCGGCGCAGCCGCCGCGCTGGTCATCGGCGGACTCACGGACACCGATGTCACGACGAATCTGAACAGCACCGTCGCGGGCGTAATCACCAACAGCGCGAACGCGCTTTCAGTGACCAAAAGCGGACTCGGCACCGCAACGTTCGGCGGAGAAAATGCCTTCAGCGGACCGCTTCTCGTGAATGCGGGCGTCGTGGTCGCGGGGAACAATACCGCGCTCGGCACGACGGCAGGCGGGACGACGGTCGCCTCGGGCGCGACGCTGTCCGTCACCGGTGGCGTCTCGATCGGAGCGGAAGCGCTGACGATCAGCGGCACGGGCGCGGCCGGTCAGGCGGGAGTGCTCGTCGGCGACGTCGGCAGCAACAGCTTCTCTGGCGCTATCTCGCTCGCAGCGGCGAGCCGGATCGCCACGACCGGCAGCACTTCCGTCCTGAGTCTCGTCGGCGGGATCACGAGCACTGGCGTGCCGCTCACTATTGCCGGCGCGGGTCAGGTCAATGTCTCTGGAACAGGGATCACGGGCACGGGTGCGGGCTCTGATCTCGTGATCGACGGCGGCGCGAAGGTGGTGCTCAGCGCCGCGAGCAACCTTGGCGGCACCGTCACCGTGAACAACGGTCAGCTCGAACTCTCGACGCTCAGTGCCGGGATCAGCGGGACCACCGCCGTCACCGTGAATGCCAGCGGCTCGATCCTCTTCACCGGGGCGAGTGCCAATCCGCTCAACAATGCACCGATCTCTCTCGCCGGCGGCAGCCTCGCTTTCTCGCCAGCGATCGGTGGCGGCAGTGAGACGCTCGGAACGCTCACGATGAGCGCGCCTGTGGTCATCGACTTCGGCGGGTCGGTGGGCAACGGTAACACGTTCAGCTTCACCAGTCTCAACCTCGCTCCCGGCGCTTCGCTCTCGGTATATAATTGGAGCGGTTCCGGCTACGAGGGGGGCAGCATTGATCCCAACACCGATCCGACCCAGGACCGGCTGCTCTTCACGCTCGACCCGAGTGCGAACAACTTTGGGGCGATCAACTTCTACTCCGACAGTGGCATGACTCCGCTCGGCGCGACGGTTCTGGTGCAGTTTGGAGGCGGCTTCGAAATCGTGCCGGTGCCGGAGCCTTCGAGCGTCGCTCTCATCGCCACCACCACGCTGCTCGGGCTCGCTGGGTTGCGGCGCCGGCGGCGTTGAGAACCTCGGTGGTTCAACCCAACAACCGGATCGTCAATTCTGGAACGGCGCTCGTGAGGTTCCAAATTCGCTTCGTCACCGGGCCCGACCGGCAGGATCGCATGCTCCGAGCAGTCCCGGTGGCGAAGTGAGCCATGCGGGGCTGTGAATCGAATCTGGGTGCGGGTGGATGGCGCGCCCCGCCGCGCCACGAGTCCCTCCGCTGAAGGCGCATCTTTTGCGAGGTCAGCGCCGCTCCGCACGCTTGCCTTTGCGGGGCCGCGCGGTGGAGTCTCCCGCGATGAGTTGCTTCTCTCGTCTTCTCCGATTCACGCGGGCCGTGCTCTTGCTCGCGAGCGGGTGCTGGGTTTCTGAAGTTTCTGCGGCAGAGGCCATCCGTCCTCCGGGGAATCGCCCGCAGCCTGCTTCCGTGCATGCCTTGGTCGGGGGGCGGGTGGTGGTGAAGCCGGGCCAGGAGCTGGATCGCGGGACGATCGTAGTGCGCGACGGGCGGATTGTGGCGGTGGGAGCGGAGGTCGCGGTGCCGGCGGATGCGCAGATTCATGACATGGCGGGCACGACGATCTATGCCGGGTTCATCGATGCGCATGTGGTCTTTTCGAAAGGCGGTGGGGAGCGCGCGGCGGCGCGGGATGAAGGGCCGCCGGTCGATCCGTCGGAGGATCGTATGGAGGGTGTGGGGACGGGATTTCTCGGAGCGGCGTCGGTGGCCGTCGGGGGAGGTCCGAAATCGCTGGTCAGCCCCGAGCGGCGGATGGCGCGGGAGTATGCGCCGGAGAAGAAGGCGCTGGAGGCGTTGCGTACGGAAGGCTTCACCGCGGCGAATGTGGTGCCGGATCGTGGGGTGATCCGCGGGGTGAGCGCGCTGGTTTCGCTCGTGTCCAGCGACCCGGGCGAGGCGCTCATTCGTCCGGAGACTTTCCAGCATGTGTTGCTCGACGTGCCGAAAGGGAAGAATCCCGACGACGATTCCGAGCGGCCCGATCCGTATCCGCACTCGCTCATGGGCGTGATCTCGGCGGTGCGGCAGACGTTTTTCGATGCACAGTTTCAGGCGGCGGATTTCGCGCACTTTGCCGCGCATCCGAACGATCGTCCGCGCCCGGCTTTCGACGCCTCGCTCGATGCGCTCCAGCCCGCGGCGCGGAAGACGATGCCCGTGGTCTTCGAGTCATCGGCGATGCTCATGGTGGATCGTGCGAGGCAGCTTTCCCGCGAACTCGGGTTGCAGCCGATCCTGCTCGCGACGGGCCAGGAATGGCGGCGGCCGGAATTCGCGCGCGCAGCGGCCGCGCCCTTCATCGTGCCGGTGGATTTTCCCAAAGCGCCGAAGCTGCCCGAGGACGACGACTGGCTCGCGACGCCCTACGAGACGCTGCGCGCCTGGGATCACGCGCCGGGCAATCCCGCGCTGCTCCGCCGCGAAGGTCTCGACATCGCGCTGACCACGCACGGTCTGGAAAAGAAGAACCGCTTCCGGGCCAACGTCCGGCTCGCCATCGCGCGCGGCCTGAGCGAAGCGGACGCGATCGCCGCGCTGACCACGACTCCCGCGCGCATCTGCGGCGTGCCGGATCAACTCGGCACGATCGAGCCCGGCAAGCTCGCGCATCTCACGGTGGTCGCGAAGGGGCGCTACTTCGACGAAGACGCCAGCGTGCGGGAAGTGTGGATCGATGGCCGGCAATTCCTCGCGCCGATCAAGGACGACAAAAAGAAGGACGCAGACAAGAAACCCGACGCCAAGGCCGACGAGAAGAAGAAGGAAAACGAAAAGCTCCGCGCGCAACTCACCGCCGCGCCGGCGCAGAAGGATCGCGGCCCGTTGCTCGCGCCGAGGGCCGTCTTCATCAAGTCCGCGACGCTCTGGACGAGCGGCCCGCTGGGGCGCTTCGAAAACGCGAGCCTGCTCATCGTGGATGGCAAAATCACCGCGGTCGGGCCGATGGTGGATGTGCTCATGCCGGCCGATACTTACGTGATCGATCGCCCCGGCATTCACGTCACTCCGGGGCTCATCGACTGCCACAGCCACAGCATGATCATCGGCGGAGTGAATGAGGCCACGCTGCCTTCCACGGCGATGGTCCGCATCGGCGACGTGGTGAATTCCGAAACCGAGACGATCCACCAGCAGCTCGGCGGCGGACTCACCGTCGCGAATCTGCTGCACGGCTCGGCCAATCCCATCGGCGGACAGAATTGTGTCATCAAGCTGCGCGACGGTGCCCCGCCCGAAGACCTGAAGCTCGCGGGCGCGCCAGGCGGGATCAAATTCGCCCTCGGTGAAAACGTGAAGCAGTCGAACTGGGGTGCCGCCTTCAAGTATCGCTTTCCGCAGACGCGCATGGGCGTGCCGACCTTTCACACGAACCGCTTCACCGCGGCCCAGCAATACGCCGCCGCGCTCGAGAAGCAGCGGCGCGAGAGCGGTCCGCCGGTCCGGCGCGATCTCGAACTCGAAGCGATCGCGGAGATCATCCGCGGCGAGCGGCTCGTGCACTGCCACAGCTATCGGCAGGATGAAGTCGTCGCTTTTCTCCGCGTCATGGAGAGCTTCGGCGTGCGCGTGGCGACGCTGCAACACATCCTCGAAGGCTACAAAGTTGCCGATGAAATCGCGAAGCACGGCGCGGGGGCTTCGGCCTTTGCGGATTGGTGGGCCTACAAGTTCGAGGTCTATGACGCGATCCCGTATGCCGGCAGCATCATGCGTGAGCGCGGGGTGAATGTGTCCTTCAATTCCGATGACAGCGATCTCGCGCGGCGGATGAATCTGGAAGCAGCGAAGGCCGTGAAATACGGCGGCACGTCCGAGGAGGAGGCGCTGAAATTTGTGACGATCAATCCGGCCCGGCAGCTCGGGATCGACCGGATGGTCGGCTCGCTGGAGGTGGGGAAAGACGGCGACTTCGCCGCGTGGAGCGGGAGTCCCCTCGCGACGTCGAGCGTGTGTCTGGAGACGTGGATCGACGGGAAACAATACTTCGAGCGCGACGCCGCCCGCCGGCGCGGAGAGGCTCGGAATGCCGAGCGCCTGACGCTCATCGAGAAAGCGAAGAAGCTCGCCACCGAAGCCGACGACGGCCCGGCCGCGGGAAAGGCGCAGGAGAAATTTTTCTTCCGCGCGCTGGAAGACCGCGCGGTGTACCGCTGCACCGGCTGCTGCCTCGACCACCAGATGATGCCATGGAAAAACTAACTCGCCCCGCGATCTGCTTCGGAAGCCCGGAGGGCTGTCGGAAATTAGCCGGGGGTGAAGCGAGGAACGAGCGCAACCCCCGGATCACGCCAAAAGCAGGCTGCGCCCCAGAGGTGGCGCTGGATGTCTTCGCGGCAGTTCCGGCGCCGCCTTCGGGGCGCATGCGTCGTTCATTTTGTTCCGGTGGTTCCGCTCGTTCCTCGCTCTACCACCGGCTAATTTCCAACGACCCTCCGGGTCGCAAAGTCCGGCGCGTGGTATCGAATCGCGGTGGTGCCGCTCGATCTTCCTTCGTGTCGGCGACGGCGGTTTTACTTCTAATTTGCGCCACGATTTCCGTGCGCGCCGAGACGCTGCTCCTGCGCGGCGCGACGGTCCATACCGTGGCCAACGGCACGCTCACGCCCGGCGACGTGCTCGTGCGCGATGGGAAGATCGCAGCCGTCGCCGCGCGCATCGACGAAGCGGTAGACCGCACCGTGGACCTCGCGGGGCTGCATCTTTTTCCCGGATTGATCGCCGCCGCGGCGGATCTCGGGCTGGTGGAAATCGACGCGGTGCCCGCGACCGTCGATGGCCACGAAGCGGGCGACTTCACGCCCGAGGTCGAGTCGTGGCTCGCGGTCAATCCCGACTCGGAACTGATCCCGGTCGCGCGGGCGAACGGCCTCACTCATTTCGTCCCCGTGCCGCAGGGCCGGCTGCTCGCGGGCACCTCGGGACTGGTCGCCGCCCGCGGCTGGACCACCGAGGAGATGGTGGTGCGCCGGCGGACCGCGATGCACCTTTTCTGGCCGGACCAGGCACTCACCATCCCAGGGCCGAATGCCCCGAAAAAAACCAAGCCCCTCGACGAACAAGCCCGCGAGCGCCGGGAGAAAGTGCGCAGCATCGAGCAGTTTTTCGCCGAGGCCGAGGCGTGGGAAAAGCGCCCGGCCGGCAGCCCCGCCGTGCCCGCGTGGGAAGCGCTGCGACCCGTGCTCAGCGGCGAGATCCCGCTGATGATCCACGCCAGCGGCCAGCGGGAAATTCGCACCGCGCTGAAGTGGTCCGAGTCGCACCCGCGCCTGCGCATCGTCCTCGTCGGCGGACGCGATGCCTGGGGGTTTGCCGACGAACTCGCACGCCGAAAGATCGCAGTCATTTTCACCGAAATTTTCACCCTGCCTCCCATCGGCTCCGATGCCTACGATGTGCAGTTCCGCGCGCCCGGCATCCTGCACCAGGCCGGCGTGCCGGTGGCGATCGGCACCGGCCTCACCCGAATGAACGCCGCCATGCAGCGCAATCTTCCCTACCTCGCCGCGCAAGCCGCTGCGTTCGGCCTGCCCGCCGACGCCGCGCTCGCCGCGATCACCCTGATCCCGGCGCAACTCCACGGTGTGGCCGACCGGCTCGGCTCCATCGAGCCCGGCAAGGACGCGACCTTCTTCGCCGCCACCGGCGACATCCTCGACATCCGATCGGCGGTCACGCGGCTCTGGATCAGTGGCACCGAGGAGTCCCTCGAATCCCGCCACACGCGCCTCTCCGAGCGGTATCGCGCGCGGCCAAAATCGAAGTAGCGGCGGGACGCCGAGGGCTTAGCGCGCGTTCACGAATTCCCGCTTCACTGGAGCGGGGGTATATGACCTTCGCACTTCTCCGCGGGCGGAGGTGGCGCGGAGCGCGCGGACCGAATGCAAGGCCACCTCCCCTGAGCGAAATTGGCGACGGTCATAGACCGCCGCTACCGCGTGGATTGCTCCGCTGGTCAATTCGTGAACAGGACCTAACGCAAAAACTCCACGCGCATCACGTCCGCGAGCGAATCGGAGCTTCCGCTGACGGTCAGCATCAGGTCGTGCAGGCCGGCTGACTTTGCGGTAAAGGGGATGACCGCTTCCGTTCCGGGGCCGATGGCGGGGCCGGGTGGAAGTTCCACGCTGCCCAGCACGGGACCGTCCAGTGCGGTGCGCACGCTGAGTGTGAGCGGGCCGTTGCCCTGCGGCCAGCATTGGACGCGCAAGCCGCTCACCTCGTCGAGTCGCACGTGGTCAAAACAGATCCAGCCGCCGGCGGAGATGCGCGCCACCTGCCCGCCCTGATCAAGATTGTCCTGCGACACCGCCCGATGCCCGCGGTCGAAGAAGCATGCCCGCTGCTGCCGGGTGCGCAGCACGACGCTGCCCTCACCGCGCTGGGCCGGGACGCCGGCGGCACCGTTGTCTGTTGCACTGGCCGTGAGCAGGAGCACGCCGTTGGCGGGGCGGCCCCATGGGCGCTTTTCGTCTTTCAGTGTGGCGGTGCCGGACAATCCAGGCGGCAGCGTTTCCGTCCGTTTTCCGGACAGCGAGAGAATCCAGTCCACCATCTGCGCGGCCTCCGCGGCGGTGTGCTGCGGATGTGGGGGCATGGGCAGCGCGCCCCACACGCCGGTGCCGCCCGACAAAATCTTCGCCGTCAGCACCGGCCGCGCCGCGCCGTCCGCGGCGTAGCGCCGCGCCACCTCGGTGTAGGGCGGACCGGCGGATTTTTCCGTCGCGCTGTGGCAGGCAAAACAGGTCGTGCGCCGCATCAGCGCAAGGCCGGGCCAGGCGCTGCTGTCGTCGTTCGCAGCCAGACGGTCGCGCTGCTCCATCTGCACCAGCACTTTCTCCGGCGGAAGGGTGCCGTCCTCTTTGTCGCTCGCGGTGACCCGCCATGCGATCGGCTTTCGCCATTCAAAAAACGAACCGTCCAGCGGCTCCGTGAAGGTCACGCGCGGAGCTTCATTGCCCGCCGCCACGTTCAGCACTGCGGTGCTGCTCAGCCCCTGGCTGTCCGTCACCGTCAGCGTCACCGGCCACACGCCTGGCTCGGTGAAGGTGTGCTCCGTCTCCGCGCCCGTGGCCGATTTTCCACCGCCGAAATCCCACGCGAATCGCAGCGCGTCGCTCTGATCCGGATCGCGGCTGCCCGCGGCGCTGAACTTCACCCGCAGCGGTAGGCCGCCGCTGTTCACGTTCGCGGCAGCTTTGGCCACGGGCGCGCGATTTCCGCGGCGATACACGATGCGCGTGATCCGGCTGTCGGTATTGCCCGACCACTTGTCGCCCATCTC
>JANPHH010000085.1:0-2671 GCA_031424375.1 Chthoniobacter sp. | reverse complement strand
GGCGCGGAGGAGTTCATCAAGACCGAACTGCTCGGGCGCATGGGCATCACGCAGTATCATTGGGAAAGCGCGATCAGCGGCCTGCCGAAGTCCGCCGCAGGCAGCAGCATCCTGTCGCGCGACATGCTGAAGTTCGGCCAGCTTATCCTCAACAAGGGCAAGTGGAAGGGCGAGCAACTCATCCCCGAAGCCTACCTCGTGCGCGCGACTACGCCGAGCCAGATCAACGAGCACTACGGCTTCTTCTGGTGGGTCGATGATTTTACCGTTGGCGGCAAGACCTACCACAGCTTCCAAGGCCGCGGCGCAGGCGGGCAGTTCATCTTCATGTTCCCCGCGCTGGACTTGGTCGCCGTCATAACCTCCCACAACAAGGGCATGGGCGACACGCTCAAGACCCTGCCGGAGCGGATCATTCCGGCGTTCGTACCAAAGTAGGGCTGTCGTTCAATCGCGCGCAAGGCCTACGTCGGGGTGTGATTTTGTTCGCGTCCAAGAATTGGGCCCAAGGCCCTGCTCAGGCCAGCTCAGGTCAAGCGAGGAACGAGGGCAGGCCTGAGTTTCGGATGTGAAAAGACCAAGCCCTGAAGGGGCGTGAGAAGCCGATCCATGCAGGTTGTCGCGCCCATTCAGGGCTGGTCTTCTTTTCCACGACGACCCAGGGCGTTGCCCTAGGCTGTGTTGTTTCAGCCTTTCAGGCTTACTGCGCACTCCGGTTTACAAACACGCCCTAGAACTGCGCAATCACACGCGACCCTGCCTTTTCGATCCGCGCCTTGATGGTCGTTTTCTTGCCGCCGGACTCGACCTCGATTTCGTAGTCGCCGAGGAAGCCGCGCGTTTTGAATGTGCCATCCGCCGCGGCGATCCCGTCCACATTCGTCCACCAATCGCGGAAGACGAGGTCGCGCCAGGCCTGGCCGGCTGGGCGTAGCGACCAATCGGCGCGGTAATATGCGGCGCTCGGGATCCAGTGCGCTTTTTCCCAGAAGCCCCAGATGATGAAGCCACTGGTGCTCGGGTGGCTGAACATGGCGGTCATGAGATCGCGCGTGTAGTCGGCGTGAAGCTGCTCGTCCCAAGTCGTGAAATCGTGCTCGGTAATCTGGATGGGCAGACCGAGTCTTGCATAGCGGTCGAGGATCGTGAGCAGGCGCGGGATGGGCGTGAGGTCTTCCTGAAAGTGGCCCTGCATGCCGATGCCGCCGATGGGCGCGCCGAGGCGGAGCAGCTCGCGGGTGGTTCGCTCGTAGTAGTCCTGGTGCTCGTAATCTTTTCCGCCGGTGGAGAGGATGGAGTAGTCGTTGATGAAAAGCTGCGCGGCGGGATCGACCGTGTGCGCGGCGCGGAACCACTCGGCGAGCGATTGCGCACCCAGCTCGGGCTCGATGCGGCCCGCGCTCGCACCACGACCGGCGAAGATGTTTTGCATCGCGAAGTTCGAGAAGGGTTCATTCACCACGTCCCATTCCGGGAACTGGCCTTTGAAGGTGCCGCCGATATCCGCGATGTGTTCGAGCACCGCTTTGCGCAGCGCATCGGGCTGATCGAAGAGCGCGACGACACGCTTTGGGAGGCGTTTCTCCGAGCCCCAATACAGGCAGTGTCCGCGCACCGCGATGCCGCGCTCGCGCAGCCACGTCACGGCGCGCGTGCCGATATCACGGTCGCGCTCCCACTGAGGCCACTTGAGGTGATTCTCGATCGTCACCTTGTTGAAATCGCGCGCGATGATGTCGCGGTATTTCTCCGCGTCGGGCGAAATTTCGAGCAGCAGCTTCGCATCGACCGCCGAGCCGAATCCGAAGGTGTGACGCTTCATCCGCACCGAGACGCGCGCACCGGGCATGGGTCTTTTCGCGGCGTCGAGCACGGTCACGGTGAGGTCGCCTTTGCGCAAATTCTCGATGCGCGCGGCGGCGTCGGCGCGCCACGGTGCCTGCGGCTCGCGCCCGCGGTAGGTGTTCGGCGTGAAGGGCAGGTCCGCGAGTTTCACGCGCGAGCCGAAGTTCAGCAGGCGCACGTCGGCGATCTCGATCGTCTGTGGATCGTAGCCGAGACGAAAGCGGATGCCGCCCTCGCCCGCAGCGACCGCGACCTTTGCCTCGCTCGGCACGTAGAAGCGCCGCCACTCCGTGGAGAGCGCAGCAGGCCACACCGCGAGCTTCGTGTGCGGCGCCTGCCCGAGCTCGAAGCAAAACTCTGTCTTCGCCTCGCCATCCGCCGGCAGCGGCTCAACCGCCCGCGCCCAGAAAACGCCGAGCACCGCGTCGCCCGCCTTCACAGCCGCGACATTCTTCGCGGAGAACTGCAGATTGTAAGCATTCGCCGGTCGCTCCCGCGTGACGATGCGCGCCGCCCGCGCGAACGGCTGCCCGACGACGTCCACCTTTGACAGCGTGCCCGCGCTTCCTTGCAGACTGAATTCCTCCAGCCCCCGCGCCCCGAGCAACGACTCGCCCGCCGGCAACGCGGCAAATTTGTCATCCGTCGAATCCGCGCGTGCGATGAAAGCAGTCAGGAGGGCGAGGAGGAAAGTGGTGGGTCGCATCGCGAGGAGTAGAGATGAGCGAGTCGCGCTGAGCAAGCGACTGGGAGCGCGGTGAGCCATCATTTTTCCTGCTGCTAGAGATTGCCTCCTCACCCTGCGCACCGCGGACCGTCAGGACGG
>JANPHH010000084.1:0-7578 GCA_031424375.1 Chthoniobacter sp. | reverse complement strand
ATGGTTACAGCACTTATACACGCCACTGCTCCGCCACCGAATTGGGTGCCATTAGCGGCATTATTTACGAAATTATTTCTTAAGATGTTGACTAAATTAGCTCCTGCTCCACCTCCAATATTAATAGCACCACCCTGACTGCCCGCAGTGTTTCCTGAGAAATTACAACCTGATATGGAAGCATTGCCAAGACCAGTATAACTCACTGCCCCACCGCCACCAGCGGTGGCTGTGTTATTTGTAAACGTAGTATTGGTGATGGTTAAATTATGTATGCTATTAGCACTTTCCGAAATTGCCCCACCATTATTTGGTGCTGTATTACCCGTAAACGCACAGTTGTTGATGTTAGTCACATCATTTGGAAATCCGCAAAGAATTGCGCCTCCTGAAGTGGTGCCAGCGAGAACATTGCCGCCCGAAAATGTGAGACCACTGATATTAACGGTGATGTCGCCCGCGTTATTGACATGCTCGAGATCCAAAATCCTGTCGTCCCAACCGGAAGCCGCGGTGATGATGGTGGTGGCAGCGCCTGCTCCGGTCAAATTGATGGTTTTTGTGCCGGCAGCAACAGTTGAATTAATATCAAGATCCCCGGTAAGCGACCCGTTTTCATTGTTACCTGTAATGGTGAGGGTATAAGTACCCGAAGGGATGTTGATGGTGACAGTGGCTCCCACCGGTTCATTATTGCAGGCAATAATCGCTTCTCGCAAACTGATGCCAGCCCCGCCCGGGGTTGCGATCAAGGAAGCAATACTTGCGGTGTTGCCATTCACCTCATCCACAGTGGTGTTGACGGTAATGGATTGCGCCTGCAGGGTGCCAAATGCTCCCAAAACCATCAAAAGAAAGGCGCAGACGAACTTCGCGCTTTTCATCGTTATTGCTGCTTGGGCAGTGCGGTAAAAATGTGATTTCATATCAGCGGTGAGTTATTCAAATTCCCCAAACGGCACGCCCGAACGCCGGTGCCTTGGAGCCGCCCGCAGCCTGGCAGATTAGAAGTTGGTCGCCGAGGTTGCTGTTGAAGGAGAGTTTCGTGAAAAGCGCCGGTCCATTCAACCCAGAGCGGCTCACCATGGTCAGAGTCACCAGCATCGGATCCGTCAGTACGACATTGGCACGGCTCTGATCAAACGTGATGACTTCGAATTGAATCTGCCGGTTGGTGGACGGAGCACTGCCCTCCGACATCAAATGGAGCGCGCCCGCCCGCAAAGAGGTTCGGAGTAATCGGATCATAAGATTTTCTCGGAGGGCGAAGCGTTCAACTGGCTCGCTTGCGGGTTCACCCGCAGGTCAACGGGAGCTCCATTTATAGTCAGGAATGCCGCGCGAAGTTGCAAAGCGAATATTCCTCCATTTTACCGGAGACTTGTTTGCTTGAGGAATTGCGGGAGGGTCGCGTGTCGCGGTCAGTGATCGGACGGGCGGTCTGCGTCGGAAATGACTGCGAACCAGCCGATGAAGCCGCGGCACTACTCGCTCAGCAGCCTTCCCTCCGCTGGTCGCGAATGGCTCTCAGCGAGACGATTGGCTCGCGTGCGGGTGCCCGCGAAAACGCAAAGGGCGCGCTCCTTTCGGAACGCGCCCTCGTGTTGATTTTTGAGAATCGCTCAGTCCCCAAACTCCGCACCATGGGAAGGCAGGAGCGCCTCGATCGGCTTCTCCTTCTTCGCCAGCGCCCGACGCAGTTTCATCAGCGCGATATTTTGGAGCTGGCGGATGCGCTCGCGAGTCACACCGAATTTCTTGCCGACTTCTTCGAGGGTCTTGGCCTTACCACCATCGAGCCCGAAGCGAGAGAAGATGATCTTCTTCTCGCGGTCGTCGAGGACCTTCAGCAGGTCACCGACTTCATCGCGGAGATTCTGGTCGCGCAGGCACTCGAAAGGAGTGAGCGCTTCGAGATCGCCGACGATTTCCCCGAATTCGGTCGAATCGTCGTCGCTGATCGGAGCATCGAGCGAGGCGGGTCGGATCGAAACGGTCTTGAGCTGAGAGATTTTGCCCGCGGCGAGGCCGACTTCTTCGGCGAGTTCGTCGTCGGTGGGTTCGCGACCGAGTTCTTCGCTCATCTGGAGTGCGACCCGGCGCATCTTCGAGATTTTGTCCACGAGGTGAACAGGCAGGCGAATTGTCTTCGACTGGTTGGCCAGCGCCCGCTTGATGGACTGCTTGATCCACCACGCAGCGTAGGTCGAAAGCTTGCCGCCTTTAGCCGGGTCGAAGCGCTCCACGGCCTTCATCAGGCCGATGTTGCCTTCGGAAATGAGGTCGAGCAGCGGGAGGCCGAGGTTCGCGTAATCATGGGCGATTTTGACCACGAGCCGGAGGTTCGAGCGGATCATGAGGGACCGCGCGGCCTTGTCGCCCTTCTTGATTTTGGCGGCGAGTTCGATCTCCTGCTCGGGCGTGAGCAGGGGGATCTGGCCGATTTCTCGGAGGTAGATCTTGATCCCGGTGTCTGAATCTTCGCCTGATTTGTAGTTCATGTTAGGTGCCTCTGACTTTCTAGCGAGCAGCTTGTATGCGTGTCAGCGGGGTGGGTTGGATGCTTTTGAATTGCAGTTTGATGGGTCTGGATCGCGCGAAACGAGCTGTCGGTTGTATTTACATTGACTGTGCAAAAGGGGTCGGCGGAGTGCAAGAAAAATATTTATCTACCGGGCAATATTAGTTAAGCGCATTAAGGAACGTGGGGTTTGACTTTGCAACCTTGTTCTCGTTCAAACGTTTTACTTCCCGTTTTTCATCTGCCAATCTGCTCCCCTCGTGCTGGCGAAAGTTTACTCCGCTGCGGTTTACGGTGTCGAAGCCTTCGAAGTGGAGATCGAAGTCAACGGCGCCTCCGGACTCCCGGCGATCGTCGTCGTGGGGTTGCCGGATGTCGCCGTGAAGGAGAGCCGTGATCGCGTCACCACGGCGATCTCGAACAGCGGCTACCACTGGCCTCGCGGCCGGACGACGATCAACCTCGCTCCCGCTGACGTGAAAAAGGAAGGCCCCAGCTTCGACCTGCCGATCGCCCTGGCGATGATCGCGGTGGGAGCGGAGATCGAACTGCTCGACGTGGAAAAGTATGCCTTCGTCGGCGAACTCGCGCTGACCGGGCAGGTGCGCCCGGTGAAGGGTGTGCTGCCGATCGCTCTCGAGGCCCGACGGCGCGGGAAGCAGGCCGTGATCGTTCCTGAAGCGAACGCGCGCGAGGCGGCGATGGTCGAAGGCATCCACGTCTACGGAGTCCGCAATTTGCGCGAGACTTTCGAGTTTTTGACCGGCGAGCGGCAGTTGGTCGCGACGAAGGAGGACGTGACTCAGTTCTTTCGCCGCCATCAAAACTACGAGGTCGATTTCTCCGAAGTCCGCGGCCAGCACGCCGCGAAACGCGCCATCGAGGTCGCCGTCGCGGGTGATCACAACATTTTGCTCCTCGGCCCGCCCGGCTCCGGGAAGTCGATGCTCGCCAAGCGCATCCCGACGATCTTCCCACCGATGACGCTGGAGGAGGCGATCGACGCGACGAAAATCCACAGCATCTGCGGCCTCCTGCTCGACCCGGGACATTCGTTCGTCGCGACGCGCCCTTTCCGCGCGCTGCACCATACGATCTCCGATGTGGGCCTGATCGGCGGCACGGCGAACCCGACGCCCGGCGAAATCAGCATCGCGCATCACGGCGTCCTCTTTCTCGATGAGCTGCCCGAATTCCGCCGCACGACACTCGAAGTGATGCGCCAGCCGCTGGAAGACGGGCGGGTCACGATCTCGCGCGCTTCCGGGTCGATGACGTTCCCCGCCGAGTTCATGCTCGTCGCGGCGATGAACCCATGCCCGTGCGGCTACTTCGGCGACCCGAAACGCGAGTGCCGCTGCTCACCCGTGCAGGTCCAGCGCTACCGCGACCGCATCTCCGGCCCGCTGCTCGATCGCATCGATCTCCACCTCGAGGTCCCCTCCGTGCAGTATCAGGAAATGTCGAGCAACACGCCCGGCGAGGCCTCTGCAGCGATCGCCGCCCGCGTGCAGCACGTGCGGGAGGTGCAGGCCGCTCGCTTCACCGGAAATGGTCGCGCCCGGACCAATGCGCGGATGAGTTCGAAACAGATCAAGGTCTTCTACCAGCTCGGCTCCGATGCGGAGGGCATGATGAAGATGGCGATGACCGAACTCAATTTCAGCGCCCGCGCCTACGACCGCATCCTCAAAGTCGCCCGCACCATCGCGGATCTCGACGGCGCCGAGCAGATCGGCGCTCAGCACGTCGGCGAAGCGATCCAGTATCGCACGCTCGACCGCAATCTCTGGCAGTAACCGAACTCGCTATTGAAAGGTTAGTTGCACCTTCGGAAGCAGCGCTTTGAGCTTCGACTGGATGTCCTCCGAATACGGCTGCGGCCGTTGCACGAGGCGGAGTGCCTTGAGGAAGGCGAAAGGTTTCAGCGCCGCGATACGCTTTTCGGTCATTGGCAGGTTGCCGAGCTCCAGGCTTTCGAGCTGCGGCATCGTTGCGATGAGGCTGAGGTCGTCGTCGCTGGTCTTCGCGCAGTTCGTGAGCGTGAGCCGCTTGAGGGTTTTCAAATCGCGGATGTTCGCGAGCGATTCCGGTTGATCAAAACCTTCGCCGAGTTGGAGAGATTCGAGCGGCAATGTCTTGAGGATTCCGAGGCAGGCAGGCGTTGCATTGGGTGTCCCGAGTTCGAGACCTTTGAGCTTGGTGAGTTTCGCGAGATGCGGCGCACCGGCATTGGTGAACTTTGCGTGCGCGAGGCTGAGGCTTTCGAGGTTTGGCAGGTGAGCACAGAGTTCCGCAAGGCCTTCATCATTGATGCTGCTGCCGCGATGACTGACTTTGGTGAGCTTGGTGAAGCCGTCGAACTTTTCGTAGGCCTTGCCGGTGATCTGCGTCCCGACAAAGGAGAAGGTCTCCAAGTTCTTCAGCCCGGCGAGTTTTTCCAGGCCCACATCGGTTAGCTTGCCGTTGTTGGTGAAACGCAGCGTCTTGAGGTTCTTGAGCGTGGCGATACTCGGCATCCAGGCATCGCTGAATTTGGTGGAGATGATGTTCAGCGACTCCAGAGCCGTGATATGGCCGAGATGCTCGAAGAATGCGGCGTCATAGGGATCCTCGGTGCGCTTGTCGTGCGGGCCGGTGTTTGGCACGGCAAGGTCAACAAGCTTCAGGCTCTGGCCATCCTCAGTCTTTTCCACCTTGCCCTTCGCGCCCTCGACTATCTGGATGACAGCTTCGACGTGAGGGTCCAGCGCCAAGGCTGTGAGCGCTGAAAGTGTGAGCGCAAAAATGGAGGGCATGATTGATTTCATCAGTGTGCGTGATGGCTGGATGAGGGGTGATTCTTACTCCCGCCCTAGGAATTCCTCCTCCTTCGGCAGCGCGATGACTTTCCATGTCGGCGGGTAGAAGCGCACAACGTGCTTCGGGCGGTAGCCTTCGAGCATCATGTCCATCTTCAGCTTCAATTGCACGCCGCTGCTGCCGGGCTCGGCTGGGATTTTTTTGACTTCGAGCACGCTGCCGGTCTTGCGGTCGTTCACCGGGTCGTAGGTCATGAGTGAATCGCGCGCGATCGCGAGACCGCCGCGCGGCTCGTTCGGCGGCGGACTGCCGTCCTTTGGCGGCGGGGCGTTGAGGTCCTTCACGGCGAGTTCGTCGAAGAGCTTTTCATCCACGCCGCAGAAAAATGTAACGGTAACAAGCTGCTGCTCGTCATCCACGGACGTGACCCATCCGGGAAGGCCGCGCTCGCGGATGTGAATGCGGTGGCGCTCGATTTGTTGGGCAGTCGCAAGGACGCGTGCGGATTCGTCGAGCCAGATGTCGGTGATGCGGCCCGGGCCGTAGAGCGTGACCCACGTGAGATTGAAGAGGACGCTCTGTCCAGGTTGCAGCGCCTTGAGATCGGCAAAGCCTTCGCCTTTGAAAACGCGCGTGCTGGCGAGCAGGTCGAAGATTTTCGGCTTCCCGCTCAGCTCGCCATTTTCAATGAGCGTCGCGGTGAGCTTTTTCGTTTCGAGATCCACGCTCTCGATTTTCCAAAGCTGCTTCTGCCGCGCGTGAAAGGTGAATTCGTCCTCGATGCGGAAGCAGCGGCGGAATTCCCACTCCGGCGTTTTGCGCCGATACCATGTGTCGGGCAGCGGTGTCTTGTCGTCCGGAGCCTGCATGTAGAAAAGGCCGTGCAGGTGAGTGCCGAGCGGGATGTCCTGCAGTGCCGCGGGCGCGCCGTGATACCGAATGGAGCCGTATGGCAGCATCCCTGCATCGACCGGTAAATCCCACACGCCGCGCTCCTGGCTGTCGTTGCGATCGACGCGGATTCGGAATCTGCGCTCCAAGTGATCCACAAACATCAGCTCGCCGGTGATCGCGTGCGCCGATCCTTCAGGAGGGAACTGTCCTTCGACGAGCTGGAACCACTCGGGCTTGTCGCCCGCGCTCTTGTCCTTGGGATTTTTCTTTTTCTCGTCGCCCTTCACCGGGCCGTCGGCATCAGTGCGGAACTTCGGAGCGTCGGCTGCGAATGAAACGGCGACCGCAAGAAACAGACTCAGAAAGGCGCGCACGAGCATCACGCCACGATCTGCGAGATGGGCCCGATGCTGTCCTGAAACTTGTCCACTTTCACATCCGTGCGCTGGAGCATGGTGAGGAGCAGGTTGCTCACACGCGCGTTGTCGTCCACGGGCCGCGAGCAGATCTTATAGTGGCCCTGCGCGTCGGTGACGTCGTATTTGGCGATCTTCGGCAGGTTGAAATCCACGTGCGTGCCGTGCTTGTAGCCGAGCGCTTTTCCACCGCAGAGAATCGTCGGGAGGTTCGCGTTGCCGTGGCTGTGGCCGTAGGCCATGCCGCTGCCCCAGAGCACCTGCGTGGTGTCGAGCAGCGTGCCGTTTTCCTCGCGGTGCAACTTGAGCGCGTCGAGGAAGTAGCTGAGCTGGTCGATGAGGAAGGTGTCCGTCTGCGTGAGGCGGCGGAGCTGCTCGGGATCGCCGTTGTGATGCGACAGGCCGTGGCGCGTCTGCAAAATGCCGATCTCGGGAATGCCGCTCGTGTTGCCTTCGCTGCCGATGCCGCAGGTGATCACGCGCGTGGAATCCGTGCGCAGCGCCATAACCATGAGGTCGTAGAACAGCCGGTAATATTCGCCGGCCTCGGCCATGCTGAGTTTGCGCGTGAGGCGCGCGGCCTGGTCGGCGGGCACGAGCGGCTTCGGGACGTTGAGCCACTCGTCGGCGCGGCGCGTGCGCTCCTCCACCTGGCGCACGGCGGTGAGGTATTCGTCGAGCTTCGAGCGGTCCTCGCTGCCGAGCTTCTTGTTCACGCGGCCTGCGTCATCGGCGACGAGATCGAGTATGCTGCCGCGGCGACTGAGCCGACGGCGGATGGTCTCCTTGCTGTCCTTTTCCACGCCGAAGAGCATGTTGAAAATCTGCTGCGTATTCCGCTCGGCGGGAATCTGGATACCGTCCTTCGACCACGCGAGCGAGGTGCCTTCGATGGCCATCTCCAGCGAGAAAAATCGCGTCGCCACGCCCTGCGCATCGGCGATG
>JANPHH010000083.1:0-3103 GCA_031424375.1 Chthoniobacter sp. | reverse complement strand
AGATTGCCCGCCAGCCAGCTCCAGAAGACGCGGCGCGCCGCGGTTTGGGTGGCGCAGACGCCGTGGAGCAAACCGAGCAGGCGGCGATTGGCGACAATCCCGGCATAGGCGACGAAGAGCACATCCGCCAGGAGCGTAATGCTGTGGCCTGCCACCCGCGCGGCCGACGTGAGCGGCGGCGTATTGAGGAGGATGAAGTAGGCGACCGGGCTGAGCGACGCGAGGATCAGCGCCGTAATCGTGAAGCTAAGGAGGATGGCCATCGACGCCTGCCGAAAGCCGAGCCCCGTCCCGAGCACCTGCGCGAGCAACCCGTTGAGGAGCGCATTGCCCGCGCAGGTGAGGAAGATGAGGAGCGGCATTTTCACCGCCGTGAAAAGTGCCTGCTCGGGCCCGCGCCAGAGACCGACTACGCCCCCGTACAGCGCACTGCCGATGATGATGGTGAGCGCACAGGTCAGAAGCCAACGCCAGCCGAGATCGTCCAGCCACGGTGCGATCACCGCGGAGTCCCCACGGCAAAGACAGAGCAAGCGGCGGAACGAATTCACGCCGGTTGGAGTTCGACCTGCGAGGCGATGGCGGTGAGTCGCGCATGCACGGCGGCGACGGTTTCTTTCAGCGTGCTGGTGCCGGCGGTGAGGCCGATGTTTTCGGAATCGCGGAACCACGCGGGGTCGAGTTCGTCGGGGCGTTCGATGTGGTGGACGCGCAGGCCGGCGACGGTGCCGGCGGCGACGAGCTGGAGCGTGTTGTTGCTGTTGCGCCCGCCGACGACCACGAGCGTGTCGCAGGTAGCGAGGAGTTGGCGGAGGGCGTTCTGGCGGTTTTTTGTGGGTTGGCAAACGGTGTCGGTGAAACGGACTTCGCTCGCCGGGACGGTGCGGCGGAGGGCGGCGACGAGGGCGTGGACTTTGTCGAGCGGTTGCGTGGTCTGGGAAATGACGCCGTAGCGCTCATGCAGCGGGAGCGCGGGAAGATCGCTCTCTTTCTCCAGAACAAAGGCACCGGGAAAATCGCCGGTGAGGCCGGCGACTTCGACATGGCCGCGCTGGCCGATGACGACGGGGTAATAGCCGAGGTCGATGAGCAGTCGGAGTTGATGGTGAGCGTGGCGGACGAGCGGGCAGGTGCCGTCGGCGACGCCGAAACCGGCGCGACGCCACTCGGCGCGGGCGGCGTCGGAAGCGCCGTGGGCGGTGATCATGACCTGAGCGGTGGTGGCGCTGGTGAGGTCGCCGAGGCGGCCTTCGCGGGCGCCGCGCGCAGCGAGCCGGTCGCGGACGACGGGGTTGTGGACGAGCTCGCCGAGGATGGTGAGCGGGGCTTGCTGGGCGAGGCGTTCGGCTTCCGCGATGGCGTCGCGGACGCCGAAGCAGAGGCCGTAATGTTGAGCGAGGTGGATTTTCATGATGAGGTTACTTTGTGTGGCAAAGTTTGAGGACACGTTTGAGGAGAGCGATGAGGCGCGCGATCCGCAGCGGCGGGACCGCAGGAGAGAGGCGAAAATTTTCCCGGAGAATGCGCAGGGTCATGGGGATGGTTTTCCGGCGTTCACGATCTGCTCGAGCACGGTGAGGTATTCGCTGAAAGCCGTGCGGCCTTTGGTCGTGAGACCGTAGGTGGTGAGCGGGCGGTCGGAGATTTCCTTGGTGATCGAGACGTGTCCGGCCTCGTGCAGGGTGCGCAGGTGGGTGACGAGGTTGCCGTCGCTCATCTTGAGCTCTGCTTTGAGATCCTGGAAAGACCAGCTCGGGCGCGTGGCGAGGAGCGTCATGATGACGAGTCGGCCTTTCTCGTGGATCGTCTTGTCAAGTTTTTCAAAGTCGAACATCGGCTAGGAATCGGCGCCCGCGCTACCGCGCGGCCAGGTGAGCGCGGCGTAGACGATGTGGAAGAGGCCGAAGGTGGAGCCCATCGCGGCGTGAGCGCTGAGCAGCGGATTGCCTTCCCACGGGCCGCCGACGGCAAACAAAGCGAACAGAGCGACTCCGGCGAAGAAAAAGGCGCGACCGAGCCAGCAGATGGACTTGGGCGCGAAGTGCGACGCGGCAAGCAGGCTCACGCCATAGAGGAGCGTCCAGATGGCGGCGGAGATTTGCGGCGTGGTGGAGCTGAAGGCGAGGCCAAGGACCCCGCCAGCGAGCAGGCCGGGCAGCATTGCGCGAAGCGCGAGCTTCATGCCGGGCGAAACAAACGGCTCGGCTCGGCGCGCGGCGTCGCGGGCTAGGAGAATGAAATTCGCGGTTGTGATGACGACCAGCAGGCCAAGCCACATGCCAAGAAATTGAGGGACCGTAGCGGGAAATCCAAAGCTCCCCTGCGCGACTGTCCCGCCATAAAGCGCAAGAGTCGCCGCTCCTAGGCCGCCGACTAGCGCCGCGGGCGCGGAGATCGCTCGGTAGACCGTGGCCTTCTCCATGAGCGAACGGATGATGCGCAGATTTTCCTCGGCTTCGTTGCGGATGGACATACGGCGGACTTTGTCGCGCAAAGTCATACTTTGCAACACAAAGTTCAGGGATTTTTCAACGAGCGCTTTCGCCTCGTATAAAGATCCAAGCCGCCACCATTTAGCGCGCTTTCCCCAGCTGGAACAAACGCCTTGCCAAATCACTTCCCCTGCCTAGTGTCGCCGTCCCTTTCCCCCGTTATTGGCGGCTCATGTTGAGCGGCCCGGGATGAAATGGAAAACCGGAAACCGTGGGTAGTTATTTAATGCAATGATTGAAATGAAGGACTTGATCGCGAAATCTCTTCGCGATTTCAAAGAGGGCAGCATCGTCAAGGGCCGGATTCTCGAAATCCGCCCGCGCGAAGTGCTCGTCGACATCGGCTACAAATCGGAAGGCGCTATCTCGACCAGCGAATTCGATGACGTGGACGATCTCGAAGTCGGTGACGAAGTCGAGGTGCTCCTCGTGCGTCTCGAAAATGAAGAAGGCACCGTCATCCTCTCCAAGGAGCGTGCCGCTTACCGCCAGAACTGGGAGAAGATCGTCAAAGTCTTCCAGGGCGACGGGCTCATCAAAGGCAAGGTCAAGGCCGTGGTCAAAGGCGGCCTCACGGTCAACATCGGCGTCGAGGCGTTCCTGCCCGGCAG
>JANPHH010000082.1:0-2775 GCA_031424375.1 Chthoniobacter sp. | reverse complement strand
ACGCTGGTGCTCTTGTGTTTCGCCGGAATGATCGCGCTGTTGCTCGCGAACCGGCGGTTTGCGGCCGGGCTCTGCCTGGCGGTTCCGATTTGCATCAAACTCTACCCGGCGTTCCTGCTCATCGTTCCCGTCCTCCGGCGCGACTGGCGCTGCCTCGCGGGTTGCGGGTGCGGGCTGGCGCTTGGGTTAATCGTGGTACCGTCCGTCGTGCTCGGGCCGCAGGGAACGGCTGATGCGTATCGCCGCTTCAACGAAGTGCTGATCCGCCCGGCGCTCGGGCTGGGGAGCGACCCGGAGCGCGACAAGGAACTGACCGGAGCCACCGCAACGGACTCGCAGTCCTTCTCCGCGCTGCTGCACAACATCACCCATCCCGACCGCGCCACGCGCCCCGCGGTCTTCGAGCCCTGGGCTCGAACGGCCCATTGGGCGCTCGGCACGCTTTTCACCAGCGTGACGCTCGGTGCGTGGTTCTGGTCGCGGCGGCGCGACGCGATTGCCACGGTGCTCTTCCTCGGTCTCCTGATCCTCGTGATGCTCCCGATTTCGCCGGTCTGCCACATTCACTATTTCATCTTCGCCATGCCGCTCGTGATGGGGTTGCTCGCCGCGATGTGGGAACGCGTGCCGTTCCCGCGCGTCGCTCCATGGCTCGTGCTTTTGTTTGGCGCCAATATCGCGCTGAACATCGTCGCCGCGCTGCCTGGCTTCGAGTCGTGGAAGGACTTTGGCGTGACGCTGGGCGCGACCTTTCTGATCTGGGGCGCGGGCATTTTTGAACTCCTGCGGAACACGCCGCCCGAGGCCTCCGACACCGCCGCGACCGCATGAAGATTTCGTTTGTCTTTCCCATGTTCAACGAGATCGGGAACATCGAGCGCGTCATTCGCTCGACGCACGAGGTCGCGCGCCGGACGCTCGACGACTTCGAGATGATCGTGGTGGACGACGCAAGCACCGACGGCTGCGGCGAACTGGCCGAGGGACTGCGCGCCGAATTTCCCGAGCTGCGCGTGCTGCGCCACGAGCGCAACCGCAAACTCGGCGGTGCACTGAAGACCGGCTTCGCCGCCGCGCGCCTGGACCACGTGCTCTACATGGACTCCGACCTGCCGGTGGCGTTTGACGATGTCGAGCGCGTACTCCGCGACCAGCGCAACCGGCAGGACGAGCCGGACATGCTCGTCGGCTTCCGCGTCGGTCGTGCGGAAAGCATCTACCGCCAGGTCCAGTCGTGGATCTACAACACCCTCCTGCGCACGCTCTTCGGGCTCCGCGTGCGCGACGTGAACTTCGCCTTCAAACTTTTCCGGCGCGAACTCGTGGCGGAGCCGCCGCGCTCCGAAGGCTCATTCATCGACGCCGAGCTGCTGCTCGAAGCGACGCGCCGCAAATGGCGCATCGACGAGATCGGCCTCCGCTACCAGGTGCGGCAGGCGGGCACCTCCACCATCGGCGGTCCGGGCGTTGTGCCTAAAATCATCCGCGAGCTACGCGACTATCGCCGCACTCGCTGGCAAGGCGAGCGGCGCGTCATTTTCAACGCGGACGACTTCGGCCTCTGCGCGAGCATCAACGCCGGCGTCATCGCCGCGCACGAGCGCGGCGTCGTGAGATCCGCGAGCGTCATCGCCACGGGCGGAGCGTTTGGGGAGGCGGCGGAATACGCGCGCACCCATCCCTCGCTGGACACGGGATTGCACCTCGCGCTCTGCGACGGGCGCCCAGTCTGCGATCCCGCGCAAGTGCGGTCGCTGGTGGACGCGGACGGAAGTTTGCCGAAAGACCACGCGGCCTTTTTGCAGCGCTGGCTCACCGGACGCATTGCGCCTGGCGAGGTCGCCGCTGAGCTCCGTGCGCAGATGAAGAAGGCGCGCGATGCCGGACTGCGGATCACGCATCTCGACAGTCACCAGCATCTCCACGCACTGCCGTGGGTCTTGAAAATCGTCGCAACACTCGCGGCGGAACACGGCGTGCGCGGAATGCGCCACCCCGATGAGCGCGGCGGCGCGGCGCTCCTGCGCCCGTTTCGTTCCGCACAACGCGTCGCGCTCTCATCCGTCCTGCGCGTCGCGGGGTGCACCGCGGAGGACGCAGGACCTTCCACCGCGGACCATTTCCTCGGCGTGATGGACGCGGGCCGGTGGAATGGCAAAAACCTGCGGCGGCGCATCCGCGCGCTGCGGAGCGGCCTCACGGAAATCTGCTGCCACCCGCGCGCCGCTGCGCTGCCCGGCGAGGAGGCGCACGACTGGGGCTACGATTGCCCCGCGGAACTCGCGGCGTTGACGGACCCGGAACTGCCGCGTTTCCTCGACGCAGAGCGTGTGCTCATCACGTCTTTCGGCGAATGCTTTTCCAAACGATGACCTTTTTCGAACGACACC
The DNA here is from genome assembly GCA_031424375.1 of Chthoniobacter sp. Lineage (GTDB taxonomy): Bacteria > Verrucomicrobiota > Verrucomicrobiia > Chthoniobacterales > Chthoniobacteraceae > Chthoniobacter. The sequence continues at coordinate 385 of JANPHH010000082.1, read as the reverse complement.
GATTCGCAGACGTTCGATGGAAAAGATGGGCGGTCGCCGCGTGGGCGCTGGTCGCGCTGGTGATCACGATCCGGCTGCTCATAACGCAGAACATCGCGCGGCAATCTGTTTATCCCTCCTATATCGGCGCGGCGCGGCTCTGGGTTTCGGGTGCGGATTTGTATGGGCCGGTTTGTCCGGGTTTCCGTTATAGCCCGCTGTTTGCGGCGGCGTTTACCCCGTTCACGGCGGTGTCCGAGCGCGTGGGCAACATCGTGTGGCGATGGCTGAATTTCGCGGCTTATCTCGGTGCTCTCGGCTGGTGGATGCACTGTGTTTTGCGACAGCGGCCGGGCACGGATCTGCGCGGCGTATTCCTCGTGTTGGTCATTCCGCTGTCGGTCGG
>JANPHH010000081.1:0-48589 GCA_031424375.1 Chthoniobacter sp. | reverse complement strand
CAGTCATACTCCAGCCCCGCGATCTTAAAGCCAAACTCCGCCGCGCGGTGCTTCATCGTGTGAAACAGCTCGGCATTCTTCAGCAGCGCCTTGGTCGGGATGCAGCCCCAGTTGTTGCAGGTGCCGCCGCCGCGTTCCTTTTCCACGCAGGCGACCTTCTTGCCGAGTTGGGCGGCTTTGATAGCTGCGACATAGCCGGCAGGTCCGGCGCCGATGACGATAAGGTCGTAGTTGGCCATTTTTGGGGAAGTTGAGAGTTGAGGGTTGAGAGGCGCGCGGGCCGCGAAAAGGCAGGCGGGAAAATGCGGGCGGAAGACGGAGGGCGTCAAAGTAAATCCCGCGACCGCATGCGCTGTCGCGTTTCGCCCCCGAGACCGGGAAAAAATTTCGCGCCGGTGCAATCAAAGCGCCGTTCCGTTCGCTGTCTGCAGTGGAAGCAAGCATTCCGCACCACCCGACACGAACCAATCAACCCCCTGCCATCCACTCCAATGAATCCTGATCCAATCTCGTCCTCCACGCGCCGGATGAACTTCCAGCCGACTCTGCGTCACGCCGCACGGGTGGGCGCTTTCGCGCTTGGCGCTCTGCTTTCCAGTGTGGTTCCCGTCACCGCGACTTCGGTGATGGTGCAGGGCCTCCCCATGGATGACTCCGACCCGATGTCGCTTAGCGCCAGCGCTCAGCCGTTCGTGACCAGCCCTTCGATGGTGGCGGATTTCACGCTCGCCACCACTGTGCCAGAAGTGGCACCCGACGCGCCGCTCTCGCTGACAGCCTACCCGCGCGCCGGATGGCAGGCCAATCTCTCGACCAATGCGCACGGCGTCCGCGGCACGGTCGTGATCGTCGATGCCGACACCTTCCGGGTGGACAATTTTTTCTACGACGGCGGCGGGATCAACGTCCACTTCATCCTCGCGGCTGCGAACGACAACACGACGTTTCGGAACAACCGACTCGTGACCGATCTCAACCTCCTCGGTACGGCGTATAGCGGCGGTTCGATCACGATCGACCTCCCGACCGGCACCACCTTCGACGGTTACAATGCGGTCTCGCTCTGGTGCATCCCGGCCAATGCGAACTTTGGTTCCGGGACGTTTGCAAATCCAGTGCCGGAGCCGGGCAGCGCATGTCTGCTCGCGTTCGGCGTGGGATCGTTGGGATTGTTCGCGCGGTTGCGGCGGCGGGTGGATTGAGCCGGAACGAACCCGGTGAAAGCACCGCACGGAACGCGGGCAAACTTTTCAGGAAGGGCGAAAGCGGTAGCCCACGCCCCGCACGGTCTCGATGATTTCCGGATTCACCGGATCGGCTTCGATGCGTTTGCGCAGCTTGGCGATGTGCTGGTCGAGCGTGCGGGACTCGGGGAAATAGTCGAGGCCCCAGCAGCGATTGAGGAGGGCATCGCGATCGACGACTTCGCCGGCGCGTTCGTGGAGGAGTTCGAGGATGCCGGCCTCGCGCGGTGAGAGGTCGATGGAAACGCCCGCGCGCTCGGCGCGCAATTCGCGGGGATAGACCACGAGATCGCGCATCGTGAAGTGCCGCCCCGCATTCGTCCGCGACTGAACGCGGCGCAACGCGGTGCGGATGCGGGCGAGCAGTTCGTGTTTTCCGAAGGGCTTCCGGATGAAGTCGTCCGCGCCGAGTTGCAGGCCCACGACCACGTCGATCTCCTCGTGTTTCGCGGAGAGAAAAAGCACGGGCACGGCGGGATCGGCGGCGCGCACCTGGCGGCAGACTTCGTAGCCGTCGAGGTACGGCATCATGATGTCGAGGCAGAGCAGGTCGGGGCGGTGCTGCTGCCAGAGGTCAAGCGCCTGGCGGCCATCGCGGGCGAGCAGCGTGGTGAAGCCCTCGGGCGCGGCGCAGGCGTCGAGCGAATCGAGCGTCACGGGATCATCGTCGGCGAAGAGGATTTTCATGCGACGGAGGCGATCGTCTGCGACGGCGGAGCGGGCAGGCGTAGCTCGAAAGATGCCCCGCGCTCCGACGGCACAAGACGCAGCGACCCACCCATGCTCGCGGCGAGATCGCGCGCGATGGCGAGGCCGAGGCCGGTGCCGCTGGCGCCTTCATTCACGCGGCTGTCGAGCCGCTCGAAGGGACGGAAGATTCGCTCCGCCGCGGCGGCGGGAATGCCCGGGCCTTCGTCAGTGACTGTAATCGTGAGCGCGCCGTCAGCCAGCGTGCTGGCGATTTCGACCGTGCCACCGGGGACGTATTTTTCCACGTTGGAAAGCAGGTTGCCGAGGATCTGCGCGAGCGCATCGGTGTCGAGCAGGCAGGCGGAGCTGACGGCACCGGTGCAATTCACGGTGAGCGCACGCCGCGCGAAGGACGGCGCGAACTGCTCGACCACGGCGGTAATGACACTCGCCGGCACGCAGGCGCGCGGCTCGGCGTGGAGCTGGCCCTGTTCGTGGCGGGAGAAGGTGAGCACGTTGTCGATCAGGCGGCCGAGGCGGCGCGCTTCCTCCTGCACGAGGGCGAGCCGGCGGGTGGCGTCGCGGGGAGCGGCTTCGATGGCGTCGGCGGCGAGATCGACGTTGAGCAGGATGTTCGTCAGCGGCGAACGCAGCTCGTGCGAGACGCGATTGACGAAGGAGACGCGCTGCGCGGCCAGCACCTGCGCCCGCCGCTGCTGCGCGGCGATGGCAAACGCGAGCAGCGCCACGAGGACGGCGAGCGCGCTGGCGGCGGAGAGCGTCGCGGCGTCGTAGCGCACCCGGATTTCGCGTCGATCCCAGGACGCGATTTCCCATGCACCGAAGCGGCTGCGCAACGGCAGCAGCAGGTCGGGGCGATCCGCTCCGGGCTCTCCGCTGGTGGCCAGCAGCCTTCGCCCGCGGGCGCGAAACTGGTCGGGACCACCGCCGACCCGCACCGGCTCGAATCGCGGCGCCGCCCAGTTTTCCAACCACCGATCGATCGCGGCCTCGACCGCGCGCGGGTCGATCATCACCACCACGAGTTCGCCGAAGGACCGGTGCTGCCAGAACATCGGCGGCTTGCCCGGCTCGTCGATCCAGCCGCTTTGGCCCACGGTTTCGACATTGATCAGCTTCGACTCATCGAGGAGCACGAAGGCGCTGGCGGACCCGGCGCGCGGCTCGGCAAACGCGGGCACCGGCGTGCGCTCGCCGGGCGTCGAGGTCACCTGGACGTGTTCCGCCTTGAGCTTTCGGTCGCTGCTCTGACCCAGCCGCGAAAATTGCCGGACGCCGACGATGCGCTCCGACCACAGTCGGACCGTGCCGGGTTGATCGGGGACCGTGCGCGCGAGGCGCGCGAGATGACTCTCGTAGAGTTCGTCGAGCCGCTGCAGCTCGGTCTGCACCTCGCCCGAGAAGCGCCGGAGCGCCTCGCGGTCGCGATCGACGCGCACCTTTTCCTCCTGCCGAGCGAGGCACAGACCGCCGCCGAGGATCACCGCCGCGAGAGCGAGCAGCAGGAGCAGCGTGGTGCGTGGACTGAGAGCGGGCATCGGCACGGCGAGCATGGTGGCGAAAGGCGCGCGGCTCAAGCAACGGTCACGGTTCGTTCGGCGTGGCGCGGACAAAGACCAGCCAGGTGCGGCCGGTGTCAGCGCGATCATTGACGCCATTGGCGCCGGGCGGATTGAAGGTGCCGATGAGCATCTGCCGACCGGCGAGGAGCGTCTGCGGGCTGGTGAGCTTCCGGTTCTCGAAGAGAGGCTGCGCCGGGTAACGTGCGGCGACGCCCGTCGTCTTGAGATCACCGAGATGCGTCACGCTCTTGACGTCGTGATTGAGGTCGATGGACACGCCGTCGGGACCGACCGTGGGCTCGAGTTCGATCGTCACGCCCGCGTTTCCCACTTCAAATGCCGTTGGACTCCCGGGAAGGACATCCGCATTGGGAATGGAGCGGGTGATGGTCGCGGTCTCGGTCGTCGTCGTGACCTTCGCATCGTCTTTCGGATTCGGTTCCGCCTGCTTCGGGCCGCCGGGTCGGGTGGTCGCAGTGCGCGTGGTAGTCTCCGTGCTGCTCGGGCGGGCGGCGGGCGCGTACTCCGTCGCGTAGCGCACCTCCTGCACCTCCTCAGTCACGGCGCGCTGCCCGCTTTTCGTCTGCACGGACACGAGATGCTCGAGGCGCGCTTTCTTTTCGCCGAGCAGAGCCTGGAGATTCTTCCACGGCGCTTTGAGTTCCGGCATTCCCGCGAGGAGGTCGCGCGCGGCGGCGCGGTCGAGCGAGTAGATGCGATATTCGAAATTCAGCACCGACCAATCCATCGGCTTCGCCGGCGGTTTCATCTCCTCGGCGGTCGGTCCGGCCACGGTCAGGCGGACGAAAGCCAGCCGCATTTCCGAAGCCGCTTCCCCATTGGCCGCGCCCCGCTCGGTCGCGGCGCTGAGGCTGCCGAGGTAATGTGGCTCGTTGACGGGAAAGTTCGCGCTGGTGGTGATTCGTTGCGAAGCGAAGCGCGGTTGCGAAACCGGCGAATCATCGACCATCGCGCCGATGTCGCGGAAGCCGAGCAAGCCGACGCGCTGCGGGACAACGTTGAGATCGCAGGTGCGCCCGTCGGGGCCGAGCTGAACCTCCAGTTCAAGCGTGTCGCCGACGTTGCGTGTTTCATACGCGGTCGGCGCGGCGAGGCCGCCCTTGGCAGTGGGCACCGCAAATTCCGTGGCGTAGCGCACCTCGTCGATGGCTTCGATGTGCGCACGCTGGCCAGGCCTGGTGGTGAGCGCGGTGAGGATGTCGAGGCGCGCTTTGCCGGCCTTTGCGAGTTCCAGCACGCGCCGGTAACGCGCGGCGCTGCCCGATCCGGTTTCGAGCACGGCAAGCGCCTCGGTTTTGTCGAGCGCGTAGGTCTCGAGGACGAGCATGCAGTTCTGCCACGGCGCGGCGCCGCGCTGGTCCGCGGCTGCCGGGTCGCCGGGGTTTTTGATGAACGGATCGGCGGGAGCGGCCGGGGCTTTGGTCTGGGCGGGAAGGGCCTGCGCCAGCGCGATGAGCGTGGCGCCGGCGAGGAGCAGGAGGGGGAGTCGTTTCATGGCAGCAACGATGGCAGAACTCCCGAAGTCTGGGTCAACGCCACCTGCGCGTTGTGTAAAACTTCCGCAAAAAATCCCGGTATCCGTTTAAGCGGAAACGCGGCCGCTCATCCCGGCGGATCGGCGAGCGGGGCCACGTCCACGTTCACGCGCAGGCCGTGGTCGCCGCCGCCCACGACGACGCCACGCAGCGGGCTCACGTCGCTGAAGTCGCGACCCCACGCGACGGTGATGTGGCGGTCGCTGGGGAGCACGTTGTTCGTCGGGTCGCCATCGATCCAGCCGTGGCCGGGGCACCAGACGGCGAGCCAGGCGTGGGACGCATCCGCGCCGACGAGCCGCGCTTTGCCCGGCGGCGGCCGGGTCTCGAGGTAGCCGCTGACGTAGCGCGCGGGCAGGCCGAGCGAGCGCAGGCCGGCGATGGCGAGGTGCGCGAAGTCCTGGCAGACGCCACGGCGTTTATTCAGCACTTCGTCGAGCGGGGTACTGACGGTGGTGGCGCGCGGATCGAATTTGAAATCGCGGAAGATGCGCGCGGTGAAATCGGCGACGCCGTCGAGGAGCGGTCGATCCTTCGGGAAAGAAGGCGCGGCGTAGTCGGCGAAGGCCGGGTGGCGCGTGATGAGCGGCGAGTCGAAGCGGAATTCGCCGACCGCACTGTCGGCGGTGAGCACGTCATTGGCGCAGCGTTTCCGCACCTGCTCCCAGGTCGGAGTGGACGCGGCGGGCGGGAGCGTCGGCGCCGCGACCCGAACGCGGCTGCGGGCGGTGACGGTGAGACCTTCGTGCGGCACGTCGATGGTGAAAAAGGTGGCCGTGTTGCCGTAGAGGTCGATGCGTTCGGTGGAGACGGCTGGCGCGGGTGCGATGGTGAGATCGAAGTCGCTCACCTGCTGGCCCGGCAGTTCGCGGGGGCGCAAGTGCGCGACGTGGTGCGAAATGGAGACGTCCGAACCGTAGGCATACCGCGTGCGATGGGTGACGGCGTAGAACACGGCTAGCTGACGCGCGGGGTGACGTGGCTGAAGTAGGTCGCCGAGAGGAGGTCGGACAGCGTGCAGGTCTGCGCGTGGAGAGCGTCGAGGCGGTGGGCGAGTTGCGTGAGGCCGGCGGGACCGCGCGAGGCGAGTGCGAAGACATCGGTCTCGACGAGCAATACGGCGAGGTCCTGAAAGTGCAGTTCCTCGACGCGCGCATCGCCGGCGTGCGGCAGTTCGGCGAGATGACGGGCGAGGGCCTGAAACTGGAAGGTGAGCGAGCGCGGGTTCGTGTCGTCGGTGAGCAGGAGCACGAAAGTGGAAGGCAACTCCGGCCGGGAGAAGTAGCGGCGGCGGTAGGTCATGGTGGAGTCGGTGTAGGCGAGGAGCGGGCCGAGCGCGGTACCGGTGGGATCGGTCGCGAGGACGGCGCGGGCGTTGGCGAGCAGATTGATCGAGCGTTCGAGGCGGCGGCCGATGTCGAGGAAGAGCCAGGCGTGACCGCGGGTCATGTTTTCCATTTCCATGCCGCTGAATGCCGCGAGCTGGAAGATGACGCGATGCAGTGCCTGGAGGATGGCGCCGGGGGTGGCGCGCGACATCGCCGCGGGGAACTCGGTTTGGAGTTGATTCAGGATGCGCCAGGTGTCGCCGGAGAGGCGGTCGCGGACGCTGGCGGTGAGGAAGGCGAGACGTCCGAGCAACTCGCGGACGCTGCCGGGGCGGTTGCGTTCGAAGACGAGTTCGCGGAGTTCGGAGGTGAGGGCGTCGCGGCGAAAGGGCGCGTCGAAGCGCGCGGGCAGGTTCTCGGCATGAACGAACCAGCGGGCGATGGCGGCGAGTTCGAGGTCGGCGATCGGGCCGCCTTCGCCGGCGAGCGGGGCGAGGGCCATTCGCACCAGACGGGTGCTGTCTTCGAGGCGCTCGGCATAGCGGCCGAGCCAGAAGAGATTCTCCACCGCGCGGCTGGGGACATGGGCGGCGAGACGCTCGGGTTTCGCCGGGTGGACGATCGGCTCCTGCGGGGTGGATTCCTCCACCGGGGCGGCGCTGAGCACCCACGTATCCTTGCTGCTGCCGCCGTGACTCGAGGAGACGATCGGCGAGTCGGGCGTGGGCGAGACACGGGTCAAGCCGCCGGGCATCACGGTGAAGCCGTCGGGCGTCGCGCAGACGTAGCAGCGCAGGATGAAGGGACGGGCCTCCAGCGCGTCGCCGGTCCAGGCCGGGGCGTTGGAAAGAGCGACGCGTTCCTGGCCGACGAAGGCATGCGGATTGGCGCGAATGCGGGCGGCGAGCGCGTCGAGATCCTCGGGCGCGAGTTTTTCTCCGAAGCTCGGTTCGCCGTGACCGCCCACGAAGGTGCGCTTGACGACGAGCGAGCGGAGGGCGGAGAGCGCGTAGTTCCGTTCCTTTTCCTGGCCGCACCACCACGTCGCGACATTCGGGATGCGGAGTTTTTCGCCGAGGAGGTGGTGCGAGAGGGCGGGGAGAAAGGCGAGGATCGCGGTGGTCTCGACGGCGCCCGCGCCGAGCGCGTTGGAGATCGCGACATTGCCCGCGCGCGCTGCTTCCACGAGGCCGGGCACGCCGAGCATCGAGTCGCCGCGCAGTTCCAGCGGATCGCACCACGAGTCATCGACCTGGCGGATGATGACGTCGACGGCTTGCAAGCCCTCGAGCGTTTTCAAAAAGACGCGCTGATCGCGGACGGTGAGATCATTCCCCTCCACGAGCGGATAGCCGAGATGACGCGCGAGGTAGGCGTGCTCGAAGTAGGTCTCGGTATACGGGCCGGGCGTGAGCAGGACGATCGCGGGCGCACCGGTCCACGGGGCCATCGCGCGCAGGCCCGCTTTGCGCTGGGCGAAAAATCCGCCGAGGCGGTGGACCTGGCAGGCTTGAAATTCGTCGGGCAGGCTCCGCGAGAGGATGCCGCGATTTTCCAGCGCATAGCCGAGGCCGCTCGGGGCCTGCGTGCGATCGGTGAGAACCCACCAGCGGCCATCGGGCGCTCGAGTCAGGTCGACGGCGTGGAGGGTGAGGAAGAGATCGCGCGGGGGGCGGATGCCGTGGCAGCAGCGGAGGAAACCGGGATTCGCGTGGAGCAGCGCGGGCGGGAGCAGGCCGTCGCGGAGCAGGGTCTGCGGGCCGTAGATGTCGGCGAGGACGAGATTGAGGAGGCGGGTGCGCTGGATGAGGCCGGCTTCGAGGTCGGCCCACTCGGCAGCGCTGATCACGAGCGGGAGGGTGTCCAGTTCCCACGTCCGTTCGGCGCTGCCGCCGTCGGCATGGACATTGTAGGTGACGCCGTGTTCGCCGAGGAGCTGGCGGACGCTCTCGCGGCGCTCGCGGAGTCCGGCGGGTCCGAGCGCATCAAGGCCGCGCATCAGCGTCTGCCAGTGCGGACGCACGGCGCCGTGCGCGGTCTTCATTTCGTCGAAGATGCCCGGTGGCGGTGCGTAGCTGGCGGAGAGGTCGATGGGGGTCGCGCTCGGTTCGGTCGCGGAAGTCATCGGGTGTGGAAAAATGAAGCGGACACTGGCGGGAGCGTAGCGGTCGAGGCGGGCGAGTGCGAGCGCAGCGACGGGGAAGGGTGGCCCTGATCGAGAGCGGGCTTGCGTCGCGGCAGGCGCGCAGGTAGCGGCGTGGGATGCGCGCTCTGCTCTCGCTCGTCCTGTTTGCTTTCGTGGCCACGCTCCGCGCGGAGGAGTATGGCGTGCTAATCTACGGCGCGACGCCGGGCGGGATCGCGGCGGCGCTCGCGGCGGCGGAAGATGGGGAGTCGGTGCTGCTCGTCGAGCCGACCGGACACGTGGGCGGATTGATGACGAACGGGCTGACGCATCCGGATTTTCGGACGTTCGAGTCGATCACCGGGCTGTATCGCCGGCTGTGCCAGATGACCGAGGCGCACTATCGCGAGACGTATGGCGCGGATTCCCCGCAGGTGCGGGACTCGCTCCGTGGGACCCAGGTCGAGCCGCGGGTGATCGGCGCCATTTTCCAGAAACTGCTCGCCGCCCAGCCGCGGATCACGCTGAAGACGCGGTGGGTGCTGGATCGGGTGAAATCGAGCAGCGATGCGGAAGGCGACGCGCCGGGAAAAATCCGGACGCTGGAGCTCGCGCTCTTTGCCGATGAAACGAACACGCTGCGGCAGGTCGCGGCGCGGATGTTCATCGATGCCAGCTACGAGGGCGATCTCTTCGCCGCGGCCGGCGTGCCGTATCGCGTGGGGCGTGAGGCGGGCGAGGAATACGGCGAGACGCTCGCGCCGGATGACGCGGACACACAACTGCAAGGCTACAACTTCCGCCTGACGATGACGCGCGACCCGGCGAACCGCGTGATGCCAAAGGCGCCGGACGGCTACGATCGCGAGGACTTCACCGGCGTGCTGCCGCTGCTCGCCGATGGGCGGGTGAAGCAGGTTTGGGGCATGGCGGCGACGGCGCTGATGAAGGCGACGCTGCCGCCGTTGCCGAATGGAAAATTCGACCTCAACGACATGTCGCACGGCTCAGTGCGGCTCTCGCTGCCGGGTGAAAACGACGACTGGCCGGATGGCAGCGGCGGCGTGGCGGCGCGCGAGGTGAACGACGGCGTGGTCGCGCCGTTTTCGCGCACGTCGCTGCGTGATTCGCGGGCGCGGGTCTGGGGCGTGCATCGGCGCTGGCAGCTCGGGCTGATTTACTTTCTGCAAAACGATGCGGCGGTGCCGGAGAAGTTCCGCACCGAAGCGCGCGAGATGGGCTGGTGTCGCGACGAATATCCGGAGAGCGGCCACGTGCCCGAGCAGCTCTACGTTCGCGAGGCGCGGCGGATGGTGGGCGAATATGTCTTCACCGAAAAAGATACCGAGCTGGCGCCCGGCGATGCGCGCGCGGTGCTGCGGCGCGATGCGGTGGCGATGGGCGATTACGGCCCGAACTGCCACGGGACGGGCCATGTTGGATCGCTCTTCGGCGGCAAGCACGCGGGCGAGTTTTACAAAACGGTCGCGCCGTATCAGGTGCCGTTTGGCGCGCTGCTCGCGAAGAATTTCGAGAACCTGCTCGTGCCGGTCGCGGCGAGTTCTTCGCACGTGGGATTTTGCGCGCTGCGGTTCGAGCCGATCTGGATTTCGCTCGGTGAAGCGGCCGGTCACGCCGCGCATCTCGCGAATCAAAAGCGGACGAGTCTGGCGCGGGTGTCGGTGCGCGAACTCCAGGCGCGGCTGCACGCGACCGGGTCGGCGACGATCTACGTGAGCGATGTGCTGCCGGAGCATCCGGACTTCGCGGCGGTGCAGTGGTGGGGGACGGCCGGGGGTTTCCATGGTCTCGCGCCGGGGGCGAAGGAAGGTGCGGTGCGCGGGAAAAATATCGTGGGGCAGTATTTCGAGGCGTTCCCATTCCACACCGCCGCGCTGAATGAGCCGCTCGATGCCGCGACGGCCAATCGCTGGCGGGCGCTCGCGGCGGAGTTGGGGATCGCGGCGGAGAAGATTCCGTCCGGCGAAAATACCACGCGCGGGGAATGGCTGCGCAAGGTGTGGGCGGCGCGGTGACGGGGTGGCTGGGTGGAGTGCTCCACCCAGATGGGGTGCCTTAGCGAGTGGACCGGAAGTCGAAAAATTCTGTCATCCTGAGCGGAGTGTAACGGAGTCGAAGGACCTCGGCCTTTGGGTGATCGAGCGGCTCCCGGCAATCCGAGGTCCCTCGGCTTCATTCTGGTCGCTCAGGCTCCCTCCACTCCGCTCGGGATGACAGCGTTTCGCGGTTACCGGATATACCCTTCCGGGACATCCTCTTCGCCGAGCCGACGCTCTACGCGCGCTTCAGCGAATCCTTATGCAAAACCGGAACGAGGCGGCGGATGAACTCCTCGATGAGCTTTTTGGTCTCGTCTTCGTTGCGCCCGAATTTCTGAAGGTTCTTGGTGACCACGGAGGAGACGGTGAGGTAGGCCCAGCGCTGATTGTAGCCGTGCACGACGCGGTCCCGGATGTCCATGTAGGTGCGCTCGAGGTGGGAGCCGGTGACGTCGCTGTGGCCCGCGAACCAGTAGTAGCTGAGGTTGTGAATGGGGATCGACCGTTCCTCCTGGCTGACGTTGCGCACGTTATACAGGCAGGTGACGGGCACTACGCCGAAGTCCGGGACGGCGATGTGGACGGCGCGCTTGTCGGAGATCGTCCAGCCTTGTGCAGGGAGGCAGCGCTCCGGGCGGTGGATGCTGGTATTCATGTCCTGGCCGCTGAGGACGATGGAGACCTGGAGTTCGTCGCCGCGCCCGTTGGTGTAGCTCTTGCGCGCGAACTCGGTCTCTTTGCCGAGAATGTTGATCTCTTTCTCGCTCACCTTCATGTCCTGCCCGAACCATTCGCCGAGGTACTCTGGCAATTTCAACTCGATGCCCACGGGCTGATAAGCCAACTGCGCAGGGAGGAGCATTGTGGAGCTCAAGCCGAGGGTGAGCACGGCGAGCAGTAGGAGCAGCCGGCTAGTAGTCATACGATACAGGGCTGGCCGTTTTCTTCCCCGCGGGGCGGGTCTCGTCCGCGTTTTCTTCGCCGGGAGCGGCCGGCGCCGGCGGCTCGGGCGTGTGAATGATCGCCAGCCAGTCGATATTCACGAGGCGCGAGAACGCCACCATGCTGATCACGGCAAACGGGAAAAAGATGAACGTCGAGTAGTCATGATAAATGCCCCCAGCAATGTGCGGGCTGACGAATTTCGCGCAGAGGATGACGGTGAAGATGCGACCGATATTGCCGATCAAGGCAAAGACGACCGAACCGGCGAAGATGACGCCTTTCTTCCACCACTCCTTCTGGGTGAAGTGGACGTAGAGCGCCGTGAGCATGGTCATGGCCATGAGCGAACGGATGCCGCTGCAACCTTCAGCGATCTCGAAGTTGAAGCTGCCATCGAGCGAATGAATGGTGGTTCCGCTCGCAGCGATCTTCATCCCGAACATGGAGGAGAGCGCATTGCAGACGGTGCTGACGAGAATCTGGAGGGAGACGGTGCCCTGGACGAGCCCGCCCACCGGGATCATGAAGAGCATGAAGGCGCAGGGAAACAGCGCAACGCGAGCGGTCTGGCGTCCCCAGAGGTAGCCGATCATTCCCAGCAAGATGACCGGCAGCGCGAAGATGGCGATGCGCGGCTGGAGTGCCCGGACGGCGAGGACAAAGCAACCGACGCCAAAGGCCACGAGACCGAGTCCGCCATTCCAAGGCGCGCTGCGCGCCGCCCGCAGGCGCTGGCGGTGGTACCAGAGCAGGGCGAGCGAGATCGGAAGCACAAGCCAGGAGTGCTCCTGATTGTTCTCGGCATTCCATGACTGGGATGCCCACGTGGCGGCACTGTGCTGACCTTTGAGGAACGCGTGAAAGAACCCGAAAAAATAAATCAACACGCCGACACACGCGGCGAGGAGCAGGGCCTGCGCGGGTTGGCGGCGGAACCAAGTCACGAGATCCCCGAGCGTTCCAGGGCGGGGCTCGGTCGAGGTTGGGGGGATGGACCGACTGGCGGCGATCATCTAGGGGACTGTAGTGGACCTGCTTCGGGTTGCAATTCTCGATGCGGTTTCGAGCGACAAAGCGGCCGGGTTGTTCCGCGATTCTGAAGGTCTGTTCTGCGCAAGCGACTAAGCCAGATCGAGTTCGAAGTGGCTCATCCTGCGGAAGACTTCGTAACGCTCGGCGACGTCGGCGTCGGTGAGGGTGCGCATGCGTTCGAGGGAAAATTTCTCCACATTGAAGCTCGCGAGCACGGAACCGTAGACGACCGCCTTGCGCAGCGTGGTGAACTTTACGTCCGGGTGATCGAGGCTCGCGAGGTAACCCGCGAGACCACCGGCGAAGGTGTCACCCGCGCCGGTCGGATCGTGGATGTCTTCCAGCGGATACGCCGGGCAACTGAAGAACTCGCCGTGTTCGCCGAAGAGCAGCGCGCCGTGCTCGCCCTTTTTGATCACCACGAAACGCGGTCCCATCTCGCGGATCTTCTTCGCGGCTTTGATCAGGCTCGTCTCCTTCGTGAGTTGGCGGGCTTCGCCGTCGTTGAGAATGAGCATGTCGACGCGCTTGAGCAGGCGGAGCAGTTCGTCGAGCGCGATGTTGATCCACAGATCCATGGTGTCGGCGATGACGAAGCGCGGCTTCTTCGCCTGGTCGAGGACGTGGTTTTGCAGGTTCGGTCCGATGTTCGCGAGGAGAACGAAAGGCGTCGCGTCGTAGCCGGCGGGGAGCACGGGGTTGAAGTGCTCGAAGACGTTCAGCTCCACGCTGCGGGTCTCGCGGGTGTTCAGGTCCCACATGTATTCGCCGCTCCAGCGGAAGGTTTTGCCGGGCACGATCTGCAGGCCGGCGAGGTCGATCTTGCGCCTCTGGAAATAATCGACGTGCGCCTTGGGGAAGTCGTCGCCGACCACCCCGACGAAGTTCACTTTCGAAAAGAAACTCGCGCCGACGGCGGAGTAGCTCGCGGAGCCGCCGAGCAAGTCGGCGTGTTCTTCGATGGGGGTTTTGACGGTGTCGAGCGCGACGGAACCAACGATGAGGACGGACATTTAGGGGTGGGTTGAGAGTTGAGGGCTGAGATTCGAGTCTGCGAGAAGTCGATGGGCGGTGGCGACAATTGAGAGGCGCGCTTTCACGTCGCGGCAGGTGCCCTGGATGTCGGGCGACTGCAAAATGCCGGAGACGATTACGACGCGGCGTGCCCCCGCGTCGAGCACGGCGTCGAGGTTCTCGCGTTTGATCCCGCCGATGCAAAAGATCGGGATCGTCACGGCCTCGTGCACGCGGCGGATGTCGTCGAGGTCGATCGCGGGGCGGCCGGCTTTGGTGGGCGTGGGAAAGAGCGGGCCGAAGCCGATGTAATCCGCACCTGCTGCGGCGGCGGCCACGGCTTGCGCGAAGGAATGCGTCGACTTGCCGATGATCGGGGGCGGGACCTCGCCGGCCAGCGCGCGGCCGGCGCGCCAGCGAGCGTCTTCCACCTCCAGATCGTCCTGCCCCACGTGCGCACCCTGGGCGCCGATGCTCGGGACGAGGTGCGGGAAGTCATTGATAATCAGCGGCACCCCGGCGGGTTCGGTGACCCGGATCAGTTCGTTCGCGAGGGCCTCGATGTCGTGTTCGTCGCACCCTTTGGCGCGAAGCTGGATCACATCCACGCCGCCCGCGCACATCCGCTCGGCGGCGGCGCACGCATCGGCCGCGGCGACGTAGCCGAGGTCGACGATGCCGTAGAGGAGGGCGTCAGCGAGGGTTTTCAAAGGGCGGGGAATCGAGCACACAGCCCGCTGGCAGGCAACGGGAAACGCGTGACGCCCCCGCGCAGTCGCGGCTCCCCGCCCGCCGCGAGGTGTAGAAAATACCCTGTCATCCTGAGCGGAGCGCCGCGCGGTGGCGGTGGGTTCTGCGGGGTGGGTGGGCGGCGCGCAGTCGAAGGACCTCACGCATCAGCGGGCGGCGGCGGTGCGGAGCAGAGATGCGAGAGGTCCTTCGACTCCGTTCCTCCCCGCCTGCTCGCCCATGGACCCACCGCCACTTGTCCCGAGCGCCACCGCCTCGGCCCGCGAGGAACTCCGCTCAGGATGACAGCTTTTTTTCCTCCGCCGCCGGGCCCGTCGCGCGAAGCAGCTTCTCGAATTTTCCCGACTCATTCGCATATTCCGGGTAAGCGCGCTCCGCCCCGCGCGGCCGGTAGCGGAAGTGCTTGTATGGCCACAGCCACAGCTCCGGCTGCCGCCGCAGCGCCGGGGTCAACGCATCCCAGCATTGCTGCGCGATTTCCTGCAGCGTCGCTCCTTCCCGGATCTCCACCCCCGGATGCGCGATCACGCGGCACGTGCCATCCGGCTGCGGCTGCGTCTCCACCGGCACGAGCAATGCATTCGCCCGCTGCGCCAGCACCGCGTGGAGCAGCGGGACGCACATCTTCAGCCCCCAGCCCTCGATCACCGTCGCCGCCTGCGTGGGTCGCAGGCTCAGGTCGATGAGCATCCCCGTTGCGCCGCGCCGTTTCACGATCTTCAGCATGCGCAGCAGCGAGTTTTCCTGCGGGATGATCGTCTGCCCGCTGTGTTGCCGCAGCCGGCTGAAGGTCTCGGTGAGCAGCGGATTCTTGAAGTTCTCCGCCACCACCACATTGCCAAAGCCGAGGTAGCCGCACGCCAGACTCGCCCATTCCCAGTTCCCCTGGTGCACGCACATGAAAATGGTGCCGCGCTGCTCGCGATCGAGTCGCCCGCGCAGTTCCTCGAAGCCCTCCACCGGCATCCACTCCTGCCAGTTCGCCGGCGAAAGATTCTGCGCCCAGAAAAGATCCAGCATCGTGCGCAGAAAGTTCCGATACGACGCCCGCGCCACCTCCACGCGCTGCTCCCGCGTGAGCCGCTCGCCGAACGCGCACTCCAGATTTCCCAGCGCCACGCCGCGTCCGCGTCCGTCCACGAGGTAAGCCAGCGCGCCGAGCCCATTGGCGAGCCGCAGGGACCGGCGGCGCGACAGCCGGGGAATCCAGCGCGCCAGCAGCTCCACGCCGCGTTGTTCGAGGCGATGGCGAAAGGATTTCCAGCGGGACATGGGGGGGAGGACGAATGACGAAATTCGAATGACGAATGACGAATGAATGTTCCAATGACGAATGTCGAATGACGAAACCTCCGCGCGGGTGAGCCGCGCCGTGAGAAGCCTCGTTTCGTCATTCTGTCATTGGTGATTCGTCATTCATTCGTCATTCGAATTTCGTCATTCGTCATTTTGCCCCAATGGATCTCCTCGCCATCCTCCGTCCCATCCTCGCCCAGCCCACCGCGCCGTTTCACGAAGACGCCGTGCGCGCCGAGATCCTCATGCAGCTCGCGCAGATCCCGAGCGTGCGCTGTTCGCAGGATGATTTCGGGAACGTGATCGCCGTCTATGAAGGATGCGCCGGGCACTCCGAGTGGGCCTTCGCCGCGCACATGGATCATCCGGGCTACGTCTTCGCCGGAGAATCTTCGTCTTTTTCTTCATCCTCATCTTCATCTCCCGGCGGTGGGGAGAGGGAAAAAGATGAAGATGAAGAAAAAGACGAAGGACAGAAAACTGCGCGCCGCGGCATGACCTTCCTCGGCGGCGTTGCCGAGAGCTACCGCGCGAAGAATCCGCCCACGCGCGACTTCGGTGCCTTCGCCATGTGGGATCTCCCCGCCTGCGAAGTCCGCGACGGCCTCGTCCACTCCCGTGCGTGCGACGACCTCATCGGCTGCGCCGCCATCGTCGCGCTCTTTCAGCAGCTCGAACGCATCGGCGCCGAGGCCACCGTCTACGGACTCTTCACCCGCGCCGAGGAAGTGGGTTTCATCGGCGCCATCCAGCTCGCAAAAAGCGGCCGGCTCCCGCGCGACCTCACCATCGTCTCGCTGGAAACCAGCTCCCAGCTCGCTCCCGGCGCGGGAAAGATGGGCGACGGCGTGATCATCCGCGTGGGCGACAAAACGAGCATTTTCGACGACTCAGCCACCGCCGCGCTCGTCCATGCCGCCACCGAGGGCAAGGTCCCGCACCAGCGCTGCCTGATGAGCGGCGGCACCTGCGAGGCCACCGCCTACCAGCTCTACGGATACCGCAGCGCCGCCCTCTGCGTCGCGTTGGGCAATTACCACAACTGCGCCCCGGACGACGTGATCGCGCCGGAATTCGTCTCGCTCGCCGACGTCGAGAGCATGGTCGCCCTCATGTTCCGCGCCTCCACGCACGAAGGCGCCGCCGACCCCCATAGCGCCCTCCGCGCCCGGCTGGAAAAGCGCGTGGAGGATCACCGGCGGTATTTCTGATCAATCCCCTGTGGCAACCGGTCGAGCGTTTGCGGTATCCGGTCGAGGGTTTGCGGCATCCGGTCGGGCTTTTGCGGCATCCGGTCGGGCTTTCGCGGCATCCGGTCGAGCTTTTGCGGCAACCGGTCGAGCTTTCGCGGCAACCGGTTGAGGATCTGCGGCATCCGGTTGAGGATCTGCGGCAAAACCTTAAGGTTTTACGCCGTCGGCTTTACCTGAATCAGTCGTCAGACTGCACGATTCCGACGGCCAGGAGTGGTCCGCGGTGGAGGGCATCGCGCCGTCGATGCCGTCGAAGGCAGCCCACCGGGTGCATCGGGAAACGGGTGGCGTCGAGTGCGGATCAGTCGCTGGGTGGAGCACTCGACCCGAGTGCTGTCTTGGGCGACTCGCCCAAGACGTGGAGCGAGCGTGGATTTCTCGCGGGAGCGGTTTGTCGGTCATCCATGGTTGCCGTGGGTGTTTTCGGCGGGTCGCCGAAAACGGCACTCGGGTCGAGTGCTCCACCCGGCATTTCCTCGCTCAGACCGCTCCAGGGGCAGGCGGAGCTTCGATCCGCGGGAAGAGCGGGGTCGGCTTGCCGAGCACGTGGCCGTCGGGCAGCCCGCCCCACACGGCATCCGCGAGCGAGAACCGCTCGTCCCGGCCAGAATCGGCCAGCTTCCACGCAAGCTGGTCGAAGATGCCGTGCGCGGCCTTGGGCAGGACGGGGGAGATGAGGATGGCGATGATGCGGAGGGACTCGGCGAGGTGGTAAAGGACGGCGTCGAGTTCGTCCTTTTTTGTCTCGTCCTTCGCAAGCTTCCAAGGGGCTGATACCTCGACTAACGAGTTGCACTGTTGTGCTGCCTCGCTCGCGTAGCCAAGTGCTTCGCTGACCGAGAAAGAAGCCATCGCGAGTTTGTAGTTACTGGCTTTCGAGGCGGCCCCCTCGACAAAGCGAAAACTAGCGGCGAGGGCGCCCGAGGAGATGATGTCAGCATTTTCAGTCACGCCCGGCCCGGAAGCGTTGGCGAACGAACCGCTGTCTTTACCCCTCTTGATCTCGCCCTCCCGATACTTCGCCGCCATGCTCAGCGCCCGGTTCAGCAGATTCCCCAGCGAGTTCGCGAGGTCCGTGTTGTAGCGCTGCACGAGCCTTTCCTCGCTGAAATCCGCGTCTCGGCCAGTGGCGATGTCGCTCATCAAATAATAGCGCAGCGTCTCGGCGCCGTATTTATCGGCGAGAGCGTCGGGGTCGACGATGGTGCCAGCGCTCTTGCTCATCTTGGCGCCGGAAATATTCCAGAACCCATGGACCAGCAGCGTGGGCATCTCGTCGTCGGAGTAGCCGAGCGCTTTCAACATGATGGGCCAGTAGACGCCGTGGGCGGGGATGAGGATGTCCTTGCCGATGACGTGGAGGGGCGGCCAGAGCGCCGCGAAAATCGAAGATGGGAGTTCGGAGTTCGGGGGGCTGCTTTCGATCTCCGATCTCCGATCTCCGAGCTCCGAATGCGGATCGTGGCCGGGAACGAAGGTGATGTAGTTCACAAGCGCGTCGAACCACACGAAGGTGACGAAGCCCGCGCCGAAGCTCTCGGGAAATGGAATGCCCCACTGGAGCCGCGAGGCGGGGCGCGAGATGCAGAGGTCGCCCTCGAGCTTCTCTACGGCGTTGCGCAATTCCGCGACGCGGAAATCGGGGACGACGAACGGCTTTCCGGCAGCGGTGCGGGCGTCGATGAACTCGAGCAGCCACTGCTTCGGGTCCCAGCCGGGCAGGCCGGTGGCGGGATCTTGCGTGAGGCGGAAGTAGAAGTTCTCCTCGTCGCGCTCCTCGACGAGGCCCCACTCGGGGCCGAATTCGCCGTCGGGGCCGCGCTCCTTGTCGGTGAGGAACTGCTCCTGCCGCACGCTGTAAAAGCCGCGCTGCGATTTCTTGTAGATCCATCGGCTCTGGCCGGTAGCGGGGTCCTGATCATCCCAGAGCATCTGGAGATTGGCGCGCACGCATTCCTTGTGCAGCGGGTCGGTGGTGGCGGCCCAGCCGGTGTATCGGACGTCGAGCTTGTCCCAGAGGGCGGAGAATTTCTTCGTGATCTCGTCGACGTAGGCCTGCGGTTCGACGCCCGCTTTCTCCGCAGATTGCTGCACCTTCTGCCCGTGCTGATCGACGCCGGTGAGAAAGAAAACCTGGTCGCCTTTCAGCCGATGGTAACGCGCGAGCACATCGGCGAGGACCTTTTCGTAGGCATGGCCAATGTGCGGGGCGCCATTGGTGTAATCGATCGCGGTGGTGATGAAGAATTGGGACATGGGGAAAGGGGCTGGCGGTGGGTCAGGCATCGCGGCGGGGTTCGTCGCGATGAGCGTGCCAGAAGCGGAGAACGTTCACGATGCCGGCGGCTTCGTCGATGCGGTAGATGATCCGATAGACGCCGAAGGCGAGGATTTCGCGGGCGTCGGGGAAATCGCGGATTCTTCCGATCCGCCCACGCCTCGCTTCAGGGGGGTGCAAAGTTCAGATGCCGCCAGGTGAAGCAAATCCCGATGATACCTTTCACCGCGCCATGCCTCACCCCGGTCCTCCCAATAGATCTGCATTTGCGCCAGATCTGCGCGAGCGAGATCGGTGACCTCTACGCGGAACGACGAAGCCGGCATTTCTCCTCGAAGTCGGCGATGACTTGCTCGATCGGCGTCGTCCGCCCAGCCGCGACCTCAGCTTCAGCTTCTCGAATCGCGAGGCTGAGGCGCGCATCTTCATAGAGTTCGCGCAGTGCGGGTGAATCGTCGGGAATGGAATCGATCCATTGGTGAATAGTCTCTTTCACGGACATGACGCGAAGTTAGCACGGAGGCCGCACGACGCACAGGCGAAAGGCGGCCCGCGCGGAGCGGCTACTCCTTCGCCGACCTCCGCTCGAGCACGGTGATGCGGCCGTTGTTCTCGAGCACGGCGGCGTGGACATCACTGACCGTGGCGATCCCGCTGGCGCGGAGTCCGGCCATCAGGTCGTTGCGCGTCATGCCGCAATGTTCGAGCGCCTGGTCGAGGACGTGGCCGTTGTGAATGAGCATGATCGGCGTGCCTTCCACGAATTTCTCCACCTTGCGATTGCGCCGGGCGAGCGCGCCCACGCCCACATCGGCGAGGATGAGCGTGGCGGCGAGGATGGCGCCGGCGGTGATCGAGTTGTCCCCGCCGTTCATCGCGTTTTGTACGGCGTTGCTGATGAGCAGCAGGAGCACGAGGTCGATGGGCGTCATCTGCCCGACCTGGCGCTTCCCGGAGAGGCGGAGGAAGACGAGGACGAAGACGAAGACGATGAGCCCGCGCAGCGGGAACTGCCACCACGGCGCGCTAAGCTTCCAGAGTTCGCCGTCCATCAGGCGGTGGGTTTCTTCAGCTTGCCGCCCCAGCTCAGGATCTTCGCCTTGGCGCCCGCAGCTTCGGCTTCCTTGATCATGTCCGCGCGGACGTAGAAGAGGGAGAGCGACGACCACGCGAGCTGGTCATTGGGTTGCAGTTCCACCGTTTTCTTTCCCACCTCGATAGCTTCGGGATAGCGCCCCAGCTTCATCAGCGCCATGCCGAGCGCGTGCCAGGCATCGAAGAACTCCGGCGCGAGTTCCGTGCAGCGGCGATATTTTTCCACCGCCGCCTCCAGTTCGCCGAGCGCGAGGTCGCCATTGGCGTCGTCGAAGAGTTCTTCGACTTCGGGCGACGGGCTCACGCGAGGCGAGGAAGTTACGATGCCTTCTTCTCGTCGCGAGCGAGCAGCACCTTTGCCGCAGCGCGGCGCGCCTTGAACCAGTGGCGGAAGAGCCCTTCCTCGTCGCGCTCGGTCAGTTCCGTCAGCGTCTGTGCCTTGCTCTCCTCGAAGGCTTTCTCGTCGATGGGCTGCTTCTTATCGAGGAACACGAGCACACCTCCGCCGGGAGTCATGCCATTGCCCATCGTGGGCGAAAATGGGCTGAGCTGCCCGGGCTGGAGATCCCGCGCGGCGAGCGTCACCTCGCGGCCGTCCTTTTCCTTGAACGGTGGCTCGGAGAGCGAGAAGGGCGCGAACACTTCCGCCTTCATCCCCGCCGCGGTGGCGGCATCCGCGAAAGTCTTCCCAGCTTTCAGCTCGGCCTCGATCTTGTTGCGCACTTCGGTGGCCTTCAGCGTCATCGCCTCCTGCGCGCGCTCGGCTTTGAGCGAGTCGATCAAGGCAGTCTTCGCTTCATCGAGGGTCTTCTCTCGCGGCAGAGTCACGTCGGAAAGGAGGAGCAAAAAGTAACCCTTCTCCGTCTGCACCGCGTCGCTCGCCGGTTGATCCTTCGTGAGCTTGAACGCGGCGGCTGCCGCCTTCGACGATTTGTCGAGCTCAGCCGGTGGTTCGTCTTCGGAAAAGGCCGGTGTCTCCTTGATCTCGGCGCCGAGCTTTGCGGCCACTTCCTCGAACTTTGCCTTCGGATCGGCCAACGCAATCATGAATTCCTGCGCCTTTTCGCTGAGCTTCGCAAAAGCATCGACGCGCTCCTTGCCCACGAGCGGCTTCTCGGCGTTTTCCACCGTGAAGCCGACATACTTCACCTTGCGCAGTTCGTCGGTCTTCAGCGTGCTCTTGCGCTCCTCGTAGGCCTTCTTCACGTCCTCGTCGCTGACCTGCTGCGCCTTGAGGAATTCATCGAAGGCGAACCGCACCACCGAGCACTCAAACTTCCCATGGCGCAGTTCATACATCGCGCGCACTTCGCCGGGCATCGCGACGACCGTCGTGCCGAGCAGCGCCTTGATGCGCTTCAGCCGCGCCTGGTCGCCCACGAGTTCCTCGAGCGCCTCCGAGGTCAGGCCCCGGGAACTCAACACGCCGATCAGATTGTTGTATTTAGTCGAGTCGTAGACGCCATTCGTCTGGAAAAAAGGCAGCGTCTTGATGCCCTCCTCGATCTCCTTGTCGGTCGGCCTGATGCCGAGCGCGTCGGCCTCATGGCGCAGGATGACCGCGTTCCAGACAAAGTTGTTTGTCGCCTCATCCTGAGTCTGCGCCGGTTGGATCAACGTCTGCCAGAGTTCCGGCGTGAGACCTTGCGCGAGGTCGAACTTGCGGCCTTCGCGCAGGAACTGCGCCTGGGGGACCTTCTTGCCGTAGACTGAGCCTATGAGGTTCGGCGCGCCGCGGTCCATATAGTCGTTGCGGTTGTAGAACCAGACGAACGAGATGGACGTCAGGAGGGTCATGGCAAGCGTCAGGGGATGCTTGAAGCGGCGGAGTAATTTGACCATTGAAAAAGGTTTGGGTGTTGATTTCGCGGATCGGCGTCACTAGTTTGCCCGCCCGCAAAGCGCATGAAACTACGCCCCCCGTTTCTCTTCCAGCAACTCCTTTCTGTCTCGGGATGCGCTCTCTTGCTTGTTTCGCAGGCCATGGTCGTCCCCCAGGCCAGAGGTCAGGGTTCGGCCGGGGCGCCGGTTGCCTTCAAGCTGCGTGGTTCGCCGAATGTGCAGCAGGGCGTCGTCATCGGGGCCAGTGCCGCTGGCGTGCAGATTCGCATCGGCGCGCAGACCATCACGCTCGGCGCACCCATGTTCGAATCGTTTCAAATGGCTGCGCCTCCGGAATATGCGCAGGGCGTGCAAGCCTACACGGCCGGCGACCTGGCCAAGGCCCTCGTGGCGATTCGCTCCGTGGCCGATCGCTACAAGGGGCTCCCCACCGATTGGGCTCAGGCCGCGACCAGCATGCTCGGCGACCTTTATGTCGCCACAAACGATCTGCCGAAAGCCGAAACGGCCTATGCCGAGTTCAAGAAGCTCTACGCCACAGTCGCAGGAGGGGCCGTCTCCACGTCTGAGGTCGGACTCGCGCGGCTCGCGATCGCGAAAAAAGACCTCCCGGCCGCCAAGGCCAAACTCGAACCGATCATGGCCGAGGCACTCGAGGACAAAGCGATCGTCCCGAACACCAACAAGGCGCTCGCCTACAGCCAGGCCTTCCTAGTCAGCGGCCAGTTAAAGGAAGAAGAAGGGAATCTCCCGGGCGCTCTCGAAGATTATTTGCGCACCGTCACGATCTTCTATCATGATCGCGCCGCAGTCACCACGGCTCAGCAGAAGGCCGACGCCCTCCGCAGTCGCGACAAGGATCATCCTGTGACTGTTCCGTAGCCGCCCAGCATCTCCCCCTTAGAATCACCAAAAACTCGAGCCACTTTTCTTACTTCCCTGCCATGACCCCGAACTACCTCCGCCGTATTGCCCCGCTGTTCCTCTTCACGTCGCTGCTCGCCGCGTCGGGCGGCAATGCATTTGCCGAAGAAGGGGCAGCGCCCGCCGAAGAAGGTGGCCACAGCGTTCTCCAGGTCATTCTGGATGGCGGCCCGCTGATCATGTTCATCTGGGTTTGTATCATCCTCACCTCTGTCCTCATGGTGACGTTGATCATCCAGCTCTCGATGTCCCTTCAGAAGAAGAAGCTGGCCCCGCCGCCGCTCATCGAGGCACTGCGTCAGACCATCGAGTCCGGCAACTACCAGGAAGCGTGGGCGACCTGCCAGGCGAACAAAAACTACCTCGCCAACGTGCTCAAGGCCGCCCTCACCCGCGTCGGTCGCGGCAAGGACGCCGTCGAAGCCGCCGTCGCCGAGCATGGTCTGCGCGAAGCCACTCTCGTCCGGACCCGCAATAGCTACCTCTCGGTCATCGGCGTCGTCAGCCCCATGATCGGGCTGCTCGGCACCGTCATCGGCATGATGGGTGCGTTCGCGGTGCTCGCCGGTTCCGGCATCAGCGATCCCCGGCAACTCTCCGGCAAGATCTCCGAGGTGCTCCTCGCCACCGCGAGCGGCCTCTTCATCGCCATCCCCGCGTTCGTCGCCTACTACGTCTTCCGCAATGTTTCTCAGGCCGTCATCGTTCATGCCGACGACGTGGTGAATACCCTCCTCCTCGACATTCCCTACGACGAACTCCAGGGCGTGCAGATCGGCGAAAACTTCAGCGCCGGCGTCGCACTCCCCGGCGCCTCCGGCGGCGTGCGCAAAGTCTCGATGGCACTCACCACCGCCTGCCCGGTGTGCAACGGCGCGGTCACGCCCGGCGTGAACCCCTGCCCGCACTGCGGCGCGACGCTCGAGTGGGCCGCCTGATCCTCCTGCTCCCGTGACCCAGCACAAGAAGACCAAGCTGATGAAGGCCGCGGCGCGGTCCACTCCGGAGGAAGATCCGGAGTTTCAAATCGCGCCGATGATCGACATCCTGCTCGTGCTGCTGATCTTCTTCATGTCGATCAGTTCATCCGAAGTGCTGCAGACGAATCAGAACGTCATCCTTCCCATCGCCAAGGACGCCAAGCCACCGGACAAAAGCGTCAAGGGACAGACCATCATCAACGTCATGTGGAACGCCATCAACAGCGTCGGTTCGCTCGACGTGGATGAGCGGAAATTCGATCAGCCCGCGGAGTTGATTGCACTCCTCGCCCCCAAAGTGCAGCAGAACCCCGGCGTCCGCGTCCTCATTCGCGCCGACCGCAACGTCCGCTACGAATACCTCCGCGCCGTCATGGTCGCCGCCGCCAATGCCGGCATCGCCAACGTCACCTTCTCCGTGGTCGACAAAGACATGAGCGCCGGCAAAGCGCCATGATCTCCCCAGCGACGCCTCTCAACCATCAACCCTCAACTCTCAACTTTTTATGGGCGGCTCAGTAGGTTCAGAAGACGGTGACATCGGATTCCAAATCGCGCCGATGGTCGACGTCGTGTTCGTGCTCATGCTCTTCTTCATGGCCATGGCCGGTGCCCAGGTGAAGGAGAAGGAACTCAACATCGCGCTCCCCAGCGGAGCGCCCGCCAAGAGCACCAACAATCAGAAAACCCCCATCGTCATCGACATATCGCCCGATGGCCAGGTGAGCATGAATAACGACATCTACGGCGCCCCTGCCGACCGCAGCCTCCAGCGGCTGCGCGAGTGGCTCAAGGCGACCATGGAGCAATTCGGCGGCGAAGATCCGGTCATCATCCGCCCGCAACCCGACACCCGCCACGAACGGATCGTCGACGTCCTCAACGCCGCAGCCTTCGCCGGGGTGAAGAATCTCACGTTCAGCTAGGGAACCGCTGATTAAATCGAGGATGGCCCGCGAAATACGCGAAAGGACGCGAAAAACAAAATGCGGTCAGAGGAGCGGGATCACTTTCGCGATCTTTCGCGTATTTCGCGGGCATTGATCAGCGTTTCCCTAGCGGCAAGGACTCCATCCGGATCGATGCCGGCATCGAGCCTTCCTGGCATGCCAGCATCCGCACTGGTGATCAGCTCGCGGAATCCCTCGCTGCCTCCGCAGGTATCCAGAAAGAGTGGGCATGCAATCGCGACCAGCCGGTCGTTTTTATCGGGTCCAATTTTCCCGACCATTTCAGTTTCCCAGCGGCCGATCACCGCGACTCTCACCGCTTCACCGTCGGCGTGACTCACCTGCTCCGGCAATCGCTCTACGCACGGCTCTACTGTTCCTACCAGTACCGCGACAACCCCAGCGCTCCCCGCAACGACTCGCGCAACCTTGCCGGCCTGAAAAGGAGCGCATGGATTACAGTGGGGCTCTGCACGGCATCGACGCCCCGGACGCCGCCTTTCTGCAACGCGGAAAGGCGAGCGCCCAGGACTGCTCGCCAGCAAGTTCCTCTTCATCAGCATCGTCGCTCAGCTGTTCTTCGGAGTCGGGGCGACCTACTTCATCGTCCAGCGCATTTCGGCCAGGCGAAAGGTCACCTTTCAAGGCGGTCCACCTTCCTCCAATCCGAGCAAACGCGCCCTTGAGCACAAGGTCTCCATGCCAAGCTCGGGCGCCGCGCAGTGATCAACACCTTCGCCTACAAGGCCGATGGCGGAGAAGACTTCATGGAAAAGCTGGCGAAACAGAACGGCGGCGAATTTAAGAATATTAAATAGACTATGACCCTGCGTTCTCTCATTTTCCGGAAGGGTAAATCCATGCACGTCAGATCGAGAAATCCGCGATCTTAGGCACATTTCCCGCCCTGATGATACTCCCCCAGTCCGTCAATTCGCTCCGTCGCCGACTCGGCACCGCCGCCGCCATTATCCTGCTGCCGTGCCTGCTCATGTCGGGCGCTGCTGCGCAGCAGGCGGCGATTCAGACCTCGGCGGCGATGGATCTCGCGGCGATGCACAACGCGGCGATGACGGCGTTCAACAAGGGGGACTGGGGCGCGGCGGCGGCTGGCTTGGAAAAAGTGATCGCGCTGATCACCGATCCGGCGGAGCGGGCGAAGATCGCGCCGCTTTTTTACACGCTCGGCGCGGCTTACTTTAACGCGAAGAATTACGTGAAAGCGGGCGAGACTTTCCAAACCTACCTGACGCAATACCCCAAGGCGGAACGCGTGGGCGACGCGCGGCTGGCGGTGGCCCGCGCGGCTTTTCTCGGCAAGGCATATGACAAGGCGGCGGGGCTGTTTGCGGCGCTGGAGAATGTGCCGGCGCTGCGCGATGCGGCGCTGGCGGCGCAGGCGGAATGTTACAAGCAACTCAAGAAGCCGGACGACCAGATCCGGATCATCGAGAAGCTGATCCAACCGGAGATCAAATCGGCGATGCAGGCGACGAGCGCGGTGACGCTCGCGGAACTTTACCTCGAGAAAAAGCAGCCGGACAAGGTGCTGAACCTGGTCAACGTGCTCTTCGCGCGCGTCACGCTGGTGGACAACATCGTGGCGCTCAATGCGCTGACGGTGAAGCTCGGCGACGAACTCGCGGAGACGAAAAAGTACACGCAGGCGCTCGCCGCTTATCGCGCAGTGCGGAACCGCGCGCAGGTGATCGCGTTCCAGAACGATCGGATCGCGGGGATGGACAAGCGCATGGCGGCAAATCTCGACCGCACCCGTGGCGATCCGCAGGCCTACATGGCGGCGACCGGCGCAAACCGGGAGATCGAGCAGCAGCAGGCGGACGCGAAAAAGCTGCTCGAGGAATTCGAGAAGCTGCCCGACTTCATGCCGTCGATGCTCTTCCGCATCGCGAAGGTTTGGTACGATTGGGACAAGAAGTGGGAATCGATCGTGGCGTTCGACCGGCTGCGGGAGGAGTTCCCGGAAGCGAAGGAGTCCGAGGCGGCGCTTTATTCCACGCTGGTCTGCTTCGCCGATCTCAATCGCTCGGCGCGGACGCTGCAGCTCTGCGATGCGTATTTGCAAAAATATCCGAAGGGCCCGAACGCGGCGACGGTGGGGTATCTCAAGGGCGCGTCGGCGTTGCAGAACAATGATCCGAAAGCGGCGGCGAGTTTTTTCGGGACGATGCTGGAGAAGCAGCCGGACAGTCAGTTCCGCGAGCAGATGCGCTTTCTGCTCGGCAACGCGTTTTTCATGCAGGGGCAGTTTGAGGAAGCGCGGAAACATTACCGGCGTTACCTGAAAGATTTCCCGAAGGGCGGTTTCTTCGAGGAAGCGGAGTACCGCGACGCGCTCACGCTGATCTTCGAGGGCAAATACGAGGAGGCGCTGGCGGCGTTCAGCGGGTATGTGCAAAAGCACCCGACCGGGCCGTTCGCGGCGGACGCGGGTTATCGTGTGATGGTCTGCAAGTATGCGGCGTCGCTGTATCCCGAGGTGATCGCCGACGCGAAGGCGTGGGAGAAAAAATTTCCGAAGCACGAGATCACAGGGGAGGTTTTCTCGCTGCTCGGCGACTCGCTCGCCGCAGAGCAGAAGACCGCGGAGGCAGCGGCGGCTTATACGACCTCCTATCAGCGCGCCACGACGGACGAGGTGCTGAACTACGCGCTCTTTGAATCGAGCAAGCAGCTCCAGAAGCTCGGCAAATGGCCGGAGGTCGCGACGATGTTCACGGAGTTCGTGAAGGAGAAGCCGGACCATCCGACGGTGGTCGCGGCGATGTTCTGGATCGGCAAGGCGAAGGCGCGTGAGGGCAAGACCGAGGAGGCGAAGACCTTCCTGGTCGAGCAGCTCAAACGCTACCTCAACGAGCCGAAACGCGAGGCGGTCGAGCAACTGCTCCAGCAACTCGCGCAGCTCTGCTCGAAACGCGCGCGCCCGCCGACCCCGGCGGCTACACCTGCGCCCGCGCCGATCGCAGCCACCAAGCCGGATGCCCCGCCCGCCGCGACGCCGATGCCCGCCACGCCACCGTCACTGCCGCCGTACGATGCGGTGGCGGAGTTGAAAAAGCAGCTCGAGCCACTCGAAGAAATCGCCACCACGACCGGCAAGGCGCGCCTGCTTTACGTCCGGGCCGAGTTGCTGAAGCTGATCAAGAAGGACAAGGAAGCGCAGGAAATTTATGCCGAAATGGCGGGCCGCTTCGAGCCGGAGAATCTCAGCCCGGTGCTGCTCGCGATCGTCGGCGATTACCTGCTTTTCAAAGGCGACCACGAGAAGGCAGCGAAGATGTATGCGGACTTGCGCGAGGATTACCCGAAGAGCGACTACCTCGACTTCGCGTATGTCGGGCTGGGTGAAATCGCGCTGGCCAAAACCGACTACAAAAAGGCGCTCGAACTCTTCACCCACGCGGCCGACGAGATCGCGGCGATGAAGGTCAAGGAGGCGACGATCGGCAAGTCTCGCGCGCAGCTCGAACTCGGGAAATACGCAGAGGCGAAGAAGGGCTTCGAGATGGTGGCTGGGGTGCGCGAATGGCGCGGGGAATCGACGGCGCTGGCGGTCTACTACCTCGGCGAGATCGAGGCGCGCCAGGGCCGCTTTGCGGAGGCGATCGCGCACTACCAACGGGTGTTTGTCGCCTATCAGAAATTCCTGCCCTGGGCGGCGAAGGCGTATGTGCGCAGCGCGGATTGCTTCGACAAGATCGGCAAGCGCCCGGAGGCCGTCGGGCACCTCAAGGAGATGCTGCGCAATGAAAAGCTAAAGGAATTTCCCGAGACCAAACAGGCCGCCAAGCTGCTCGCCGAATGGGGGGCCGCAGCATGAAGGCGCTCGCTCTCCTCCTCGGTCTGACCTGCGCTGTGTCGGCGCAAAACATCATCCTCAAGGATGGCAAGGTCATCGCCACGAAGGGCCTGCGCCGGCAGGGCGACACGATCGTGGCCACGGTGGAACTGCCCGGCGGTGAAGCCGGCAAGCCGGCCAAGACCGGCGACCTCGGCTATCCCATCGCGCAAATCGAGAAGCTCGACTTTCCCGAGCCCCCGCCGCTCAAGACGGCGCCGGACCTGATCGCGCAGGGGAAGGCCGCCGACGTCCTCCCGCAACTCGATGCCGTGTTGAAATACTACGAGGCCTTCCGCGACGCGCCGGGAAGCTGGTGGCCGCAGACGGCGCTGCTCAAGGTGCAGGCGCTGGCCAGCCTCGGGCGCAGCGCGGAAGCGGAGCCGCTCGCGGAACAGATCGGGCGCGTGGCGACCGATCCGGAGGTGACGCGCGCGGCCAATGTGCAGATCGCCGCGGGACTTTCACGGAAAGGCAACCACGCGCGCGCCCTGGAGATGGCCGAGGCGGCGCTCAAGGACAGCAAGGATCCCGCGACCCGCGCGCCGGCCTTCGTGATCAAGGGCGAAGCGTTGCTCACCAAAAAGGAGTGGGAAGACGCGATCCTCGCCTTCCTCCAGGTGCCGGTCTTTTACCCGACGGAAAAAGTGCTCATGCCGCAGGTCCTGCTCGGACGCAGCCGCGCGCACTTCGGGATGGACGATTTCCCCGCGGCAAAGGCGGCGCTCGCCGAGTTGCAAAAAACTTTTCCGTCGTCCGCCGAGGCCAAACAGGCCGACGGCGAACTGGCGAAAATCGTCCGCCGCGAGAAGGCGCTCGCCGACCCGACCGCCCCGCAAGATCCAAAACCAAAACCATGAAACTAAAATCCATCCTCCTCACCGGCCTGGCCGCCGGCTGCCTGCTCTTCGCCACGACCGCGCTGCACGCGGAAGAGGCCAAACCCGGCGGCGACAAGGCGCCCTCCGTGCACACCAAATCGCTCTGGGAACAAATCAAGGAAGGGGGCTGGATCATGATCCCGCTCGGGTTGTGTTCGGTGCTCACGGTCTATCTCATCGGCGACGGCATCGTCCGCGTGACCAACCCCAAGAAGCTCCTGCCGCCGCAACACCTCGAAGCGGTGCGCGGCCTCTTCCGTCAGGGCAAATACCCGGAAGCGTATGACTATTGCAAAGCGAACCCATCCGGCTTCACCAACGTCTGCCGCGTGGCGGTGAGCCTGCTCGGCGAAGGGAAGACGGCAGTCGAGGAAGGGATCATCGCCGAGATGGCCAAGGAACATTCGCAGATGAACACGTCGATCAGTTACCTCTCGGTGCTCGGGGTCTGCACGCCGATGATCGGACTCGTCGGCACGGTCACGGGAATGATCAAGGCGTTCGCCACGCTCGGCACGTCCGGCATCGGCGATCCGTCGGCGCTCTCCGGCGCGATCGGCGAGGTGCTCGTGGCCACGGCGAGCGGCCTCTTCATCGCCATCCCGGCGTTTGGCTCCTATTATTACCTGCGCAATCGCGCGGCGAAGGTGCTGCACGACATCCAGGACACGATGGCCAGCCTGCTGCGCAAAATGCCCTACGAAAAACTCGCCGGCTCGCACATCGGCGACGACGAACTCTACGCCGCCGACCCGGAATGGTGGATCAACGAAGAAGCCGGCGGAGCCGAAGGCGAAACCACCCACGCCCAAGCCTGATGAGCCTCTCAACGGTCAACCCTCAACTCTCAACTCGCTGATATGGCCGGCGGAGGCGGAGGCGGAGACGGCGAACCGGAGTTCCAGATCGCGCCGATGATCGACGTGCTTCTGGTGCTGCTCATTTTCTTCATGAGCATCACCACCGCGCAGGTTTTGAAGGTGGATAAGACCATCGAGCTGCCGCCCTCGGCGAACGCGCTGAAGAAAGACAATCAGCGCGCCGAGGCAATCGTGAACGTGAAGTGGGATGGCACCGCGAAAAAGGCCACGTTCACCATGGATGACCGCGCCTACAACGATCCCGCGGAGTTGACCAAGGTGCTGGCCGCCGCGAAAAAGACCGGCGAGATGAAGATCACGCAGGGGCCGAATCCGACCTTCCGCTGTGTGATCCGCGGGGATCGCGAGGCGAACGCACGGAGCATCTCGCGCGCAATGAATGCCGCCGCCGAGGCGGGCATCAGCGACATCTCCTTCTCCGCGGTGAACCGGAACTGAATATGCGATGCGCAGATTTCTCAGATTTACGCAGATGGGGGACGACGATGGCGGAAAATGAGCCACAGATGCTCACGGATGAAACACGGATTTCAGGCGTGGCTGCATTTTCCATCCGTGAAGATCCGTGTGTATCCGTGGCTAAATCGCGTTCGACAACCAACAGCTGCATTCTGCGCCCATCTGCGCAATCTGCGGATCGCCTCTCATGAAACGCTTCGATCCCAACGCGGGCGGCGACGGCAACCTCGGCTTCCAGATCGCGCCGATGATCGACGTGGTCTTCGTGATCATGCTCTTCTTCATGGTCATGGCCGGCGCGGTCAAAGTGGAACGCGAACTCAACACCAAACTGCCCGGCACGGCGGAGACGAGCGGGCCAACCGACTTCGTCGATGAGATCATCATCAACATCGCGGAGAACGGCGAAGTGATGCTCAACGACGAGCCGATGGACACGCCGACGAGCAAGGAAATGACCCAACTCCGCGGCACCCTGCTCCGGCTCAAGCAAGGGAGCGACGCCGCGAAATCGCCCACCCTCGTGACCGTGGTGAGCGAGCCGGAGGCAAAGTACGCGCGCACCGTCGATGTGCTCGATGCGCTGGCCGTGGCACAGATCGAGAACGTGACCTTTACCGTCAGCGAGGAGGAATAGGAGATGCCGGAAGACGCCGATCTTTCCCCCTGGCTGGACGCGCTTGAACTCGGGCAGTACGCAGGCATTTTCGCCGAAAACGAGATCACCCACGACGTCCTCCTCACGCTGAGCGACGCCGACCTGCGCGAAATCGGCATCACCGCGATGGGGCATCGCAAGAAAATCCTCAAAGCCATCGCCGAGGAGACCGCGGCGGCCGGACCCGCGCCCGAAGCGGTGCCCGTCGAGGATAAGCCGCCGGAGCAAAAATCCGAGCCAGCGCCCTTCGATCCGAGCAAACCCGCGAAGCTCTTCGTGCCCCCGGCAAGCACCGTGCCGCCCTCCATTTCGGTCCGACCCGGAACCGTGCCGACGAGCGCCGCCAGGCCGCCCGCACCCACCAGCCGACCGCTGCCCGCGCCGACCGCCCTCGCGCGGACCTCGGTCCAGTCGCTGCATTCTCCACCCACCCGAGCACCGGTATCCGCGGCTGCGGTGCCCGCGCGGTCGCGCGGCCCACGCATCGGCTTTTGGGCCACGCTCGCAGCGAGCAAATTCCTCTTCATCAGCATTATCGCGCACGTCTTCTTCGGCGTGGGCGCGGCTTTCTTCATCGTGCAGAGCATCCAGGCAAAGCGGAAGGTCACCTTCCAGGGCGGGCCGCCGCTGGTGGACCCGAGCTCGCACGCGCTGGAGCACAAGGTGTCGCTGCAAAAGAAACAGAAGAGCGGCGGGGCCCCCGCGCAGTCGAAGCGGATCGTCACCGCGGGCATTGCGAAAGTTTCGCTCCCCGACCTGCCGAGCATTCCGTCGGCCTCGACCGTGGTGCCCGGCATGATGGCCGGCCTGGGCGGCGCGGGCTTCGGCACGGGCACCGGGATCGGCAGTGGCGCGGGTGGAGGAATCGGCGGCGGGATGGGTGGGATGGGGCTCGGCCTGAAGATGCTGCCGCCGGCGCTGGCCTGCCGCTGCTCGACTCACGAGCGGCTCCTGAAGCTCAGCCAGAATGGCGGCAAACCCGAGGTGGAGACCGCGGTCACGCTTTCCCTCGAATGGCTGAAGTCGAAGCAGAACGCCGACGGCTCCTGGGGCACGCGCTACCGGGCCGGCATGACGGGCTTCGCGCTGCTCGCGTTTTTCGGGCGCTGCGCCACACCGGATGATCCACAGTACGGCGAGGTCGTTTCCAAAGGCCTCAACGCGCTGCTCGAAATCGCGAAACGCAGCGAGGATGGACTCATCTCGAGCAACGGCCCCGACCAGCAAGCCATCTACGAACACGGCATCGCGACCTACGCGCTCGGCGAGATGATCGCGCTCGAGCCGATCAGCAAAAAGAAGACGCCCGGCCTGAAGGAAGCCTTTGAAAAAGCCGTGAAGTTCATCGTTTCCACCCAGCGCCCCGATGGCGGCTGGCGTTACCTCACGGCGGCGGAATCGGCCGGCACGAGCGATCTCTCGGTGACCGGCTGGGTGTTTCAGGCGCTGAAGGCGGCGAAGATGAACGACGTCCACGTCAGCGGCCTGGCGCCCGCCATCTCCAAAGTGACGGAATACATCAAGGGTCGGCAGGCGCTGAAATCCGGCAATGCCACAGCGACCACCGGTGGCTTCGGCATTGCAGACAAGACCAAGGGTTACAACCAGTGGGCGCTCACCGGCGTCGGCGTGCTCGCGCTCCAGACCCTCGGGAAAGGCGGCAACTACCAGGAGATCCAGCGCGGCCTGCGCTTCGCCAGCCTGCAATTCCGCGCGGAGCCTCCGAATTGGGAGAGCAACTGCGACCTCTATGCCTGGTACTATTACGCGCAGGCCTTTTTCCAGGAAGGCGGCAAGGACTGGGAGGAATGGAACGCCAGCGCGATGCAGATCGTCCTTCAAAATCAAAACCCCAATGGAACGTGGAAGCAGGAAGGCTCCGCGAAACATCATAGTATCGGTTCCAGGGGCGCTAGCGGCGATCTCGAGATCTACCGCACCAGCCTCTGCACGCTGATCCTCGAAGTTTACTACCGGTACCTCAAAGTCGGGTCATGAGCGATCCGGAGTCCCCGGTGGGAGCACCGCAGGAAATTGCGGGCTGGCTTCAGGGCGTCGGCCTCGGTCAATACGCCGCTATGTTCGCGGAGCACGAGATCACGCTCGACGTCCTCCACACGCTCGGTGATGCCGACCTGCAGGAACTCGGCATTACCACGATGGGCCATCGCGAGACGATCCTCCATGCCATCGCCGGCGAGTCCACGACGGGAAGCCCCGCGCCCGAGGAGGCGTCCGTCGAGGAAGAACTGCCGGAGGAAAATGCGGAGCTGGCGCCGTTCGATCCCCGCCAACCCGCGAAGGTCTTCGTTCCACCGGCGAGCGCCGCGAACCCTCCCGCGCCACCCAGCTTCCCTCTGCCCCCGCCGACGGCCATCGCCGAAACCTCGGAGCAGACACTGCATTCTCCACCAACCCAGACTCCGGCCTCCCGGCCCGTCCCGTCGCGCGGCCCGCGCCTCGGCTTTTGGGCGAAGCTCGCCGCGAGCAAATTCCTTTTCATCAGCATCATCGCGCATCTGGTCTTCGGAATGGGTGCGACCTATTACGTCGTCCAGCGCATCCAGGCGAAACGAAAGATCACCTTTCAGAGCGGCCCACCTCTCACCAACCCGAGCAACCGCGCGCTGGAGCACAAGGTCTCGATGGCGCAGAAAAAGAAGACCGGCGGCGCGCCTCCCCAGGCCAAACGCATTGTCAGCGCGGGCATCGCGAAAGTCTCCCTCCCCGATCTGCCCACCATCCCGACCGCCAGCACAGTGGTGCCGGGCATGATGGCCGGCATGGGCGGCGCCGGCTTCGGCACCGGCATGGGCTTTGGCAACGGTGCCGGCAGCGGCATGGGCGGCGGAGGCGGGGGCGGACTCTCCAATATCAACTTCTTCGGGATGCGTTCGCAGGCGAAGAGCATCCTCTTCGTCCTCGACTCGTCGCAGTCCAACGTGAACGGAGGAGGCAAAAGTCCCGCGACTTACCGCGAGTTGGAGAAGGAAGTCTTCCAAGCTCTCAAGAAGCTCAATCCCGCCACCCGCTTCGGCATCATCCTGTATGCGCCCAAGCTCTGGGTCTTTGAGGAACAGCTGGTCCCAGGCACGCCGGAGAACGTCAAACGTGCCGAGCAATTCATCAAGGACTACAGCGTGGCGACGGCGCGGGAAGGCGGCGGAAAAGTCGACTTTTCCGGCCACGCGGGGACGCGGATGGACCTGGCCGTGGACCGCGCGTTCGACTTCAATCCAGGCATGGTCATCTGGGTCTCCGACGGCATGCCCACCAAGCCGCCCAATTTCAAAGGCGACCAAAAAGCTTTGCTGGCAATGCTGCTCAAGCGCATCGCCGGCCTGCAAAAACCATCGACCAACCCTGCTCAGAAAACCGCCACGGTGATCAACACCTTCGCCTACAAACTGGGCGACACGGGCAAGGGCAAGGAATCTGCGGAATTCGAGGGCGCGCGCGAATTCATGCGCGATCTCGCGAGGCGAAACAGCGGCGAATTCAAGGAAGTGAAGTAGTCCTCGCAATTGATGTTTGTCCCGCCGTCGCGCTTTCCGCGCACCACGACCAGCAATCAAGTGGCCGGGGAAACCATGAGCATTCGTCGATGAGCGAACCGAGTGAAATTGCCGCTTGGCTCGAAAGCCTCGGGCTCGGCCAATACGCCGCGGCCTTCGAGGAAAATCACATCACCGTCGCAATGCTCCCGGTGCTGACGGCCGACGACCTGAAGGATTGTGGCGTCAACGCGATGGGCCATCGCAAGACAATCCTCAAGGCCGTCGCCGACGAGGTCGCGGCGGCCAAGCCCGCGCCGGCGGCTCAGCCCGTCGGGGAAAAGCCGCCCGACAGGATACCCGCGCCGTCACCCTTCGATCCGAACAAGGCTGCCAGACTTTTCGTCCCTCCGCCGAGCACGGCGAAGCCCTCCATCTCCGTCCGCCCTGGAACGGCACCGACAAGCAGCGCGAAGACGCCCGCCCCCACCGGCCGCACGCCGTTGGCACCGACCGCCATCGCCCGGGCCGCTTCGCCCCCGCCGATTTCACCAGCGGCCCCGGCGCCCGCACCCGCCGCGGCGCTGCCCGCCCCCTCACGACGCCCGCGCCTGAGCTTTTGGGCAAAGCTCGCGGCCAGCAAATTTCTTTTCATCAGCATCATTGCGCATCTGCTCTTCGGCCTCGGCGCGACCTACTTCATCGTCCAGCGCATCCAGGCGAAGCGGAAGGTGACTTTCAAAGGCGGCCCACCTTCCAGCAACCCGAGCAAGCGCGCCCTCGAGCACAAGGTCTCCATGGCGCAGAAGAAGAAGACCGGCGGCGCACCGCCACAGGCCAGGCGCATCGTCAGCGCGGGCATCGCGAAAGTTTCCCTCCCCGATCTGCCCACCATCCCGACTGCGAGCACCGTCGTGCCCGGCATGATGGCCGGGCTGGGCGGCGCGGGCTTCGGCACCGGCATGGGCTTTGGCAGCGGCGCCGGCAGCGGAATGGGCGGCGGCGGCGGCGGCGGCGGCGGGATGACTTTGTTCGGCTTCCGCGGCGCGGGCTCCGGACTCGTCGGCACCTTCTACGACCTCAAACAAAAACGGAACAAACAACCCTCCGGCGTCAACGCGAACAACTACACCGGCATCGTGCGCAAGTGGGTCGATGGCGGAATGCGGGAGAGCCAGATCGACGAATACTTCAAAGCGCCGAGCAAGCTGTCGGCGTCGCAGTTTATGATTCCCGACATGCCCGCCGACGAAGCGCCGAAAGCTTACGACGTGGAGAAGGAGGTGAAGCCCGCGCAATGGGTCGCGCACTACAAGGGCAAGGTCTCGCCGCCAAAGAGTGGCACCTATCGGTTTGTCGGCGCGGCGGATGATGTGCTGATCGTGCGCCTGGGCGGGAAGCTATTGCTCGACGGCTCGTGGGAACAGACCTCGGGTCTCAAGCACGGGACCGTCTATCACAATGGATATGGCGGGCACCCGGATCAGGGCTTTCCGCGCGGCGAAGCATTTCAGGCCACTGCCGGGCAGTGGTATGACATCGATGTCGTGATCGGCGAGCGGCCGGGCGGCCATTTCTGGACGTGTCTTTGCATCGAAGAAGAAGGCGTGACCTACAAAAAAGATGGCAAGGGAATGCCGCTCTTTCCGCTGTTCCGCTTCTCGTCGGCGAAGCCGCCCGTGTCTGGGAAATCCAAACTACCGCCGTTCGCGCCCGACGGCCCGATCTGGAAGGTGCAGGCCGGCGGCGGCGGCTCGCTGCTCGATGCACTGAAACGGCCATGAGCAACAGCGAGGATTCGGTGAAGCAATGGCTCGCGAGCGTCGGCTGCGCGGAACTGGCGGAAGTCTTCGCCGCGAATGAAATCACCGACGCGCTGCTGCCGACGCTGACCGAAGAAGACCTGCACGAGCTCGGCATCGACGACGCGCCTCGCGCGACGCTGCTCGCGGCGATCGCAGCGCTGAATTCGCCGCCGCTCGCACCCGCGGCGACGCGCGCGACCCCACCTCCGCCGAAGCCGCCGCCTGCTCCCCGCCCCGCCTCGCCGAAGCCCGCGGCGAAGCGCCAGCTCGCACCACCGCCGCCACCTGCACCGCGACCCGCTCTGCCGACCGCGCCGGCGCCCGTTCGCGGCGCGGACGAGCCGATCCCGGTCGTCGTCGCCCAACCCGCTTCGCGCGGGATCCCGGTCTGGGCGTTCGTCACCATCGTGAGCCTGCTGCTCGTGATCATCGGCCTGCTCGTCGGCGGATTTTTCCTCTGGAAAAAATCGCAGCGCCCCGCCGTCACCGCCGCACCCGCAAAAGCCGCGAAACCCGCCACACCCAGCGGCCCGACGCCGATCGTCCTCGCCGCAAAGACCGCGAAGCTTGCCGGTTCGCTCGCCTTCGACCCCGC
This sequence comes from Chthoniobacter sp., assembly GCA_031424375.1. Lineage (GTDB taxonomy): Bacteria > Verrucomicrobiota > Verrucomicrobiia > Chthoniobacterales > Chthoniobacteraceae > Chthoniobacter. The sequence goes on along the minus strand of JANPHH010000081.1, from coordinate 11,012 downwards.
GAAGAACGCGGTCGGCGGCTGGTCGCGTCCGGGCGATTACCTCGAGTGGCGCGCGCCGATCCGCACCGCCGGCAAATACAGCGTGCAGCTCGAATACTCGAGCCAGCCGGCGTCCGGGGCCGTCATCTGCGAGATCGGTGGGCAGAAGGTGCGCGCGAACGTCGCGAGCACCGGCGACTGGAACAAGTTCACGCGCGCGACGCTCGGCAGCATCCAGGTCGCGAAGGCCGGCGACCAGCCGCTGAAGCTCCGCTCCGGCAGCCCGACCAAAGGCGGCCTCGTCAACGTCCGCACCCTCACGCTCACCCCCGCCAAATAACCGCCGATGCGAGCACTCGCCGCCATTCTCATCTTCGCTCTCGTGCCTCTCGCCGCGCGCGCTCGTGTGCTCGGGCGGTGGGATTTCGAAAGCGCGAAACCGATCGATCAACTCAGCGTCGAAGGCGAGCCGCCGAAAATTCTCCCCGACGCGGCGCAGGCCGGCGGGAAGTTCATGCTCGCGACGCTGCGCCCCGGGCAGCAGCGTCCCGAGCGCTCCGAGGTGCGCTCGCGGCTGAAGATGAACGCCGGCGATGAGCGCTGGGTGAGCATCCGCATCATGCGCCCGCCGGAGCCACAAAGCGGATACGCGAGTTACTTCCAACTCGGCCCGGCCAGCGGGAAGAATGGCGTCGGCAGCATCTTCCAACTCGCCGAGTATGGCGGGCAGTGGAGGCTGCGCGGGTTCCTCAACGGCATCGGCGGCACGGATATCGCCATGCCCGTCGGCGCGGTGGAATACGGGCGCTGGGAGACATGGGTCTTCCACGTGAAGTGGCGCGCCGACAGTGCCGGACTCATCGAGCTGTGGCGCGATGGCCGGCTCGCAGCCCGTCACTCCGGCATCAACATGCGCGCCGGCGACACCGCGCCCGTGAAGTGGGGCGTGTATGTCGGCAAAGGCAACAAACCGAGCCGCGAGATGCGGGCGATGTTCGACGTCGTCGTCGTCAGCGACACGCCCTTTGCGCCTAATCGATGAAACACGCGTGGTACACTCTCAGCCTTTTCCTCGCGGGGTTCTGCACAGCCTTGGCGCAGGCGCCCGATCCGCGACTGACCGGCGCGAACTACGCGGAGCGCGCGGCGGCGTGTGTGCGTTATTTCGCGGGCGCGGCGCCGCGCAGCCCGACGTTTCCGAAGGACGGCCTGCCCTTCCTCGCCGCGCGGTTGCAGCTCGACATCGATCCGCAGGGCACGCTCGCGGCAGTGGACAGGATGCTCGACGCGACGCTGAAGGCGAAGCCCGACCCGTTCAACCTGCACGCGGTGATGCACGCCTATCTCGTGCATCGGGAAAAGTTCACACCGGCGATGGCGGCGAAGGTGAAACGCCTCGCCGCGAGCTGGACGTATGCGAAGCCGATCGGCGTTTCGATGAACTACGAACTGATGCGCGACGGCTCCGGCTGGCTCGCCGCGCAGGAGTGGCCGGACCTCGTGGACGCGGCGGGAAACAACGCGGCCACGATCCAGAAAAACTGCGCGGGATGGCTCTGGCGCATCTTTCGCGAGACCACAGACCGCAACGCCAGCGAATACGACGCGCCGGTTTACTACGGCACCGACTTCGCGCCGGCGCGCATGATCGCGGAGTTCGCGCGCGACCCGGCGATGAGCAAGGCGGCGGCGATGACGCTCGACTTCATGCTCATTCACACCGGCGCGCACTGGCACCGCGGCTACCACATCAGCACCGCCGGCCGGGGCAAATACTGGGGCTCGCTCAACCTCAGCCCGCACAGCGCCGCGCCCACCAACAGCATGGCGTGGCTGCTCTACGGCAGCGATCAGCCGTTCAACATCAACTCGGCGCCGCAGGCCTACTGGCTCGCGCATCCGGGGCGCGTCTTTCAGCCGGACATCCTCTCCGCGTGGCAGGCCGCGCTGCCGGATGAACGCACCGTGGACGCAAACCATCTCTGGCCGAGCCACAAACAGATCGTGCGCAAGACCGCGTGGTTCACCACCGGCTACGGCCTCGCCAGCCAGCGCGAGGACGGCAGCCCATTCGACTCGTTCCTCTTCAAGGAATGCCGCCGCACGATGCTGAAGTGGCACAGCCCGCAGCCCGCGAGCACCTTCACCGTCGTGCAGGAAAATCGCCGGCGCCCGAGCGAGAAAGTCCGCAACGCCTTCGCCTACGGCGAAAATCCCTACTGCCAGACGATGCAGCACGAGGGCACGCTGATCGGGGTCTATGACGTGCCCGCGGATTACACTTTCGCGATCACCCGCGCGCCCTTCACCACCACCGGCGCGATCGTGAAGCGCATCGAGCGCGGCGGCTGGGTGCTCTGCCACGGCGGCAGCATGCTCTTCGCGTTTCGCTTCACGCAGCCCGCGCAGTGGGACAAACCGAACACCCGCGAGAAGCTCGATCTCCTGCGCTGCGACGCGATGCGCGGCGGGTGGATTCTGGAGACAAGCCCGCTCGCGCCGTTCGCCGGCGGCGGGGTGGAGGCGGAGCTGGGGAAATTTGGCGATGCGCTGCTCGCGAGGACGAAACTCGGCGACACGACGAAAGCCGCGCCGCCGTCGCTCACCTTCACCAATCTCAAAGGCAACACGCTCAGCCTGCGCTGGAAGCCGCTCGAGCCTCCGGTGAAGGACGAATGCCTGCTCAACGGCAAACCCGTGCGCTACGACCTCATCCCGCTGCTGCGCACGAACGGCGCCCTGCACCCCAACGGCGGACCGCTCACGCTCGTGGCGGGCACGCGCACGCTGGTTTACGACTTCAAAAATTGGGCGATCAATTCCACGACGCCGAAACCATGAGATTCCGCCGATGAGCGAACCGACTGAAATCGCCGCCTGGCTCGAAGGCCTCGGGCTCGGCCAATACGCTGCTGCCTTCGAGAAAAATCACGTCACCCTCGCGATGCTCCCGGAGCTGACGGCCAACGAATTGAGAGAGTGCGGTGTCACGGCGCTCGGTCATCGAAAGGCAATCCTCGCGGAAATCGCGAAGCTCGCGGCGAAGCCATCCACCGCGGCGGAGAAGCCGTCGGCGCCGGCACGCGAGCCGAACAAGCCCGCGGAAATGCAACCAATCGACACCGCGAAGGACGATGCCGCGGAGCCCGTGCCCGTCGTGAAGCTGGCGCCGCCACCCACGAGACGGGAGGCCCGGCCCACACCGACTCCGGTGAGCGTGTCGTCCGTCGCACCGCCGCCGTCGCCACCGAGCCAGACGCCCGCGTATAAACGCCCCAGCTTTTGGGCGAAGCTCGCGGCGAGCAAATTCCTGTTCATCAGTATCGTCGCACACCTCTTCTTCGGCGTGGGCGCGACCTACTTCATCGTCCAGCGCATTCAGGCAAAACGGAGGGTGACATTCCAGGGCGGCCCCCCTTCCGTCAATCCGAGCAAGCGCGCCCTCGAACACAAGGTCTCCATGGCGCAGAAGAAGAAAACCGGCGGCGCGCCGCCGCAGGCGAAGCGCATCGTGAGCGCGGGCATCGCGAAAGTTTCCCTCCCCGATCTGCCGACCATCCCGACCGCGAGCGCCGTCGTGCCGGGCATGATGGCCGGGATGGGTGGTGCGGGTTTCGGCACCGGCATGGGCTTTGGCAGCGGCGCCGGCAGTGGCATGGGCGGGGGCGGCGGTGGTGGTGGTGGAATGTCGCTCTTCGGCTTTCGTGGCGCGGGCGCGGGCCTCGTCGGGACGTTCTACGATTTCAAGCGCGACGAGCAGGGCAAGGACACCGGGGTGAAACGCGGCAATCGCCCGGTCTACACCGAGATCCTCCGGGAATTTGCGCGCGGTGGCACCTGGGCGGTGCCGGCGAAACACAAGCACTTCACCTCGAAGGCAAAGCTCAGCGCGAAGGCGTTCTTTTTTCCCGCGATCCCAGACTCGGAAGCCGGCGACGCTTTCCAGGCACCCGAGGCCGGCGCGGCCATGTGGGTCGCGCACTACACAGGCACGGTCACGCCGGCCGTGAGCGGCCAGTACCGCTTCGTCGGCTGGGGTGACAATGTGCTGATCGTCGGCTTGAACGGCAACGTGGTGCTCGATGCATCGGACATCGGCTACGTGGACAAGAAGCGCACCAACGCCGGCGGAGTGAGCTTCCCGAAAAAGGGCGGCACGCCGCTGTTCGAAGGCGAATGGTTCGAAGTGCAGGCAGGTGCGCCGATGAAAATGGACGTGCTGCTCGGCGACGAGGGCGGCATCTTCTGCGCGGGCCTGCACTTGCAAAAGAAGGGCGAAAACTACGGCAAGGGCAAAGGCAACATCCCGGAGCTGCCGCTGCTGCTCGTCGCGCCGCTCACCGACGCGGAGAAGAAACTTTACCGCGAATATCTCGGCGAGAAGGCCTTCAGCGGTCCGATCTTCAGCGCACGCGGCGCAGGAACGGGGTCGCTGCTCGATGCGCTAAAAAGGCCGTGAACCCACGCTGAGCCCCGCGTTCTTCACTCCCTGTGAAAAGGACTTCCCTCCTCATCCTTGCCGCTTTGCTGCTCGCGGTGTTCACCGCGTCAGCGCAGATTCCCGCGTTCCCCGGCGCGGAAGGCTATGGCTCGCACGCGGCAGGTGGGCGGGGCGGCGACGTTTACACCGTCACGAATCTCAACGCCTCGGGCGCGGGTTCGTTTGCCGATGCGGTGAACACGGCGACGGTGGCGGGGCGCACGATTGTCTTTGCGGTGAGCGGGCACATCCGGCTGCCGAGCGGCGGCGGCGGACTCACGATCAATGCCTCGAAAATCACCGTCGCGGGACAGACCGCGCCGGGCGATGGCGTTTGCTTTTGGAATAACACGATGAATGTCGCGGGCGATGACATCGTGCTGCGGCATGTGCGCTGGCGCTACGGGAAACAAGCGGCGGGCGGCGACGCGATGGATATCAATGGTTCGCAGCGCATCATTATCGACCACTGCGATTTCATGTTTTCCACGGACGAAAACCTCTCGTCCTTCGGCACGCCGCCGGAATACTTCACCTTCCAGTGGTCGGTGAATGCGTGGGGCCTCCAGTCGCACTCGTGCGGCGGGCTGTGGGACATCAATCACGCGACGGCGCATCACACGCTGTGGGCGAACAACCACACGCGGAATCCGAAGTGCATCGGGCCGTCGGTCTTTGACTGGGTGAACAATGTGACCTTCGGCTGGGATATCGGCTTCAACATGGCGCCAGGCAGCGACACGACCTCGCACGTGAACATCCGCGGGAGCACATTCAGCCACGGCGGGAGCGCGGGCGACTGCATCTACGGCGGCGGCAACAACACGGACGGGTCGCGCATTTTCAAACTGCACGTAGGCGACAGCGCGCTCGACGGGAACAACAACGGCGTGCTCGATGTCTCGAAATCGAACTACGCGATGGTGTCCTCGGGCGTGACCTATGATTCCGTCGCGACGCCCTGGCCGCAGACGGTGAATGGCGTGACGGGCGGTACGGTCATCGGCGCGCCGGTGGCGGTGGACGCAAGGCTTACGGCTTACAAAAAGGTGCTCTCGCAGGCCGGCGCGCTGCGCATGGAATACGATACGGCGCGACCGCTCCGCGATGAAGTCACACAGCTCGCCGTCACGCGCACGGCGAATTTGCAGCGCGGCATCATCAGCGACCCGCTCACGCTCGGGCTCAGCACGGGCACGGCGTTCGCGGCTCTGAATTCCGCGACCGCGCTGACCGACACCGACAAGGATGGGATGCCCGACATCTGGGAAAATGCGCTCGGCATGAATGCAGCACTCGCGAGCCACAACACGGTCTTTCCGAGTGCGGGCGGCTTCATCACGGGCGCGACGTTTTTCCCCGCGAGCACACCCGCAGGCTACACGCATCTCGAGGAGTATCTGCATTTCAAAGCACAACCGCACGCGCTGCTGCCGAAGAACACGCTCGCCAGCCCGAGCTTCGTGGACGTCGACCTCAGCCGCTACACGAGCGGCTTCACGAGCAGCCCGGCTTTCACGCTCGCCAATGTCACCGGCGGCAGCGCGGCGCAGAGCGGCGCGGGCGGGAAGCTCGTGCGCTTCACGCCGACACTCGATGCGTTCGGGCGCGCGTGGTTCGACTTCACGGTGACGGACTCCGCGGGCAGCGCGTGGACGCAGCGGTTCTGCGTGCTCGTGAGCGCGACGGCGATTCCGCGCGACCTCGTGTGGATGGGAAATGGCGCGACGAATCCGTGGGACACGACGACCGCCGTGTGGTCGCGTAGCGGCGCGGCGACAACGTTCAACGACGGTGATTTCGTAAGCCTCGACGACAGCGGCTCGGCCACGCCGGCACTCGCGCTCAGCGGCACATCGCAGCCTGCCACCGTGCTCGTGGACGCCTCGGCGAAAAGCTACACGCTCGCCGGGCCGGGCATCATCGGCGGCGCGGGCGCACTCACGAAACGCGGCAGCGGCACGCTCACGCTCCGCTCGAACAACACCTACACCGGCGGCACGACCGTCGAGGACGGCGCCCTCGTGCTCGGCCTCGTCGGCACGACGGCAAACAGCACAGGCAACGTCGGCAGCGGCGCGCTATCGCTGCTCGGCAACTCGACACTCACCAATGCCTGGGTCGGCACGCAGCTTCCGCTCAGCGCCCCCATCGCCGTGCCCGCGGGCAGCGCGCCGGTGCTCTACACAGGTCGCAATATCCGCCTCAGCGGTGCGCTCACCGGCGAAGGCACCCTCACGCTGGTGAACCAAACCGTGCCAGGAAACACCTTCGAGCTGACCGGGCCGTGGGCGGCATTCGCGGGCACGCTGCGCATCACCTACGCTGGGACGAATGCCGGCATCCGCACGATTTTCAACGGCGGGTCCTTCAACGGATTCAACGCCGCCACGCTCGACCTCGGCGGCGGTAACAGCATCAACCCGGTGACGAACTCCGGCGGCAATACCTTCAACATCGGCTCGCTCACCAGCACGGCGGCGGATGCGATTTTGAACGGCGGCACGGCGGGCTCGCCGACCTACACCATCGGCGCGCTCAACGCCTCGACGACTTTCACGGGAAAATTTCAGGGCAACGCAAAGCTGACGAAAGTCGGCGCCGGCACGCTCACGCTCACGGGCGCAAGCACGCACACCGGCGCGACGGCGGTGAATGAGGGCACGCTCGTGGTGAACGGCAGTTTCGGCACCAGCGCGGTGAGCGTGGCCAGCGGCGCGACGCTCGGCGGCGGCGGCACCTTCGGCGGCACGGTGAGCGTGAGCAGCGGCGCCTTTGTCGAACCGGAAGGCGCGCTCACCACCGGCGGTCTCACGCTCGCCACGCCGACGTTGCGTTTCAATTTGTCCGGCTCGCCCGCTGGCGCGAACGACCGGATCGAGTCCGCGTCGCTGAACCTCACCGGCGCGCACACATTCGCCATCACGATGAAAGACGGCACGCTTGGAGCCGGCACCTACACGTTGCTAAACACGGCTGGCACACTCACCGCGAGCGGCGTCACGCTCTCGCACAATCTCGTGAACACGCCGCGCCAGAGCTTCGCCCTCGGACGCAGCGCGTCGGACAGCACGCCCGGAAGCGTGTGGCTCACCGTCACCGGCTCGCCCGTGACGCTCGCGTGGAGCGGCGTGCAGACGCAGTGGGATGTGGCAACGACCGCCGCGTGGCTGAACGGCGCTGCGACAGAAATTTTCTACGACGCGGACGCCGTCGCTTTCACCGACAGTGCGAGCAACGGCAGCGTGACGCTCGCCGCGAATGTCTCCCCCCGCAGCGTGCTCGTGAACAACGCCACGCGCGCATTCACCCTCGGCGGCGCAGCCATCGTGGGCGGCGGCGCTTTGCAAAAAGCGGGCACCGGCACGCTCACGCTCAACGCCGCGAATACCTTCACCGGCGGCACCGTGCTGACCGACGGCACGCTGCAACTCGGCAACGCGGCCGCCAATGCCAGCGCGCTTGGGAGCGGCACGGTGACGATGAACGGCGGCGTTTTGAAAATGTTCAGCGCGGGCACCGGCACGCACGCGGGCACGCTGCCGAACGCGCTCAACGTCACGGGCAGCGCGCGGCTCGAAGTCGCGCCGCGCTGCGGCTTCAGCGGCGACGTGACCGGCAACGGCACTCTCGAATACCGCACCGGCTACGTGCGCGCGGACCTCACCGGCGACTGGAGCGCCTTCGCCGGGCAGCTCAATGTGACCACGGCAGGCTCGGGCGATTTCCGCATCGCCGCCAGCTACTCGTGGCCCGGCCTGCCGCTCGCCTCCGTGAGCCTTGCGGCGAACACGTTCTTCTACATGAGCGGCACGACGAACTCCGGCGCCGGCACGACCATCCCCATCGGCGCGCTCAGCGGCGCGAACGGCGCCCACTTGCGCGGCGGCGCGACCAGCGGACGCACGCTCACCTACCGCATCGGCGGCCTCGGCATGCTTGCGACCTTTAGCGGCGACATCGCCGAACAGGTCACCGGCGCGACGACGAACCTCGTGAAAACCGGTCCTGGCCTCTGGAACCTCGGCGGCCCCGCCACGCATCGCGGCACCACGACCGTCGAGGCTGGCACACTCTGCATCGTCGGCGGCGGGTCCATCACAAACAGCGCATCGCTCGACGTGCAAAGCGGCGCCACGCTCTGCGTGAATGGCGGCAGCATCAGCGTGGAAACCGTGACCATTGCCAGCGGCGCGGCCTTCACCAGCACCGGTGGGAGCGTCGCGGGAGAGTTCAACAACGGCGGCACCGCAACCATCGCCGCAGGCACGCTCGTCATCACCGGGGACATCACGAACACCGGCACACTGCGCGTCACCGGCGGCGCCCAGCTCGCCGTGAATGGCACATTTACCAACAGCGGAATCCTCGACCTCCTCACCAGCGCCAGCGACCTCCCCGCAAACTTTGCGAACACCGGCATCGTCATCGAAAACAGCGAGCGCCGCATCCTCACCGCCGAGAAGCTCGGCACGACCTTCACCGCCACCGTCAAGGGCTACGCCGGCCACACCTACCAACTCCAACGCACCGACACCCTCGGCGGCACATGGACAAACATCGGCCCCTCGCTCGCCGGCACGGGCGCCACGCTCACCCTCACCGACACCGGTGGCGCGAGCGGCACCGCGCGCTTCTACCGCGTCTTCGTCCAGCCTTAGCTGCTCATGTCCTTCTCAGCCGCTTCCATGTTCACCCGACTCCTTCTGGCGCTCCTCGCCTGCACCCCGCTCCTCGCCCAGGACCCGAAGCCCCTGCTCCCGCCAGATTTGGCCACTGGTTACACCCTCGCGTGGCGCGATGAATTCGACGGGGATCAACTCAACACCGCCGAGTGGAACATCCGCACCGGCGCACGCTTTGCCTCGGAGAATACCAAGGGCAATGTGAGCGTCGATCAGGGCTGGCTGCGGCTCGCGGTGCGGAAGGAAAAGGCCGGCCCGCTCGACTACACGGCGGGCGGCGTGATCTCGAAGAAGGAGTTCAAATACGGCTACTACGAGGCGCGCTTTCGGGTGCCACGCGGCGCGGGTTGGCACACCTCTTTTTGGATGATGAAGAACACCGGCGGCCAGACCGGCAACCGGCAGGAGATCGACGTGATCGAGCAGGATTCGAAAGACCTGACCAGCTACGGGATGAACCTGCACATTCAGCATCCGAAGCACGTCGGTCTCGCCGGCCGGCGCGTGAAGACCCCGAACCTCGCGGCGGATTTTCACGTCTGGGGCTGCGAGTTCACGCCGCGCGAAATTCGCAGCTACTTCGATGGAAAACTCGTCGGCGTCACGCACGTCACGAGCTTCCAGCACGACGTGATGAGCATCTGGCTCACCACCGTGGGCTGGGCGAATCTGCCTTGGGCGCCACAGTTGAAAATCGATGACAGCGCGCTGCCGGCGTCCGCCGACTTCGACTACGTGCGCTTCTTCACCAAGCCCGCACTGGAGAGCGAACCACCCGCCAGGCCGCGCACGGTCGTGGTCTTCGGCGACTCGATCACCGAGGGCGGCGCACTGCCGAAGGAGCAGCGCGAGAGCGCGTGGGTGCGGATCGTAGAGCGCGAGAGCGATGGAGCGTTGAAGATGGTGAACGAAGGCAAGGGCGGACGACCGAGCGCATCGGTGCCGGAGTTTGAAACGATGATGACGCGCCACCCGCGCATCGACCAACTCGTGATCGCACTCGGGACCAACGACTCCCGTGACATCACGCCGGAATGCGTGCCGAAGGCCGTCGGCAATGTGCGCAAGATGATCGAGCGCGCCCGCGCCACCTACGGCCCCGCGCTGCCGGTGCTGCTCGTCGGCCCACCGAATATCAACAAGGCGGCGCTCGTCGCGAGCAAGCCGATCGCCAATGAACGCGAGGCCAAGCTGCGCGAAATCGGCGACGGCTTCGCCAAGCTCGCGAAGGAAATCGGCTGCGACTACTTGAGCACGTTCGGGCTCGTGCCCGAGACGAGCCTGACCAAGGACGGCGTGCATCCCAACGCGGCGGGAAATCAGCCCATCGCGCGCACGCTCGGGCCGCGACTTCTCCCGTGAGGCGCGTCATCGCCACGGCACCTGCCAAGGAAACATCCCGGCGACTCATTCGTTCGTGCCCTTACGTTCCGGGCAGAAACGAGGCGGCGGCTTCCCACCAATGAATCCCCAGCGCTTCGCAAGAAACGTGGGAGACGCCTGCCGCCCCGTTCGGCGGCTACGCTGTTCGCGAAGTGAGAGGTTCGTTCGCTTTACGCGCTGGAGTCGGGAGGGTTTAACGAAACCAGCCGGTCCCGGAGCGCGCGGGCCACAGCGGCGGCGCGGCTATGGACGTTGAGTTTGGTAAAGAGATTGCGCGTGTGAGTGCTGGTGGTGTGGATGCTTACGTTGAGGCGGTCGGCGATTTCTTTAGCAGTGAGCCCCTCGACCATCAGGCTGAGCAACTCGCGCTCGCGTGGGGAGAGCGCGACGGGGGACGTGGCGGGGCGGGTGAGGTGGGCGAGGAGCTTGACGACGCTGCGCGCGACTTTCGGCGACATGGGGGAGCCGCCGTCGTGGGCTTCGAG
>JANPHH010000080.1:0-2108 GCA_031424375.1 Chthoniobacter sp. | reverse complement strand
ACGTTTGCGGCGGGTTCGATGCAGTGACCTTTCGCACGGAGAAATGCCACTTCCTGCGTCAGAAGGAGACGCGCGATTTCAAGCTGCACGTCGTAGGTGAGCTTTTTGAAAACGATCTTTTCGTTGATGCGTCCGTAGAGTTCGGGGCGCATCGCGCGCTGCGCGTGGGTGAGGACGTGGCGCTCCATCGTCGCGAAGCTGGAGTGCTGGAGTTCGAGCAATTCCGCCGCCGCGATGTTCGAGGTGAAGACGATGTAGAATCCGCTCCAATCGAGCGTCTCACCGTTCGCCATCGTGATCCGCGCCGCGTCGAGGATTTGGAGAAAGAGGTCGAGCACGCGCGGATGCGCCTTTTCGATTTCATCGCAGAGCAGCGTGCCGCGACCATGCTTGTCGTGGGCCAGCGCGAGCGTGCCGCGCTCACCGAGTTTCCCGCCGAGCAGCAGCCCGATGCTCTCCTGCGTCTGATACTCCGACATATCGAAGCGGAACAGGTGATCCAGCCCCATGACGAACTCGGTGAATGCAATCGTCACTTCCGTTTTTCCGACGCCGGTAGGGCCGAGGAAAAGGAAGCTGCCGAGCGGACGGCCCGGCTTTCTCAGCCCGAGTTGACCGCGCTGGAGGACCGACGCGATACGCGGCAGCGCGTGATCCTGACCACGGATCTTTCCGCGCAAGTAAGTCTCCAACGCGCGGAGTTTCGCGCGCGTCGCATCATTATCATCGGTCGAATTGGTCATGCAGCGACTTCATCACTCTCCATCTGAAAAGTGGCTCCACCGGCGGAGCAGCTCTGTTCGTCGCTTCGGCTACAAAGAAGCGCATGAACATTCCACCATTCCTCGTTTCCATGCGCTTCGCTCCAATACTCGCCCAGGCCGCAGGCGGTCTCGCCGAAGGCGCGAGTAAAGCGATGGGCATTGTCATGCTCATCGGATTTATCTTCGGCACAATCTGCGTTGTCGGCGGCGGCTTCGCGATTCGTCGCGGCGACACCGACGCCGGCAAACTTTCGATTATCGGTGGACTCATCATCGCCGGAGCGCCGGTGATCGTGAAGGCGCTCTTCACCGCCTTTGGCCTTGGCGGTTCGACCGTGGACGTAGGCCCTTTCCAATGAAAGACCACGAGCTGCGCTTTTCCGACACGAACAGTGCCAATGACTCCGAAGGCAAGACGTGGGGCCTCGATGGCAACCTGTTTTGGTTCGTGGTCGCTGGCGTCTTTCTTTTCGTCGTGACGCTGCTCCTCCTTTTCAGCGCGGCCCGGTGCAGTTTCGGCCAGTCATTCGCGATGGCGATCATCCCGCTGGCGCTGACGCTCCTCTACGTCTTCGGCTTCCGGCAGGGAAAGCCACCCGCCTACGACCTCGACCTCGTGGACTACTGGACGAACGGCGCAGGCTTCGCGCCAAATCCGCAGCTTCAACCTCAGCATCCATTCCGCGTTAAGAACGATGTGGCCGATTGATTCCATCGTCGAGAAGCCGGCCAACGGCTACTACCAGCGCGACCTCCTGATTTTCAATGGTCTGGACGCGGGCGGCTTCGCGTCGAAGGGTTTCATCTTCGAGCCGCCGGATTTCAACAATGCGCAGATTGGCGAACTCAATGAGTTCCAGGACCAGCTATCCGTCTTGCTCGCTTCGTTGAGCGACAATCAGCGGTTGCAGGTTCAATGGTATTGCGACTCGGATTATCAGCGCGAGTTGCTGCGCTACAATGACGAGACAAAACGGGCAACGAACGTCTGGACACGCCGCGCCCGCAACGAGCGCTTTGCCCGTTACTGGCAGGCGATGACCAATCGGCGGCTCCGCCGCCAGCGGCTCATTCTCTACGTCTCGCGGAGCATCGAAACCTCGCCGTCCTTTTCCGCATCGCGCGGGAGTTTGACGAAACACTACGAACATTTGCTCGACCAGCTTGAGCAGGAGTTCGCACAGGTTCACGAAACCATCACCGGGATTTTCAGCGGGCAGGGTGCGCGAATCATCCCCATGACCGATGCCGACCACTACCGGCATTTTACCGCGTTCCTGAATCCGTCGCTTGCCGAGCACGCACCTTTTGAGACTGTGATCTTTAAATTTACTTAGTTTTATT
>JANPHH010000079.1:0-1786 GCA_031424375.1 Chthoniobacter sp. | reverse complement strand
CCGCGCCGAATGAGCGGGGGCAAGCGCCAGCGAGGCGGCATCTCCCAACTTGGCCGACGCGAAGCCTCCCCGGAGTTCCCTCGGAGGCTGAGTAAAGGTCCAACTCACTTTCGCCGGGCGGAGGTTCGCACAAAGCGTGACAGTTCCTCTGGCGCGCTTTGTGAAGCGAGGGAGCGGCCCGGAGGATCGTGCGATGATCTGCGCCGCCCGCAACGGAGCGCACGGCTTCCGCGTGGAATCATGGGCGGAAGGCCGGAAGCGACGTGAGGACGGCGCAGATGCTCGCCCCGGCCCACACGACGGGGAGTCTGTGCCTTGGGAGCGCGTCCGCCGACCTTGGCACAGTCTCCCACGGCGCAGCCGCATCAGGAGGCGTTGCGGAACCTGGGTGCCGCTGTGATGGGGAGCCGAAAGACCGGCCCGGAGGGCGGGCTTGAGCCGGGGAAGAGGGAGCAACGCGGACTCTTCCCCGTCCACGCAAAAATCTACCCTTTGAACCATGAGGACACTTTGCCGCTTGGCTCAATCGGGGGAAGAAGAGTGCGCCTGAACCCGCGTTCGGCGTGAACCAACACGCAAGTGTGCTTCGGCAGGCTCCGCAAAACGTAAGGCTTGATCTTGTGCTCCTCCTGTTCGCTGTAATTGCTCGTAGTCCTGCCGTGTGAGAAACCCCACGTCCTTCGGATGAACTTCTTCTTGCCGAGAAAATCCGCGCTCTCAACCGCGCCTTCCTCGTCGGCAGCTTTGAAGATCATGCGGTTGCGGAGATTCAACGTCAGCACTTTCGCCTTCTCTCGTCCGAGCGGAGGAATGAACGACGTGGAGGATTGCGCGGCAGCGACGACGGTTCCCTGCGCCTCGCGGATCACGTCCACGGAGTTGTAATCGATCATGCCATCCTCGCTCGCCGTCATAAAACGCTGCGCTTCATCGGCCCACAGGATGAGCAGATTGTCGTCACGGCGCTGCTCCTTCGGTTTGTCAAAACGACGCAGAACGTGCGTGTAGAAAAGCATCTTCAAAAACGTGTTCACATAGCGCCGCTCGGTCTGAAACTTTTGCGGCATGGCGACGCAAATGATTTTGCCCCGGTCGATCTCGCCGAAGTCGAACGTGTTTTCCGAAGGACAAAAAACCTGCGTAATTTCCGGTGACAGGAAATGCTGGAGGTAATTCGCGATGGTCTCTTTTACGCCGCCGATCTGTTCCGGCGGCTGGTTCAGAAAGCGATTTTTGAAATGATCATAGAGCACGGATCGCCGCTCGGTCGCGTACCCATCGAGGAGATCATTCAGCGCCTCGTTCATGTCCTTCTCGTCGAGTAGCAGGCTGTAAGCATTCTCCAGAGTCACGTCGGCGCGAATCTCGTAGAGAGTCTCCAACGCCTTCGCGATGTGGGTCTGGGCCTGATTCTTGAAGAATCCCTTGTCACCCTGCTGCCCGAGACTCGACGCCGTATCGACGACGAACTTCGCATAGGTGCTGGCCGGAATGCTTCGGTCGGAAGTGAGGTTGTAGGCGTGTTGCGGTGTCCAGCCCGTCGGCGCGTTCTCGGGCTTCACTTGCAGCAGAATCAAATCATTCTGCCGACGAAAGTGCGCGGCCATTTCCGAGAGCGTTTCCCAATAGAGTCCCTTGTCGTCGATGCAAACGCCGCCCCAGCCCGGCTCGTTTTTGAAAACCTGATAGAGCAGCGGCGTGATGCCGGAGCGCGTTTTGCCGGAGCCCGTGTCCCCGGTGATGAGCCAGCCCCGGCAGAAGTCCTCGCGCGTCCACGAAAGCCCGC
>JANPHH010000078.1:0-1775 GCA_031424375.1 Chthoniobacter sp. | reverse complement strand
CCAGCCGTCGCCGCCGCGCCGGTCATCACGAGCGCCACGACCGCCACCGGCTCGCGGAGCAGCGTATTCAACTACCAAATCACCGCGACTAACAATCCCACCAACTTTATTGCCGTCGGCCTCCCGGCCGGCCTTACTCTGAACGCCACCGCCGGTTTGATCAGCGGCACTCCGACCACCGCTGCTACGAGCAACGTGACGATCACGGCCACGAACGCGGGTGGAACCGGGGAGGGGAGATTTGTCCTCACCGTGAACTAAATTCGCCGACTCAGGGCGTGACCATCTCGACGCTTCCTTGACTTGGTCATCGGGCAACCTTCTACCTTTTCGGCTGTTCCTACTCACCACCATGAAAAATTCGCTCCCCACCCTCGCCCTGTTTGTCCTTTGTTCGCTGCTGGAAATCAGCACGCTTTCCGCGCAGGAAGGGCAGCCGCCGGGCGGACGTGGCCCAGGCGGGCAGCAGAGTGGACGCGGTGGTGCGAAAAGTCAGCTATTCATGGCTCTGGATGCGAATGGCGATGGAGTCATTGACACGGCGGAGATGGCCAACGCGGCGGTGGCAATCAAGAATGCGGACAATAACGGCGATGGGAAGATCACCGAGGAGGAAGCGCGTCCGGCGGGTGGCGAGCATGGTCCAGAACGCGGACGGCCGCAGGAAGGCGGACGGCCCCGCGGTGAAGCGTCGCGTGCAAACCCGAACGAGATGGTCACGACGCTCATGCAGTTCGACATGAACGCGGATGGCAAGTTGTCCAAGGACGAAGTGCCGGAGCGGATGCAGGGGATCTTTGAGCGCGGGGACAAGAACAAGGACGGCATCCTGACGAGCGATGAGATCAAAGTGATGGCGGAAGCGCAGGCGGCCGGTGCGGGGACTCAAGGCGGACCCCAGCGCTGAACGCGGTTCCTGATCATTCACCTCTGAGCTGCTGAATTTCCGGATGAAGACTCTTTCCTCATTCCTCACTTGTTTTGCGCTGTTGGTGCGTTCGGTATCGGCGGATGATTCCGCGCTGGCGGAAGGGTTTCGCTATGAGCAGGTGCTCGGCACCTCGATGGAGTTGAAGGTGTTAGGCGCTTCGCCTGAGCAGGCGGTCAAGGCCGAGACCGCTGCGCTCGCGGAGATCGACCGACTGGCGCGGATCCTCAGCAGTTATGATCGAGAAAGCGAGGTGAGCCGCTGGCTGCGCACCCGCGATGAGGTGGTGCCGGTGTCGGCGGAACTTGGCCGCGTGCTGGGCTTATTCGACGAATGGCGGACGCAGACCGGGGGCGCGCTGGACCCGGCGGCGGCGGCGGTGGCGCAGGTCTGGCGCGAGGCGGAAGCACAGCGGGACATACCCTGGACGGAAGCCCTCGCGAGCGCGGTGGCGGCGGTCGCCGGGAAACATTGGCAACTGAATGCGGACGCCTCCCGGGCCACGCATCTGAGCGACACGCCGCTCGTGTTCAACTCACTGACCAAGGCCTTCATCATCGAACGCGCGGCCGCAGCCGCGATGGCGGTGGCAGCGCCTGCTGGGATCGTGCTCAACATCGGCGGGGACATTGTCGTGCGGGGTACGGTGCGGGAAACCGTCACGATCGCGGACCCCGTCGCGGACGCGGACAATGCACCGGCGTTGGACCAGTTGATCGTGACCGGCGGGGCGGTGGTCACGAGCGGCAGCTATCGCCGTGGCTTTGACATCCAGGGGCGCCACTACTCCCACATCGTCGATCCACGCACCGGGCAGACGGCGGATGCGATCCTGAGCGCCACGGTC
>JANPHH010000077.1:0-13204 GCA_031424375.1 Chthoniobacter sp. | reverse complement strand
GCGTGATGCGCGCGGTGTCCCGGAGGGACCATTGTAATTAGCCGGTGGCGGCAGCCACCGGACCCGCCCGCCGACCGCACCCGCCCCGGAGGGGCGGTGGAGCAGCAGTCGCGACGGTTGAAGTCCAACGCCCCTGCCGGGGCGGATTCATTGGTTCCGCGATCCGGTGGCTGACGCCACCGGCTAATTTCCGCTGTCCCTCCGGGACTCAAGACTTCGCTGCACCACTTTTAATCACACCCGGTGCGGCGCGCCGGTGATCCTGCATCGCGGCAGAATTTTCTCCGCGGCGCGGGGCGCTCTTTCTGCTCAGGGAACACCCCGACGCTCCCGGCGAAAATTCACCCCGCCGCGCGATCCCATCCATGAACCTGCTTCGCACCCTCTTCAGCCCTGACACCCACGGCGACGACAAAGTGGCCCGCCGTGAACCACGACTCCTGCTCGTCGGGGCGGACTTCGCCTGGATTCCGAACGGTGCGTCGCTCGCCAATCGCCGCGCGACCCGCGTCGACACTAGGGAGGAAGCCTTAAACGCGCTCGCCGCCGAGCCCTTCGATGGCATCATCGCCGGCCTCCCCGAGATGGGAAAAAATCTCGCCCTCCTCAGCGCCGCAGCGACCGCCCATCCCACCCTCGCGTGCGGCCTGCGGCTCGATGCTGCGAAGGTCGGAAAGGTCGCCGTCTCACATCCCATTATCACGCCCACGGATTCCCTGCCGGTCATGGACGACCAGGTGCGCACGATGTTTGCCACCGCCTACTGGAGCGCCGACCCGGCGTTCGCGGCGCTCAAGGCCCACATCAGCGTCTACCCGGCGCTGCCATCGCTCTACCTGCAGATCAGCGAAGCATTGAAAAGCGAGGACACGACGCTCGAGACGCTCGCCGCCCTGATCACTCGCGAGCCGACCGTGAGCGCGAAGCTCCTTCAGGTCGTGAATTCCCCGGTCTTTTCGCGCGGCCAGCGCGTCACTTCGATCCGCGACGCGGCGAGTGTGCTCGGCTTCCAGCGCGTCCGCGCGCTGGTCCTGGCGACCAGCCTTTTCGGGCAATGTGATGCGTCTAAGTGCGCTTCGTTTTCCGCCGAGAATTTCGAGAGCCACAGCCTGCAAATCGCAACCTGGGCGGCCCAGATCGCCAAGGGCGAAACCGGCGATGGCGATCTCGCCGAGATGGCCTTCACCGCGGGACTGCTCCACCAGTTCGGGGTCCTGCTGCTCGCCGCGAATCTTCCCGATGGTTACGATCACGTGCTCCGGATCGCTGGCGAACAGAAGATCAGCATCGCCCGCGTGGAAGCGCAAACCTACGGAGTCACCCACGCCGAACTCGCCGGCTACATCTTCGCCTCCTGGAGCATCCCCTTCCCGATCCTGAACGCCGTGGGCTACTACGCGCGGCCCTCGCAATCCGAAGACCAAGTCTTCACTCCACTCACGGCCGTCCACATGGCCACGGTGATCGACTCCTTCGGGGTCATCGGGGTTCGCGATTTCGATGCGGAGTATCTCGGCCGGCTGCACATGCACCCCCAGATCGATTACTGGTCGCGGAAGCTGATCGAAAAACCCTGGGCGTAGCCGGGGACGTCAGGCGCTGCGCTGGAAAGCGAAGAACTGCTGCGCGGTCGCGGTCGTCTCGCGGGCAACGGTCTCCCATGGCACCGAGCGCAGAGCTGCGATCTTCTCCGCGATCAGCCGCGTGAATGCGGGCTCGCCGCGCTTTCCGCGACGCGGGATGGGGGCGAGGAACGGGCAGTCGGTCTCCACCATGAAGCTGCCCGCCGGAAGCTGCGCCGCAGTGTCGGCGACGACCTCGCCGTTCTTGAAAGTGACGATCCCGGTGAAGGAAACGAGATGACCGAGATCGAGCAACGCGCGGGCGTGCTCTATCGACTTGCCGAAGCAGTGGAAGACCGCGCGCAGCCGGCCCGTGTAGGGCGCGATCAGCTCGAGCGTATCGTCCCACGCATCGCGTTCATGGATGACGACGTTCAGGCCGAGTTCCACCGCGAGGTCGAGTTGCGCCTGGAAGACTTCCGCCTGCCGCGATTTATACGCGCCGTCGCGGATCGCCGCCTCGATTTCGCGCGGGTCATTGAAGGGCGTCTCGGCGATCCAGGCGGGCTGCGGTTCGAGCACGCGCCGGCTTGGAAGGCGATGGTAATCGAGACCGATTTCACCGATCGCGACGACGCGCCGATTCGCCGCCAGGGTCCGCAACTCGTCGATGAAGTTCGCGTCCGATTCCTCCGCATTCGAAGGATGCACGCCGACCGTGGCGAAGACATTCGGAAACTCCGCCGCCAGCGCGATCGCACGACCACTGCCGGAGACCGTGGTGCCGATGGTGATGACTTGCGTGACCCCAGCCGCCGCCGCCCGCGCCAGGACGGCATTCGTTTCCGCAGCGAGGTCGGGGAAGTCGAGATGAGCGTGCGTGTCGATCAGCATGAGGAAAGCACGATAGCGTCACTGTCACGGTCACGCGAGTGGGGCGCGATTTGAGTCGTCGATGTGCGAACCCGAGCCAAAGACGCCGGCGGCAAAAATGAAAGGCCTCGCCGGGTCCGCGACACCGGCCCATCGACTAGTCCTCGCCGGCAACAGTAGCGAGGTGGGCGAGCAGACCGGGATCGCATTCCACGGCATCGCGAAATGACGGGAAACGTGGCGTCCAGCCGAGCGCACGGAGCCGGGCGTTGCTCACGCGCTTGCTGGTGACACCGCGTTTGCGGTTCGTGTCGACCGGGCCGGTGGGCGGGAGCGGCCGGGCGAAATGGGCCGCGAGCCAGGTGTAAATGTCGCGCTGCGTCAGCGGGGTATCGTCGGCCACATTGAAGGTGCCGGCGGCGCGCCGCTCGACGAGCAAGGCAAGCGCGGTGGCGATGTCGTCCCGGTGGACTTGATTGATCCAGCGGCTGCCGTCGCCCTCGATCATGGCTTCGCCCGTGAAGAATTTCCTGAGCAGCACGGAGCGGCACGGGCCGTAGATGCCGGCGAGGCGGGCGTTGCAGCCGCCGGCGGCGACGACGAGTTCCTCGGTCTCGCGGAGGATCTGGCCGGTTTCGCGATCGGGCGCGGCGGGACTTTCCTCGCTGACCCACGAGCCGTCGTTCTGCGCGTAGACGGACGTGCTGCTAGTAAAGAGGAGATACTGCGGCGCGAGCACTTCGAGCAGGTGACGCGCACCGCCAAGATAGACGGCACGATAAGCATCGGCGCCGCCGCGGCCGGAGCTGGCGCAGTGAACGATGGCTTCACAGCCGCGCCAGTCTTCGAGCGAACGCACGGAGTCGAGGCTGGAAAGATCCGCTCGGCGAACCGGAAATGGCTCACCGCCGAGTGCAGCCGCCGATTCCGCCGAATGCGTGCAACCGAGCACGCTCCAGCCACCGGCGTGAAGAAGCCGCGCAGCAGCGAGACCGACGAAACCGCAACCGGCAATGAGGACGCGTGGCATCAGGCGAAGCTGTCGCCTGCATCTGCCGCAACGAAAGCGAAATGTGGCGCGCGGCTCAGGCGGGGGTATGCGTGAACTTCCGCACGCGGCCGTAGGGCACCCATTCGAGGACGTAGAGGTTGCC
The DNA here is from genome assembly GCA_031424375.1 of Chthoniobacter sp. GTDB lineage: Bacteria > Verrucomicrobiota > Verrucomicrobiia > Chthoniobacterales > Chthoniobacteraceae > Chthoniobacter. The sequence continues at coordinate 9,615 of JANPHH010000077.1, read as the reverse complement.
CTTGCTGTCCACGGTGAGTGCGTGCGGGGTGGTAAACTTGTCCTTGTGGCCGGTCTGGAACTCTTCCTTCTTCGCGCCCTTGCCGTCGCCGAGGCGGGCGACACAGTTGTCGTCCTTGTCGATGATGGCGACGAGGCCGCCGAGATCGGGAATATAGATATGTCCGGCGTGTTGATAGAAGCAGCAGGGATTGCGGACGAAGTCGCCGGCGACCGTGCGCTTGTAGTTCAGGTCCATGTCGAAGATCTCGTAGCGGCCGTTCGCGCGGTCGGCGATGTAGATTTCGGGTGTGCTCTTGAGCGTATTCACCCACACGCCGTGGCAGGTGTTGAAGGTGCCGTGCGGCGCGTCTTTGCCCTTCGGCGGCTCAGAGCCGTCGGCGTTCTTCGGTGCGCGGCCGCCGATGGTTTTGAGGTGCTTAAAGTTTTTGTCGAAACGGCTGACGATCTGGCTGCCGTAGCCGTCCACGATGTAGATGTCGCCATTCGGCGCCACGGCGACATCGGTGGGATTCGTCCAGGTGAATTTCTGATGCGTGGCGTCCTCGGTTTCCACGTTGCCGATGGTGTAGAGCACCTTGCCCTTGAGGTCGGTCTTGTAGACACGCTTGCCGATCACCGGCGACTCCGCGCCGTCCTTGGCTTTGCCGCCCGCGACATTCTCGGTGAAGTAGAGGAACTCACCATCCGCCTCCTTGCTCCAATACACGCAATGCGCGGTCGCCTTGACCTGATCGGGGTTGTAGCCGTTGCCGAAATCCTTGCTCCATGTTTCCTCCAGCTTGCCATCCGGGCCGAAGATCGCGACTGCCGGACTCGTCGAGCGGGAGGTGACATAGACGCGGTCTTTCGAGTCGACCACAATCCCGCAGCCGAAGCCGTAGCTCATGCCCTCGGGCAGCTTGCCCCAGCTTTCATCGAGCGTGTAAGTCCATTTGCCTTCGCCGATTTTCACCGGGCCATCCTGGGCCTGACTGAGCGAGGGAAGGGCGAGCGCGGCGGCGGAGGCGGCGCTCATTTTGAGGAAGTCGCGGCGGTTGAGACGCTGGGGGAAGAGGTATTCGGAGTTCATGGGGGAGTATTTTAGTGAGGAGGCAATCTTCGTCTTTTTCTTCATCTTCATCTTTTTCCTCTCTTCCGATCTCCCGAGCGGACGGGAGGAGAAAAAGATGAAGATGAAGAAAAAGAAAAAGACGGAGGGATAAATGAGAGAGCCGGCGGGGAATTCACCCCGCCGGCTCAAGGTTGTTAGCGGTTACTTCAGGACGGCCTGATGGAACTCGAACCAGTCGTCGAGGTTGTTCAGGTTCACGGCGTCCTTCGGCGAGCCGTCGGGCAGGCCATTGGCGCTGAGGATGCCCTGGCGGGTGGCGTCGTCATGCAGATAGCCGGTGACGGCGGCGTTGTGCTTGGCGATCGCGTCGGCGGTCACGGACGTGCCGTTCGCCTTCACCCAAGCCTCGAACTGCGGATAGGTGGGCTTGCTGGATTTGACGAAGGCCTTGATCGCGGCTTCGTCGACGCCGAGCGCGCCGAGGGTCATGCCGTCATAGCCTTTGCCGCAGCCAGGATAGCCGGCGGCGAGCTGGCCCGTCGCTTCGAGCGAGAGCTTCTGCCAGAGCCGGGGCAGGTGGAGGACGCCGAGTGGTCCGGTGGTGCCGGAGCTGATGAGAGGAACGTAGGTTGCCATGTGTTTTGTTTTGGTGGTTTGGTTTTTTGGTTCTGCCGCGACGGCTGCCCGCGCGGCAAATCGATTACTTCTTTCGCGGAGATTTTTTCGCCGCCTTCGTTTTTGGGCCGCGGCCTTTGAAAGTGAGTTCGGCGATACCGCTCTTGTCCAGTTCGCCGAGCCCGAGCTTCGTGAGCTTCGTATATTGGGCGAAGGTCGCGGCGGCGAGCGGGAGCGTGAGCTTTGCTTCTGTGGCGAGCTTCAGCGCGATGCCGCTGTCCTTTGCGGCGTGGGCGGCGCTGAAGAAGCAGGAGTGGTCGCGGTTGACCATGTCTTCGCCATCGGTGGCGAGCACGCGGCTGTTCGCGCCGGTCTGGGAAAAGACCTTCATCAGAATGGCGAGATCCACGCCGAGCGCGGCGCCGAGACCGAGACCCTCGGCGAGGCCCGCGGTGTTGATGTTCATGACCATGTTGACCAGCGCCTTGACCTGCGCGGCTTTGCCCGCCTTGCCGATGTAGGTCATCAGCTTCCCGTCGTCAGAGAGTTTGCTGAGGATTGGCTTCACCTTCGCGAAGGCCTTTTCCTCGCCGCCGATCATGAGGTAGAGCGTGCCCGCGCGGGCCTGCGTGATCGACGAGGCCATGCAGCCTTCGAGCGAAGCGGCGCCGGCTTTCTTCGCGAGTTTTTCCACCAGTTGATGGGTCTTCGGCGAAATCGTCGCGCAGTTCACGAAAGTGCGGCCTTTGGCGCCCTGGAGCAGGTTGTCCTTCTTATTCGTGAAAACGGCGAGCTGTGACTTGTCGTCGATCACGACCGTGATGATCACGTCGCTCAGTTCCGTGACTCGCGCGAGCTTCGTGCAGGCTTCCGCGCCGAGCTCGGTGGCGAGTTCCACGGCGGCGTCCCGGCGCACGTCGTAGACGGCGGTGATGGGATAACCGATTTCCTTGAGGCGGCGGGCCATGTTCGCGCCCATACGACCGACGCCGACGAATCCGATTTTTTCAGGCATGTGAAATGTGGGGTTGGAGGTGGGGCGGGAGTTCTACTCATCCGCCCGTAGTCGGTGCAAGCCCGCCAAATCGAAAAACGGATTACGCGATTCCGTAATCGCCGCGCCGCGCCGCGTCTAAGGATGAAGCGGACTTCAATAAAGTCTGTCATCCCGAGCGGAGTATAACGAAGCCGAGGGACCTCAGCCTCCGGAGGTTCATAGATCATTCTGCCATCCGAGGTCCTTCGACTTCATTCTGGTCGCTCAGGCTCCCTCCATTCCGCTCGGGATGACACGCGCCTTTGATTTTTCCGCCGCGTCCCAAATGATCGAGGCTACGGCAGCGAGCCGCCCTTGGCCGCAGCGAGCAGCCGATACCACTCCTCGCGGGTCAACTCCATACCCACGGCGGTGGCAGCTTCCTTGATCCGCTCGGGATTCGTGGTGCCGATGATGGGGATGATCTTCGACGGATGCCGGAGCAGCCACGCGAGCGCGATGGCGGAGCGCGTCGAATGCCGCGCGGCGGCGATTTCATCGAGCGCCTCGATGACGAGCTGGGGCTGGTAGCCGGCCTGCGAGGGCAGGACGTTCACCGGGCCATTCGCGAGATGCCCGCCGCCGAGCGGGCTCCACGCGAGGGGGCGAATGTTGAGGCTCATGCACTGGTCGAGCGTGCCATTTTCGAATGGCGCGAGTTGGAGCAGGCTGCACTCGATCTGGTTCACGATGATCGGCATCTCGGCGGTTTTTTGCAGCGCCTTGCCGAGGAGTTCGAGCTGCGAGGGGAGAAAATTGCTCACGCCCACGTCGCGAATCTTGCCCTGCTTCTCCAGCTTTTGCAGCGCCTTCACCACCTCATCCACCTCCATGAGCCAGTCCGGACGGTGGATCTGGTAGACGTCGATCCGGTCGATGCCGAGCCGCTTCAGCGACTGCTCGCAGGAGTGGGTGATGTATTCCGCCGTCGAGTCGTAGCGATAGGGCGCGCCCGTCGCTTCGTCCGGAAGACGGATGCCGCACTTCGTGCCAATGACGATCTTCTTCCGCAGATCGCGATGTTCATGGAGCACCTGACCGAACGCGCTCTCCGCCCGACCCGCGCAGTAGATGTCCGCGAGATCGAAAAAAGTGATGCCGGCTTCACGCGCCGCGAAGATCGCATTGCGCGCGGTGAGGAGATCGGTCTTGGTGTCGCCCGTGGTGGCGATGCGCCAGCAACCGTAGGCGAGCGGGGTGCTGTGGATCGGGCTGCTGCCGAGGGGTGCGGTGTCCATGCGGCGGAGGCTAGCGGGGAAAAAGGCGCGGGGGCAAGGCGCGCGCGGCCCGGTCAGAAAGTCGCTCCACTTTCGCCGCGCCGGCGGCTAGTCCATGGCGTATGAACCGCGCTCTCCCCATCGCCTTCGCCATGCTCACCGCCCACACCCTCGCCGCCGAACCCTTCCGCCACGTCCTGACCAGCGTGGAAAAAAACACCCATGTCGAAACGTGGGAAACGTCCGCAAAAGAGATGACGCCCGCGAGTGGCGCGTGGTCGGTGCGCAAGACGACGCTGCACGGCGGTAAGCAGGAGGGTGTTGACGTGATCGAGGTGGACAATGGGACGCTGCAGTTTGTCGTCGTGCCGACTCGTGGCATGAGTGTGCTGCGGGTGCAATGCGGCGAGCTGCGGCTCGGATGGGATTCGCCGGTAAAGGAAGTGGTGAACCCGATGCACATGGATCTGCAAAGCCGCGGCGGCCTCGGCTGGCTCGAAGGTTTCAATGAATGGATGGTGCGCTGCGGGCTGGAGAGCAACGGCCACCCAGGCACGGACAAATTCATCAACAACACCGGCGACGAAGCCACGATGGATCTCACGCTGCACGGCAAAATCGGGAACATCCCCGCGAGCGAGGTGGAAGTTGTGATCGATCGCGAACCGCCATTCCGCATCCGCATCCGCGGGCGCGTCGATGAGCGGATGTTTTACGGGTCGAAGCTGGAGCTGTGGACGGAAATCTCGACCACGCCGGGTGCGAGTGAATTCCAAATCGCCGACACGGTGACGAACCGCGGCGAATACGAGCAGGAGTTTGAGCTGCTCTACCACACGAACTTCGGCCGCCCGCTGCTCGAGGAAGGCGCAACGTTCCTCGCGCCGGTCGCGCGGATCACCCCGTTTAACGCGCATGCGGCGAAGTCTCTCGCCGGCTCCGCCACCTACGCAGCGCCGACGCCCGGTTTCGTCGAGCAGGTCTACTGCATCCGTCCGCTCGCCGACGCCGCCGGCCGCACCGAAGTGCTGCTGCAAAACAAAGCCGCCACGCGCGGGGTGAGCATGGCGTGGTCGCTGAAGGATCTGCCGTATCTCACCCAGTGGAAAAACACGCCGCCGGAGTTGGAGGGTTACGTCACCGGTATCGAGCCGGGGACGAACTTCCCCGCGAACCGCCGCATCGAACGCAAATACGGCCGGGTTCCGAAACTCAAAGGCGGCGAGTCCCACCGCGCCACGATCGACTTCACCATCCACCAAACTGCCGACGCAGTGAAAACCGCCGCTGCGCGGGTGGCGAAGCTGCAAGGCGCGACGAAGCCCATCGTGGACACCGAGCCCGAGCCGAAGGACTGACGCAGCGGAGCGCCCATCCAAAAAAAACGCTGTCATCCTGAGCGGAGCGATGCGCGGCGGGCGGTGTGTTTTTTCGGGGTGTGGGCGGGGCATCGCGCAGTCGAAGGACCTTACGCATCTCCTCCCGGCAGGCACACCGGAAGAAATAGGATGAGGTCCTTCGACTGCGCGCCGCCCACACCCCCCCAGCCGCGGCCCGACCCACCACTCCACCACGCGGCGCGCCGCTCAGGATGACATTGTTTTTCTCACCAGCCTCCAGCTCCGCGCCGCCCAAAATTCCCACCCGTACAATCCCGGAAGATTCCCGTTGCGTTGGTTTGGGAGTTCGCGTATCCCTCCAGCCCATTTTTCTTCTGCCCTTAATCCTGCACGCCCAATTTGTATGTCCACTGAACTGATGACGGAACTTCTCGAGGCTGGTGTCCACTTTGGCCACCAGACGAAGCGCTGGAACCCCAAGATGAAACCCTTCATCTTCGAGAAGCGCAACGCCATCTACATCATCGACCTCGGCAAGACCGTCGGCCAACTCGACACCGCCACCGAGTTCCTGCGCAAGATCGCCGAACGCAATGGCAAGGTGCTTTTCGTCGGCTGCAAAAAGCAGGCGCAGGAAGCGATCAAGGAAGCCGCGACGGCGTGCGGGCAGTTCTACGTCAACCAGCGCTGGCTGGGCGGCACGCTCACCAATCTCACCACCATCCGCAAGAGCGTGGCCCGCATGAAGTATATCGAGGATCTCGATAAGCAGGCCGAGTTTTCGAAGATGGGCAAGCAGGAGATCTCCGCGGTCCGCCGCGAGGGTGACAAAGTCAAGCGCAACCTCGAAGGCGTGCGCGACATGGAGAAGCTGCCCGACGCGCTGATCATCATCGACACCACCCGCGAGGCCATTGCCGTCGCCGAAGCCCGCCGGCTCAATATCCCGGTCGTGGCCATCGTCGACACGAACGCCGATCCCGATCTCATCGACTACCCGATCGCCGGCAACGACGACGCGATCCGCGCGATCCGCATCGTCCTTCAGAAGCTCGTCGACGCGATCGTCTCGAACACCGTCAAGGCTCGCAAGCAGGAGCAGGCGGCCCTTTCGGCGGTCAGCGAATAGTCGCGCTGCGCCGCGGAGAGGTTGAGAGATGAGGGTTGAGAGTTGAGAGGCGTCCTCTCGGCTCCACTCGTTTCTTTCAGTTCCGCGCCTCTCAACATTCAACTCTCAACTCTCAACTTCCCCATGAGCACTGAAACCGTCATCGACGCCCAACTCGTTAAAACCCTCCGTGAGAAGACCAACGCCGGTCTCATGGAGTGCAAGCGCGCCCTTTCCGAAACGAATGGCGACCTCGAAGCCGCGATCGACGTCCTCCGCAAGAAAGGCGCCGCCAGCGCGGCCAAGAAAGCCGACCGCGAAGCCAAGGAAGGCGTGATCGCCCAGGCTATCCTGCCCGGCGCAAAAGTCGGCGTGCTTGTCGAAATCAACTGCGAGACCGATTTCGTCGCCAAGAACGACGGCTTCCGCGCCTTCACCGATGAAGTGGCCCGCAAGATCGCGGCCGAGCCCGGAGCTGACCTCGAGGCCGACCGCGTGGCTGCCGTCCAGAAGATCGGCGAGAACGTCCAGATCCGCCGCAGCGACCGCGTGGAAGTGACCGGCGCCGGCGCCGTGGCCGCTTACATTCACACCGGCGGAAAAGTCGGCGTGCTCGTGGAAGTGGGCGCGACCAAGGAAGAGACCTCGACCACCGAAGACTTCAAGCAACTCGTCCGCGACATCACCCTGCAAATCGCCGCCGCAAACCCGATCGCCGTCGACCGCACCAGCATCCCGCAGGCGACCATCGATCGCGAACGCGCCATTTACGCGGACCAGGTGCCTCCCGGCAAACCCGAGAACATTGTCGCGAAGATCGTCGACGGGAAACTGGAGAAGTTTTACAGCGACCGCTGCCTCGTCGATCAGGCGTTCATAAAGAACCCCGACCAGACGATCACGCAGGTCCTCGCCGAAAAGAGCAAAGCCCTCGGCGACACGCTCAGCATCCGCCGCTTCCTGCGCTACGGCGTGGGCGAAGTGATCTCGTAAGCGCTGATCAGCGAAAAATTCTAACGGGCGCAGACCGCGAGGTTTGCGCCCGTTCTGTTTTCGCCCGCGCGTCACGCGATTCGATCGTAGCTTTCGTGAGGCCCGATCCACCACCAGAGCAATCCCTCGGGGTGATCTTTGGCGAGCGCGCGGTAGTGAAGGCCGATCCGCACCGACCAAAAGTCGCCGACCTTCTTGAGTCGGAGGGATGAATGCCTTGGGTCCGCTTTCAGAAGCAGAAAATTCTTGTCGGCCAGTTCCCGAATTTCGGCGGGTAACTGCTCATAGTGCGCCCAGAATTCCGCCGTCGTGAAGTGCTTCAAAGCGGCTTGCAGCGCCCGGCCTCGAACTCCGCAGTAGCGCGCCGGCCGGCGGCATCAAACCGCCCGGCGAGGATATCCGCTTCGATCTGCCGGTCCCACTGTTCGGCCACATATTCCTGAAACCACCGGGAAAAGTGCGAGAGCTCCTGTGGGGATAGGCGGGTCACCGCCGCTTCGAGTTCCTGAACGCTCATGAAAAAGAGATAGCTAGAGAGTCTCTCGGGGGCAAACGAGGATTCAAGGCCCGTAGCCAACGTCGCGTCAGGCAAAAAACCGCTCCGGGGCCACCAGCGGGCGGTGGTGGCAGATGCGTTCGACAAGGGTGTCCCAGTGTTCGTGGCCGCCGAGGATTTCGATCTCCACGCGGAGGTAGTAGATCGGCACTTCGGTCGCGAGATTTTTGGCGGGAAAGCGGACGCTGTCTTTCTCAGTGGTGACGATGAGATCGAGATCGCGGCGGGCGCAGCGGGCGTGAAATTCCTCGAGTTCCTTGTCGGTGAAGCGGTGGTGATCGGCGAATCGTTTGGTGATCTCGAGGATCGCGCCGAGGCCGGTCAATTTCTCCTCGAAGCTCTCAGGGCGCGCGATGCCGGAGATGGCGGCGATGTATTTGCCGCCGAGGAATTCGAGCGGGCGGCGGTCTTCGGGAAGGTAAAGATTTTGCAGGTAGAGCGCCTGGTGCGTCGTCTCAATGATGTCGGCGGCGCGGTTGTAGCGGCGGATGCGTTCGATGAGCTTCGCGTTGCCGGTGGTGGGCGATTTCGTGATGAAGACGTAGCTGGCGCGGCGGAGATTTCTGGGCGGTTCGCGGAGTGTGCCGCGCGGGAGGAGGAATTCGTTGCCGAACGGGGCCTGGGCATCGATGAGGCAGATGTCGAGCCGGTGACGGAGGTCGAGATACTGCATGCCGTCGTCGAGCAGGAGAATGTCGACGCCCATGTCGCGCACCGCGTAGAGCGCGCTTTTTACGCGGTCTTTGCCGACGAGGACGATCACGTCCTTGAGCGACTTGGCGAGCATGTAGGGTTCGTCGCCGGCGAAGCGCGAATCGAGCAGGAGCCGCTCGCCGTCGTGGACGATGCGCGGCTTTTTCCGCTCCATGCCGAGCCACTTGCGCTGGAGTCGGCGGATGAGCGGCGGCTTCTTCGTTTTGGAGCCGCGGCTGAGGATCGCGACCTTTCGGCCGTGGTCTTGCAAGGTGCGGGCGAACTTCTCGACGACGGGCGTCTTGCCCGTGCCGCCGACGGTGAGATTGCCGATCGAGATGACCATGCAGCCAGGCGGGCGCTCGCGGAAAATACGCTTCCGATACAGCCAGAGCCGCGTCTGCACGATGAGGAGAAACAGCCCGCTCAGCGCGAAGAGAAACCAGCGCAGCAGCGCGGCGCGTTTGCCGTAGCGACGCTCCAGAATGACGTCGATGGCGAACTGCTCAAATCGCTCAAGGGCCGCGCGCACGGGCTAGTGGTGAACGCCCTCGTTGTCGGCGGTCGTGATCAACGTGCGCGCGCCGGCATTGCCGCTCGCGGCGAGCATGGCGGTGGCGATGGCTTCCGCGTCACCCAGCGCGACGCAGCAGATCGTCGAGCCACTACCGCTGAGGAAGCCGCCGAGCGCGCCCGCTTTTTCACCCGCAGTGATGGTGGCGGTGAGGAAGGGGAGGAGCGCTTTTTCGCGATACGGCTGGTGCAGGTGATCTTCGAACGCGCCGCGCAGGAGTTCGTAGTTTTGTGAGGCAAAGGCGGCGGTGATCCGGCAGGCGTTGGCGCAGGAACGTGCGGCGCCGAGGCGATCGATCTGCGCGGGGAGGACGCGTCGGGCGTCGGGCGTGGCGACTTCAAAATCCGGAATGAGCAGGATGAATTGCAGCGCGGGATCCACGGGGAAGCGCGCGACTTGCGGGCCACCCGCGACGGTGAAACCACCGAAC
>JANPHH010000076.1:0-12118 GCA_031424375.1 Chthoniobacter sp. | reverse complement strand
AAGAGGAAGAGACGCGCCGGGGGCGCTTAGCCGAGGATGCCGAGGATGTCGTCCTCGCGCATGATGAGATAGGACTCGTCCGCGATTTTGATCTCGGTGCCGCCGTATTTGGAGATGAGGACCTTGTCGCCCTTCTTCACGGTGAAGGCGATGAGCTTGCCTTCGTCATCGCGCTTGCCGGTGCCGAGGGCGACGACTTCGCCTTCCTGCGGCTTCTCTTTGTGCGCGTCGGGGATGATGATCCCGCCTTTTTTAGTTTCAGTCGCTTCGAGGGGCTTTACGAGAACCCGGTCTGCGAGGGGTCGAACATTGACTGCTGCCATATGTTTAGTTTGGTTTGTGGTTTGTGGTTTGGTTTTACTGTGGCACTGCCGCCGCTGCCATCCGAGGTGAGTCGGGGGACTGTGACGACCGGCGCCGTTCGGTAAAGTTAGATTTGTTCGGAAGTAACCCGCCTACTTCTTCTTGTCGTCGTCCACGACTTCGAACTCCGCGTCGACAACGTCGCCATCGGGCTTCTTCGTCGCCTCGGGCTGCGGCCCCGCCGACTCCGGACCCGCACCGCCGGCACCGCCCGTGGATGCCGAAGCCTGCTTATAGAGTTCCTCGCTGATGCTTTGGAACTTATTCTGGAGGTCGTCATAGGCCACCTTGATCCGGTCGGCGTCGTTGCTCTTCAGCGACTCGCGCACCGCCTCGATCTTGGCCTCGATTTCCTTCTTCTTGTCCTCCGGAATCTTGTCACCCAGTTCCTTGAGTTGCTTCTCGCATTGATAGGCGAGGTTGTCCGCGTTGTTCCGGATCTCGATGGCTTCCTTGGCCTTCTTATCCTCATCGGCATGGGCTTCGGCTTCGCGCTGCATGCGCTCCACTTCTTCCTTGCTGAGTCCTGAACTGCCGGTGATCGAAATCTTCTGTTCCTTGCCGGTGCCGAGATCCTTCGCGCTCACGTGCAGGATGCCATTCGCATCAATGTCGAAGGTCACCTGAACCTGCGGCGTGCCCCGCGGCGCCGGCGGGATGCCATCGAGGTGGAAGGTGCCGAGGTTCTTATTGTCGCGGCTGAGCGGTCGCTCGCCTTGCAGGACCTTGATTTCCACGCCGGGCTGGTTGTCGCTGTAGGTCGAGAAGATGTTTTCCTTCCGCGTCGGGATCGTCGTGTTGCGCGGGATCATCGCCGTGGCCACCCCGCCAGCCGTCTCGATCGCCAGCGTCAGCGGAGTCACATCGAGCAGGAGCACGTCCTTCACGTCGCCCTTGAGCACACCGCCCTGGATCGCCGCGCCCACGGCCACCACTTCGTCCGGGTTCACACCCTTGTGCGGTTCCTTGCCCACGAGCTTGCGCGCCGTATCGACCACCTTCGGCATGCGGGTCATGCCGCCCACGAGCACGAGTTCATTGACCTCGCTCTCCTTGATTCCCGCGTCTTTTAGACAGTCGCGAACCGGCTTCAGCGTGCGCTCGAAAAGCGGGTCGGTGAGTTGCTCCAGTTTGGCGCGCGTGATGGACTTCTGAATATGCTTCGGCCCGGTCTGGTCCGCCGTGATGAAAGGGAGATTGATGTCGTACTGCTGCGAGGAAGAGAGCGCGATCTTCGCCTTCTCGGCTTCCTCCTTGATCCGCTGCACGGCGTCCGGCTGCTTCGTGAGATCGATCCCGCTGTCCGCACGGAACTCATTGAACATCCAATCCATCAGCGCGTTGTCCCAGTCATCGCCGCCGAGGTGCGTATCGCCATTCGTCGCCTTTACCTCGAAGACGCCGTCGCCGATCTCCAGCACCGAGATGTCGAAGGTGCCGCCGCCGAGGTCATACACCGCGATCTTTTCGTCCTTCTTCTTATCGAGCCCGTAGGCCAGCGAAGCCGCCGTCGGCTCATTGATGATCCGCAGCACTTCGAGGCCCGCGATCTTGCCCGCGTCCTTGGTCGCATTGCGCTGCGAGTCATTGAAGTAAGCCGGCACCGTGATGACCGCCTGCGTGATCGTCTCGCCGAGTTTCGCCTCCGCGTCAGCCTTCAGCTTCGCCAGAATCATCGCGCTGATTTCCGGTGGAGAAAAAGTCTTCGTCTCGCCGCCCACCTGCACCTGGATGTGCGCGTCACCGTTCGCCGCCTTCACGATCTTATAGGGAACGCGATGCTCCTCCTCGCGCACCTCGTCAAACTTCCGCCCCATGAACCGCTTCACCGAGAAAACCGTGTTCTGCGGATTCGTCACCGCCTGGCGTTTCGCCGCCTGCCCCACGAGACGCTCGCCCGATTTTGTGAAGGCGACGACGGACGGAGTCGTGCGCGCCCCCTCCGAGTTTTCGAGCACAGTCGGCTCGCCGCCGTCCATGATCGCCATGCAGGAGTTCGTAGTGCCGAGGTCGATGCCGAGAATTTTAGCCATTGGTGGGTAAGTGGTAGGTCTTTCGGGATTCGCGCCGACGGGGATTCGCGGGGCGCGCGGAGCGAAAGGTTGCGCCGCCCCTTTAGCACAGCCCGCGCCCACCCCGCCGTCCGCCCCCGAAAATCCCCGTTTTACAGAGGAAAATCACCTTCTCCCGCCCCCCTCCCCGCCGGGCGCGAAAGTGCGCCATGTCCCACTTTGCCCGCCGCAGGTGGGACACCGTGGCACCAGCCGAAGCTTTCGTGGCCACTGCCCTGACCGCCGAGGGCTCGCTGCCGCCCTCGCCGCCGTTTAGCGGGGCAAAGACGCGCGCACCTTCCGCGGCAGCGATGCCACCACCAGCGCATGCGAATGATCCACCAGCTCGCGGACCAGCGCCGTCGGCAGCCGACCCGGCAGCGTCAGCGTATTCCAGTGCCGGTTGTTCATGTGATAGCCCGGCTCGATGTCCTCATACCGGTCGCGCAGATCCAGCGCGCGATCCGGATCACACTTCAGATTCACCCGCTGCGGCAGCTCCTCCGGCACCGCCAGCGCAAACATCTTCCCGCCCACCTTATACACCAGCACCTCCGGCCCGAAGGGCGTCGTCACCTCCGCGCCCGGCAGCGTCAGGCAATACTCACAAAAGTCCGCGAGAGTCATGGTCGTGGGGTGAATGTGGCGCGCTGATTCGCGGGGAAAAGGAAAAGATCAGCGCCGTCCCGGAGGGACCGCGGAGATTAGCCGGGGGTAACACCCCCGGAACCGACAACCAAACGTCAGGCACCCCGGCAGGGGCGCGGGAAAGTTCGCCCTGGCTCGTGTTTTCGCGCGTTCCCAAGTTTGGGAACGAGCAGAACTAAGAAAGCAAACTCAGTTCACACGCCCCTTGACACTTCTCACAGAGGTCAGGCGTTGCGGTCATTGCTGCTCGAGCAGCAACTGACGAGGGTTCTTGAGGAAGGCTTCGACGATCAACACATAACCGCGACATCTCTCATATCCCACCAAACGCGATTCCACGGTGCTTGCCGCCCCCTGAATGTCACCGGCTTGCGCCTGCGCGGCGGCGATGCGTTGCAGTGCAGAGGATTTCATGTCGTCTTCCTTGATGATCCCGGCGATACGGAAGGCAGCAGGCACAGCGCCCGTCTCGGCCAGCGCAACGGCGCTGTCGCGCAGCGAAAATGCTTTGTCCCCGGGAACCTTAATGCTCTCTGCCGTTCGCCGGGCGCCAGGCTCATCGCCGGCCTTGGCCTGTGCAACGGCGATGAAGCGCAGCGCACCAGCCTTTCCTCCATCATCCTTGATGCTCTCGACCGTGCGCATGGCACCGGGCACATCGCCCCTCTCAGCCTGCGCTGTAGCGATGCGGTGGAGCGCCTCAGTTTTCTTGGAATCGTCTTGGATGCTCTCGACTGTGCGCAGGGCTGTAGGCAGATCACCCGTCTTGACTTGCGCCGCGGCGATCATGCCCAAGGCAAGGACTTTCCGAGAACTGTCTTTAATCGTCTCCGCCGTCCGCAGAGCGGCGGGCAAGTCACCCGCCTTGGCCTGCTCAACAACGATGCCAACCAAGGCTTGAGCATCTATCCCGCTCCCAACCCTAATGCTCCCCGCCGTGCGCAGCGCGGCAGGGAAATCACCGGCCTTAGCCTGCGCCGCGCTGATGCGTTGCAGGGCAACGAGTTTAGTGAGATCGCCTCTAGGGGGCTCATTTTTGATACTTTCGGCTGTGCGTAAAGCAGCGGGCACGTCGCCCGCTTGCGCCTGCGCTTCGGCGATGAGGCTCAGGGCAAAGGCTTTTGTTCCGTTGTCTTTGATTGTTTCGACTGTGCGCAAAGCGCCGGGCACGTCGCTTGCCTCGGCTTGGGCACCGGCGATGAAATGCAGCGCGAAGGCTTTCTGGCGCTCGTCTTTAATGCTTTGGGACGTGCCCAATGCGGCAGGCACATCGCCCGCTTTGGCCTGCGCGCGAGCGATTTGGCTTAGCGCGGAGGCTTTCAGGGGCTCGTTCTGTATGCTGGCGACTTCTTTCAGTGCCTTCTCCACATAGGGACGCGCTTTAATTTGGCGAGCAGCAAGATCGAAGGTCGGCTTGGCGGTTGTGGTCTGTCCCAATACGGACAGACCCATTAGGAGCATAAGTGCAACCACGGCGGAACGAATCATTGTATTGTAAAGGGTCATAGTTCTAAATGTTTGGTTCAATGTTCTGAGTTTTCGAGAGCGCGAGCGACGCCTAACTAGTAGTAGGCTCCATTTTTGAAGCACTAAACTTCAGCACTTCATTCCTGCCGCCCTCTTTCCGAGGGAGTGTTTGGGTGCCTACCGGTGAATGGATGAACGGCGCGGACCTCATTGGGACTTTGTTATATCACGGCGATGGCTTCGCAAGCTTCCGAACGGGTGGGTCGGGGCGGGACCGAAGGAATCGGAAACTCCTTTAGGCGAAATTTTCCCGCCCCGAAAAAATCTGCAAAATACGTGGGAATAGACCGTGGACGGTTCTTTTCCGGCGGGGCATCCTGCGCGCCATGGGTTACTCAGATCCAGAGCTCGTGGTCCTCGGAGACAACTTAAGGAAACTGCGCAAACATCGTGGTTTGACGCAGGAGGAGATGGCGGCGCGGGCGGGCGTGAATGAGCGGCACTATCAGGATGTGGAGACTGGCAAGGCGGAGATCGGCGTGAAGATTTTGGGGAAGATCCATCGGGCGCTGGGCGCGGATTGGAATGCGATGATGGCCGACTTTAGCGCCGTGGAGAGGGTTCACTGAAAGGAACCGGAGCCGATGACGATGCGCCTTTTGCAACTTCCCCCTCCCCTGGCTGGCGATCACGGGGCGGCAATGGAGCAAAACCCGATTTCCTGCGCGCAGACGGTCGAGCTTTCGCGGCATCCGGTCGAGCTTTCGCGGCAATCGGTCGAGCTTTTACGGCAACCGGTCGGGCTTTTGCGGCAACCGGTCGGGCTTTCGCGGCATCCGGTCGGGCTTTTTCGGCAGTCGATGAGGGTTTTGCATCTTCGCTACGCGTCGCCGCCGCACTTTTCGCCACTTTTTCCCATTTTTTCCTAACCCCCACCCAAAAACCATGCCCGATCCGCTCACTTGGGACACGCCAGGCTTCCTTTGGGGCTCCGGCGCGACTTGGGACGCGGTGATCGTTCCCAAAACCAGATCCATGAACACCATCAAAGCAATCATCGACTTCAGCGGCTACACGGCGGCGGAACTCGGTCCCGCGGCCCAGACCATCCACAACAGCCTGGCGGCGAATGCCTCCACCTTTGCCTCGCCCCCGGTGACGGTGGCGGCGCTCCAGACCCTGATCACCACCTACGATACCGCGCTGGTGGCCCGGGCCAGCAATGCGAAGGTGGATGTGATCGCCTTTAACGAAGCGAGAGTGGCGCTGGAGGATGCGCTCGGCGTGCTGGGCGGCTACGTGAACATGGTCGCGAAGGGCGACGCGATGATCGTGGAAAAAAGCGGTTTCCCTTCCTACGATACCTCGCACCCGGCGAATCCCGCCCCGCCCGCCGCGCCCACCAATCTGCGTCTGCGCCAGGGCGACCTGAGCGGCTCGATCGTGGCCCGCTATAAGCCTGACCGTCACGGGAGCACCAATGAGGTGCAGATCAATACCGGCGACCCGAACACCGAGGCGAACTGGCACCTGAAGGGGATCTTTCAGGGCGGCAAGGCGGAAATGGATGGCCTCACGCCCGGCGCCATGGTCTGGGTGCGAGTGCGCACGGTGGGCCTCAAGGGAGTGATGGGCGCGTGGAGCGATCCAGGGCAGATCCGCGTGGTCTAACGAGCGGAAAGCGAAGAGTCCCCTTCTCCCAATCTCCTCCTCTCCAAGTCTCCTCAGCTTAACGCCATGCCCTTCGATCCCACCAAACCCGCCACCAATTCCCCGCTCGCTTCCGCCGAGATGCGCACGCAGCTCACGGCGCTGAACAATGATCTCCAGACGCGGGCGACGGTCACCGATCTCGTCAATGCCATCGCCGGCACGAGCAGCAATAGCAATGCGGTGGGCACGCTGACTCAGGGCGCGGACGGCGCCTACAACCCGGACCAGATGCAGGCGGTGCTGGATAAGATCGATGAGCTGATCAACGCGCTGCGGCGGTAGCCGGCGCCGCTCATCCCTCGCGCCCGGGGGTGATGAATTGGGGTTCAAAGATGCGCGCGATGTCCCGGAGGGACGATGGAACTTTTTGATTCCCGGCGGCTCCATTCATGGCCCGGAGGGCCAACGGAAATTAGCCGGTGGCGTCAGCCACCGGAACCGCCCGCCGAGCGAACCCGCCCTGAAGGGGCGGTGGAGTCGCGACGGTGGAATTCAAACGCCGCTGCTGGGGCGGATTCATTTTTTTCGCGATCCGGTGGCTGACGCCACCGGCTAATTTCCATCGTCCCTCCGGGACATCGCGCGCATCTTTGAACCACAATTAATCACACCCGCGGACGTGGCTGAATCCGAGGCGATCGGGATCAGTTCTTCTCGTCCTTCGTCACCGCCTTCAGGATCACAGCGAGGGTGTTGGCGTGATCCGCGGTGCGGGTGAGTTCGAGATATTTCGGGCCGTCCTGGTACGGCACGGAGATGGTGCGAAAGGTGTCGCCGTCGAGGACGAGGAGATCGACCTTTCGTTCGGTGACGCTGTCCGAGATCGCGTCCTTCAGCCGCTGGCTGCTGAATTTGCGGCCGTTCACCCCGGTGACGATCATGCCGGGAGCGAGCGCCGCTTTGTCGGCCGGAGAGTCGGGCACAATCGTGCCGAGTTTTCCATCCTCGCCGACCGATAGCCCGAGGCTGGCGCTGGCCGTCACCATCTTCCGCTCCTTCTCGCGCTCGGTGAGGTATTCGCTGGGCTTGGAGGTGTATTGCAGCCGGTAGCCGAGTGTCTTCGGCAGGAAATCCAGGCCGAGTTCCTCCCGCGGTTTTCTGATCCGGTCGGCGAAAAATTTGTCCCAATCCTCTTCGGCCAATCCGCGCAGCAAGCCGGTGATTTCCTTCAACTCATAGCCGACGACCACCGGCATCTTGTCACGATCGGCGGCGAAGAATTTTTTGCAGAAATCGTCGAGGCTCAGCTTGCCGCCGGACTTTTCGCGGATGAGCGCATCGGCTTCCAGCCAGACCACGAGGCCCTCGTCGTAGTAATCCTGACTGCGCCGCAGCGAGGCCCATGAGGGACTGTGCGCGCGGCCGAGCCAGCTCGCGACGGCGGTGTCCTCCAGCGCCCTCCAGCGCCGGCCACGCTGCCGCATCAGACCGTCGAGTTTTACAGCAAAGGCGGGGAGGTGTTCGTCGAGCGTGAGGAGCCCGCTGCGGACGGTGAGCACCTCGCCGAGATACTGGGTGAGGCCTTCATAGACCCAGAGCAGCGCGGTGCGCTCGGGTTGGTGAAAGTTCGTGGAGATCATACCCGCCGGACGGCGGAACTTTCCGCACCATGCGTGCACGAACTCGTGGGGCAGGAGATACGCCGGCCACGCCTTGCGCTTCTTCGTGTCAGCGAGTTCGCGCTCGCCCACCGTGTTGAAGCTGCTGGCGAGATGCTCCAGTCCGTTCTTCGGCAGGAGGTCGCTGCAGACCACGAGGAAATGATACGACTCAAACCGTGCGCCACCGAAAAGCGTGAGGGCTTCCGCGTAGAGCTTGCGGTATTGCGCGATGAGCGAGTCGTCGATCGCGATCGCGCTCGCGGCTTCGCTGGTCAGGTGGAGAAAGCCGGGCGGTGAGTTCGGCGGGGTGGCTTTGCTCGCGAGGTCGATCGTGCGGAAGTTTTCGCCCGTGATGAGCGGGCTGTCGACGAAGCGGCGGAGCGTCATCGGCTGAAAGTCGGTGACCGCCCCTTCGGTTTTCGCCGTGGGCAGCGAAGTGCCATGCTTCCAGCCCGCGGGCAGCGTGAGGCGCGCGGTGGCGGTGGCCTCGTCGATGGATGCGCCCTCGGGGTAAAGCAGCACCGTGTTCCAGTTGACCACGCCGATCTTCGAGTTGCCGAAGCTGTCCACGCCGCTGGAGTTCGTGCTCGGCTGGTTGCAGATGTAGTCGAGCTTCGCGATCACGCGGTCGGTGCCGGCGGGCACTTTGAGGTGAAAGCAATTCATCTCCTCGTCGTCGCGCCGCCACTCGATCACCGCGCCGGTCGCGGATTCAAAGCGCAGCCCCGCAAGATTCTGGACCGGCCCCGCAGGTGCGTGCACGCCGGGGATCCATTTCGGATACCACACGACCATGTCGCCCGCCTTCGCCGGGATCTCGATCTTCGCGTGGAGCAACGAGCGCGAAAGCTCGCGGGCATCGACGTCGACTTTGATGTCGAGCGGTGCAGCCCATGCGGACGCAGCCGCGAAAAGTAGCGCGAGCGGGAAGGGGAGTGCTTTCATGCGGGGGTGTTTGTGAGCGGTTCGATCAGTGGGTGCAAGCCAGGTCACGTTTGCAGGCGTGATTCTGACGGCCAAAGCGGGTGAGCAACGGATCGCTACCAAAGCCTGTCATCCCGAGCGGAGTGCAACGAAGCCGAGGGACCCCGGCCTCCGGGGGATCGCGGATCATTCTGCAATCCGCGGTCCCGCGATTTCATTCTGGTCGCTCAGGCACCCTTCATTCCGCTCGCGGTGACTGATCGCCTCGTCGCTCCGCCACCCACAAATCGAGACGCGCGGGCTTGACCAGCGAGCCGATTCAGGTGGAAGCAATTGCATGATTTTGCGCCTCGCCATCCTCGCCACATCGTGGCTCACAGTCGTCGCGGCGTTTGCGGGTGAGCAGGTAAGCTTCATCACTCGTGATGGTCAGAGCTTCGAAAGCGTCACGGTGAGCCGCGTTGTCGGACGGCGGCTCGAGGTGACGACGCCCGCCGGGGTCAGGTCGCTGCGCTACACCAATCTCCCGCGCGCGGTGCAGGAACGTTTCTTCGACCCGAGCCTGCTCTACCCGCCGCAAGTCGGCGACGCGCTCGATTTCACCACGCGCGACGGCGTCAAATACCAGGGCCCGCTCCGCGCGATCACGCCGCTCGGCATCTCGATCGAGACCGCGCATGGCGTAGACAGCATCCCCTTCGCCAAGCTGCCGCCGGAACTCGCCAACACCTTCGACTACGATCCCGAAGACGCCGCCCGCTACGAGGCCGCGCTGCGCGCGCAAAAGGCGAAGGCGCTCGCCGCCCAGCAGGCCGCCGAGCGCAAAGCCGCCGCCGACAAAGCCGCGCGCGACCGTGCCGAACTCAATGCGCGCCGGAAACAACCCACGCCGCGTGAATCCGGCATGGGCACGCGCGGCACGAAGAATCTCGGCGCCCCGCAGCTCGGCGGAAGCGGGCTCGGGAAGTAGCCGCGCCGCCCGGTATTCGATGAAGGGCCGAACCTCATTGACCCCGCTTTCCGCCAGCGTCTAGCTTCGCCGCCCGAATGAGTTCGCTGAACAAAAAATTTCCCCGGCTGCTGCCCGATCCGATCCGCAAAGGCATCAAAGTCAGCGACCTGATCGACACGACGTTCAAGGCCTACAATGGCGGCCGTCTCGCCGAAGCCTGCCGCCTCTTCACCGAGAAAATGATCGCCGGCACCGGCACCGTGGGCATGTCGCTCACCGGCGCGCTCACGCCCGCCGGCCTCGGCCGCTCCGCGATCGTGCCACTCATCCGCGCGGGCTTCGTGGACTGGATCATCTCCACCGGTGCGAACCTCTACCACGATCTCCACTACGGCCTCGGCATGCATCTCTACGCCGGCTCGCCCTTTCTCGATGATGTGGTGCTGCGCAAGGACGGCATCATCCGCATCTACGACGTGCTCTTCGACTACGACGTGTTGCTCGATACCGATGCCTTCGTGCGCCAGGTCATCCAGGGGCCGGAGTTTCAGAAGACGATGGCCACGGACGAGTTCCACTACCTGCTCGGGCGCTACGTCGCCGAGCGGGAGAAGAAGCTCGGCATCAAGGAAACCAGCGTGCTCAGCGCGGCGTATCAATTCGGCGTGCCCGTCTTCACCAGCTCTCCCGGCGATAGTTCCATCGGGATGAATGTGGCTGCCATGGCGCTGCGCGACTCGAAGTTGATGATCGACGTGAACCGCGACGTGAACCAAACCGCCGCGATCGTCTACGCCGCGAAATCGAGCGGCAACACGTCGAGCGTTTTCATCCTCGGCGGCGGTTCGCCGAAGAACTTCATGCTCCAGACCGAGCCGCAGATTCAGGAGGTCATGGGCATCGAGGAACGCGGTCACGATTACTTCCTGCAATGCACCGACGCGCGCCCCGACACTGGCGGCCTGAGTGGCGCCACGCCCGGTGAAGCGGTGAGCTGGGGCAAGATCGATCCCGCGAATCTGCCCGACTGCGTGGTCTGCTACGCCGACTCCACGATCACGCTCCCCATCATCACGGCCTATGCATTGACCAAGGCCAAACCGCGCAAGCCCAAGCGCCTTTACGCCCAGCGGGACGAACTCTACGACGAGCTAAAGCGGCAGTATTTCAAACACGGCAAGGTGGAAAAGATCGAACATCGGACGGATGTCACCACACCCAAGCGGGGCCGCTCCGGCCGCTCCGTCACGGGCACCAGCCGCAAGAATGCCCACTAAGCGACCCGACGCCCGCGCCGTTCTTTTCGAGCGCATCCGCACCTCGCCCGCGAAGTTCGTCCACCTCGTCGGCGTGCCCTACGCCGTGCAGCTCGAGGAAGCGCCCGAGCCCAGCCGCGTGGACCACGTGTGGCTCACGCTCGAAGTCCCGCCCTTCGGCCGCCTCCGCGTCGCCATCAACACCCTCTCCAAACTCAGTCGCGACGCCGGCTTCGACGAACGGGTGCGCGTCGCCATCCTGCCCGGCAACTACGTCGAGAAGCCGAACACCGGCCTCGAGGAGTTTCCCGGTTTCGATTACGTGAAGATCGAGGCTAGGGAACAACCGCTCTTCCAGCTCTACGATCACGCCGTCCTCGCCGAACTCCTGCTCGAGCGCGGAAAGAAAGCCATTCGCGCCGAAGTCTGGGGCGAACTCTACGCCCGCGAGCACATCGGCCTGCATCAGATTCACAGCCGCCGCGCCAGCTCCGCCGTCTTGCTCGATCTAAAAAATCGCGATGGCGCCCTGAAGCTCTATTACCCCGACGAAAACCGCTCCGAGCTTTTCCTCTTCAAGTTCGCGGGCCAGCCGTGAAAACCAGCGGATGCGTCAGCGTGGATTGAGCGGCGGACCTCAATGATTGAACTCATGCAGCGATTGGGAATCTCGCTGTAGCCATAGACGGGCATACGAAAAAGATCGCTCTGGCGATTCTGCTCGCCTGCTCCTTCGTTTCGACCCTCCCCAGAGCCCTCCGCGCCTGTCTACAGGTGGAAATGCAGTCAAGACTTGAACCACGTTCATCTCCGGCCCGCGGGTGCGGTGACCGGCGCCGGCCACCGCCACCCGCGGGAGGAGAGCATCCGGGAGACAGCGGGGCCCCCCAGGTCGATCACATCAGCGGACGCGGCACCGGCTCACTCCAGGGCCCCTGCCCCAGCCGATTCACCGCCGCCACGCGGTACCAGCGCTTCTGGCCTGGCGTCGCGCCATTCACTGTCACCTTCACCCCCACCACCATCTCCGGCATTCCCCAGCTCGTGTCCGTCATCGGGTCCGGGCTGCTCTGCACGGCATAGGCATCGGCGTTTGCATCCGCCTTCCAGTCCAGATCCGAGTATCCCGGGCGGTCGCTCAGC
>JANPHH010000075.1:0-4332 GCA_031424375.1 Chthoniobacter sp. | reverse complement strand
CCTCCGAGGCGGCGGTGCCCGGGACAAGCGGAGGCCGGTCCTCGGGCGAGCGCATCGCGGCCGTTGGAAGATCGCGCGATCTCCGGCAATCGGAGGTCCCTCGGCTGCATTCTGGTCGCTCAGGCTCCCTCCATTCCGCTCGCGATGACAGGCGTTTTCGATTTTCGGTCCATCCTCTCAGCCGAATCTGGGAACTTTTCTCCCCCGCGCGGGTTGCGTTCGTCCGCCCTGCTGACGCAACCTGTCCCTCCCTCTTATGTCCTCCCCGATTCACCGCGCCCGCGCGCTCTGCTCCGCACTGCTCCTCGCTCTCAGCGTCGCCCACGGCGCGCCACCCGCGAAGCCCAACCTCGTCTTCATCCTCGCCGACGACCTCGGCTACGGCGACGTGAAGTGCCTCAACCCGCTGGGCAAAATCGCCACGCCCCACCTGGATCGCCTCGCCGCGGGCGGCATGATTTTCACCGACGCGCACTCCAGCTCCGCCGTCTGTTCGCCCACGCGCTACGGCATCCTCACCGGCCGCTACAACTGGCGTTCGCGGCTCAAGAGCGGCGTGCTCGGTGGCCTCAGCCCGCGGCTCATCGAGGATGGCCGCATGACGGTCGCAGCGTTTCTGCGGGACCGCGGCTACGACACCGCGTGCGTGGGCAAGTGGCATCTCGGCATGGATTGGGTGAAGCATCCGGGCAAGGAAGTCTCCGCGCTCAGCATCGAAAAGCCCGAGGAAGTCGGCAGCGTGGATTTTTCGAAGCCCGTGACGAACGGTCCGACCAGCGTCGGCTTCAGTTACTACTTCGGCATCTCGGCGTCGCTCGACATGGTGCCTTACACCTTCATCGAAAATGATCGCGTGACGGTGCTGCCGACCGAGACGCGGAAGTTCCCGATGATGACCGGGCGCGAGGGCGGGTTCACCCGCGAGGGACCGACCGCGCCGGGCTTTGAGGCCGTGGACGTGCTGCCGAAGCTCACGAGCAAAGCCGTGGAAGTCATCGGCCAGCGCGCGGCCGCGGCGAAAAGTGGCAAACCCTTCTTCCTCTACATGCCGCTCAATGCCCCGCACACGCCGATCGCGCCGACCGCGGAGTGGCTGGGCAAGAGCGGGCTGAATCCTTATGCCGACTTCGTGATGCAGACGGATGCCACCATCGGGCAGGTGATGGATGCGCTGGAGAAAAATGGCGTCGCCGAGAATACGCTGATCATCGTGACGAGCGACAACGGCTGCTCGCCGCAGGCGAAGTTCGACGAACTGCTCGCGAAGGGTCACAACCCGAGCGGCGAATTCCGCGGCAACAAAGCCGATATCTTCGACGGCGGACATCACGTTCCGTATCTCGTTCGCTGGCCCGCGCGGGTGAAAGCCGGCACGCGCTGCGATCAGACGATTTGCCTCAATGACTTCTTCGCGACGTGCGCCGCCATCCTCGGCGAGAAGCTCCCGGACAATGCCGCGGAGGATAGCGTGAGCATTCTCCCCGCGCTGGATGGGCAAATCGACCAGCCGCTCCGCGAGGCGCTCGTTCATCACTCGATCAATGGCTCCTTCGCCATCCGCCAGGGCCAGTGGAAGCTCGAACTCTGCGCCGATTCCGGCGGCTGGAGTAATCCCAAGCCGGGCGCGAAAGACGCGCAGGGCTTGCCGCCCATTCAGCTCTACGATCTCTCCGACGACATCGGCGAAAAGCGCAACGTGCAGGCCGATCACCCCGAGATCGTCGCGCGCCTCACCGCGCTGCTCGAAAAATACGTGGCCGACGGCCGCAGCACGCCCGGCGCGCCGCAATCGAACACCGGCGACGTCAACCTTCACCCCACCGCCAAAGCCCGCAAAAAATAACGCCCCGATGAAAGCCCTCTTCCCCGCCCTCGCTCTGCTCATCAGCGCGATCTCCATCTCCGCCGCCGAAAAGCCCAACATCATCGTCATCCTCGCCGACGACATCGGCTACGGCGACCTCGGCTGCTACGGCGCCACCACGGTCAAAACCCCGAACCTCGATCGGCTCGCCCGCGAAGGCCGCCGCTTCACCGACGCACACTCGCCTGCCTCCACCTGCACGCCCACGCGACGCGCGCTCCTCACCGGCACCTACTCGTGGCGGCAGCAGCCCGGCTCATCCATCGCGCCCGGCGACGCGCCGCTGCTCATTCCGCCCGGCACGGTCACGCTTCCCTCCATC
Source organism: Chthoniobacter sp. (assembly GCA_031424375.1). Lineage (GTDB taxonomy): Bacteria > Verrucomicrobiota > Verrucomicrobiia > Chthoniobacterales > Chthoniobacteraceae > Chthoniobacter. Next base: position 2,146 of record JANPHH010000075.1, on the reverse strand, counting down.
TTGAAGCAGGCTGGTTACACCACCGGCCTCGTGGGCAAGTGGCACCTCGGTCTCGGGGGCGAGGGCGGTCCCGACTGGAACACCGACATCAAACCCGGCCCGCTCGATCTCGGCTTCGACGACACCTTTCACATGGCCGCCACCGGCGACCGCGTGCCGTGCGTCTACATCCAGAATCGCCGCGTCGTCGGCCTCGATCCCGCCGATCCCATCACCGTCAGCTACAAGGCAAAAGTCGGCGCCGACCCCACCGGCGCTGAGAATCCCGAACTGCTCAAACTCAAGCACACCCACGGCCATGACATGACGATCGTGAATGGCGTGGGCCGCATCGGCTGGATGACCGGCGGCAAAGCCGCGCGCTGGAAGGACGAAGACATGGCCGACACCTGGGCCGCGAAGGCGATCGACTTCATCGAGCGCAGCCGGGAGAAGCCCTTCTTCCTCTACCTCGCCACCCACGGCATCCACGTCCCACGCGTCCCGCATCCGCGCTTCGTCGGCACCAGCCAGAGCGGCACCCGCGGCGATGTCATCAATGAACTCGACGACACCGTCGGCAAAGTCCTCGCCGCGCTCGATCGACTCAAGCTCACCGACAACACGCTCGTCATCTTCAGCAGCGACAATGGCGGCGTGCTCGACGACGGCTACGAAGACTTCGGCCCCGCCGGGCAGCGGCCCAATGGCGTGCTGCGCGGCTTCAAGGGCTCTGTCTTCGAGGGCGGGCATCGGCTCCCCTTCATCGCCCGCTGGCCCGGCCACGTCCCCGCCGGCACCGAGTGCAGCGACCTCATCGCGCTCCTCGATCTGCCCGCCACCTGCGCCGCGCTCACCGGCGTGCCGCTTCCCGCCGACGGCGCCGTCGACAGCCTCAACGTCCTCCCCGCCATCCTCGGCCAGCCGCACGAACAGCCGCTGCGCAGCACCTTCATCGCCCACACCGGCGGCACCACCGGCCCCTTCGGCGTCCGCGATGGGAAGTGGAAACTCATCACCGCCGGTGGCGCCGGACCGCGCGATGGCGCAAAACCCGGCACCCCAAAGAAGCCCGGCGGCCCGCAGCTCTTCGACCTCTCCACCGACCTCTCCGAGACCACCGACATCGCCGACGCGAATCCCGAAGTCGTCGCCCGCCTCCTGGCAATGGTGAAGACCCAGCGCGAAGCCGGCCGCACCCGGCCGTGACCCCTGGCGGACACTTCCGTGCGACGTCTGCCCGTCCAGTTTGCCTCCGGCCTTTTCCCAGAAAGAGGGGATGTCAGGAGTTGAACCCTGACCGCCGATTCCCTCCCTGACCCCCCGATTCCCTCCGCGGCGGCGACGACGGCCCCGCGGAATACTACCTCAGCGAAATCGCCCAGCTCGAACGAACCGGCATCCCGCCGGGCTGGGATGGCGTCATCGCCCTGAGCGGCAAGTAACCCGCGCGCCGCTCTCGCGCCGAGTCATTCCGACCTCTTAGCGCGTGCATCCGGCCGTCCGTTTTGTTAACCCGTCGCGCGTATGAGCGACTCCCACGATCCCTCGGCCGGCTTCGGTGCCAAGGCCACCCGCGTCATCCTCGCCTGCGGCATCTATGCCGGGCTGAAGTATCTCCTCGGCAGTGCTGCCGAACATCTCGGTGCGGCACACCTCGATGGCATCCTCGCCTACGGTGCGGCCGGTGGCGCTGCGCTCCTGGATAGTGCGAAGGACATCGCCGGCGATGTCGCCGCGCATCCCGTTGCCGAAGCATTTTTTGGCAAAGGCGAGCCGGACAAATCCGCCACCGGCCTGAACCACGACATCGAACGCGCCATCGCCCGTGCCGCCGCGCACTCCATCGCCATCCTCATCACGGAATGGCAAAAAATTCCCGCGGAACAGCGCCAAATCGGCAACGAAGACTTCCACCTCGACGACCTTCGCACCGCCTGTACCGCGTTCCTCCAGCACCGTGGCACCGTCGTCGCCCCGGAGATCATCACCCAGTGGTTGGAAGCCGTCGCCACCGCGCGCTTCCTCGAGCGCCCCGAGCTCGGGGCCGCCCCGTGGAATACCCCGCCCACCGGTCCCGCGCCTCAGCCGCCGTGTTCCTTTCACCAGTGGTTTCACTGGCGCTACCCCGCCGTCTTTCAGCTCCAGTTCAGCGAACAGCTCGTCG
>JANPHH010000074.1:0-3814 GCA_031424375.1 Chthoniobacter sp. | reverse complement strand
GCAATCCGAGGTCCCTCGACTGCATTCCGGTCGCTTAGGCACCCTTCATTTCGCTCGGGATGACAGGCTGTTTTGAGTTCCGGTTTTGCCCGCGATCGAGCGAACGCCAGAAGTCACTGTCTTCTCATCCTCATCCGCTTCCGAAAGCTTTTTCCGAAGGCTTCGACTCCGTCCCGCCCATCTTTTCCCCTGCGGCACTGCGCTCAGGAGGACCTCCTTTTTTTCAGAGCTGGTGATGCACGATCTCCAGCGCGAGCACGCAGTAGGTCGTCACGAGGATGGGGTCTTTTTCCATCCAGCGGGCGGTGTCGTTCAGCCAGGAACCGTCGGCATTTTGCATCCCCACCAGCTTCACTCCGAGGTCGCGTGCCCAGTCGATTTTCTTGCCGTCGGGCAGGGTGAGTTCGCGGACTCCGGCGCTCGCGAGTCCCTTGGCGGCGAGATGGTAGTAGTAGAAGAGACCCGAGCGACCGAGGCCGGGATTCTCTTCGAGCGTGTAGTTTTTTTTGAGCCAGTCGAGTGCGGCGGTGAGGCGCTGGTCGTCCTTGGGCAGGTCGGCATAGATGAAGCTGAGCAGGCCGGCGTAGGTCATGGTGCCGTAGCTGCGGAGCGCTTTTTTGCCGTCGGGTAGATCGGTTTCGCCGGCATTGCTGAAGCCGGGGTAATAGACGAAGCCGCCCTTGTTCGCGGCGTCGTCGCTCGCCCACGCCTGCTTGTTGGTCGCGGTGAGATTTTGGGTGCGGCTGATGAAGTCGATCGCGGCCTGCCAGTTGAGGTCCTTGCCCTGGGCGAGTTCGGAGGTGGGCCGCTGTTGGGCGAAGGTGCGAATGGCTTCGAGGGTGATCACCGTGTTGTCGAGGTCCGGGTGTTGCCGCTTCGGGCTGGAACCGGTGGGGCCGTAGCCGAATCCACCGTCGGTTTCAGGCTTGAGCATTCCCGTGGCCTGCTGGGCACCGATGAATTTCCGCGCCGCGAGGATGATGGATTCGTCCTTCGGATCGCCGCTATTGAGCAGGGCCATGAGCGAGACGGACGTGTTGTAGTTCGAGAGGCCCTTGACGTAGATGCCGCCGTCGGGCTGCACCTTCGAGCGGAGAAAGGCGTAGCCTTTGTTGAGGATGGGTTCGAACGGAGCATTGCCCGATGGATTGCGATGAAACGCGATCAGCGAGAGCGCGGTCAGCGCGGGATGCTCGGGCGCGGCGGCCGGGATGAGCGGATTCCGAAACGATCCGTCTTCCTGCTGGAGCACTTCCAGATAGGCGAGTCCCTTGATGATCGCGGCATAAACTTCGTGGCGCACGGATTCATTGGCCGGATTGCGAAGCGGCGGCGCGTCCTCGGCGTGGACGCTGAGCGAAAGGGCGAGGAGCAGGGCGGTGACGGTTTTCATGGTGCGGGATCGGCTGTGAGCGTGATGGAGATTTCCACGGGAGTTTCAAGCGGCGGGATGACTTTTTTGTTCGGCATCCAGATCGTGTCGTTGTCGCTACCCTTGCGCGGGTTGTTGATCAAGGCCCCGGGGTAACGAACGATCGCGGCGAAGGCCCCTTCCGCCTGGGCGATGAAGCGATCGCCGCGGAACATCGAGCCGGTGTAGATCCATGGTCCACGCGGGGAGGTTTTTTTTGTTTCGCTGTTCAGCACCCAATCCTCGACGGCCACCTTTTTTTCCGCGTTGCCGACTTTCCACTTCACCGTGATCAGGATGAGATCGCCCTTCAACTCGGGGGCATGGGCGAGGAAATCTTTGTTGATCTGCGAAGGGGCGGCGTCGTCCGGGGCGGGTGTGGTGATCCCGGCGCCTTTCGCCCCGATGAGGAGCATCGCGAGGTGCAGGTCGCTCGGCTGCACTTCGGTGGTGAGCAGGCTTTCGTGGGTGGCGCCGGAGGAGTTCACGAGCAGGTATTCGAGATTGCCGTCGAGGAGATTGACCTTGCCGGGAAAGGTGACGGTGCGCGCGGTCTTATCGAGGTGGATGCTGCCGATCTCGAAGACGCCGGGCGAGACCTCGTGCATGGGGGCCGCGGGTGCGGCGGTGTCGGCGGCGAACGAGGCGAGGGCGACCAGGAGGAGGAGCAGAAGGGGCATGGGTGGGAATGACGAATGACGAAACTCGAATGACGAATGAATGTTCCAATGACGAATGTCGAATGACGAAACCTCGCCAAGGGTGAGCCGACCCGTGGTGCGTTTCGTTTCGTCATTCGTCATTGGGTATTCAGTCATTCATTCGTCATTCGAATTTCGTCATTCGTCATTTCTCAAGCCCGGCACCGCTTCGCACTGTTCGCGCCAGCCGGGGAAGTTCCAGGTGTTCGGAAATCCTGCGCACTGCTCCGGCTTGGCGGCTTGCACGCGGCAGTCGCGCCCGTCGAGGAAGACGCATTCTCCGTTCTCCTTTTCAATCAAGGAAAGCCCGTCGCGGCTGGGGCGCAGGCGGGTGAACCGCTGGATGAAATCGTGATCGTCCATCCCGAGCAGATGGGCCATCGCGGAGATCTCGGGGTCGCCGATTTTCACCAGCCCCGGCCAGCGGCAGCAGGCGGTGCAGCGCTGGCAGGTGTAGTGGATGGAAGCGGGCATGCGGGAAAAAATTGTGGCGGCGCGCACTTTGCACTCGGAACTCGCGCCGCGCCACTCGACAGTCCGCGCTCATGTCTGACATCGACTCATTCATGCAGGCCGCGATCGACGAAGCGCGGCAGGGACTGGCCGAGGGAGGGATCCCGATCGGCTCATCACTCATGCGCGACGGGCAACTGCTCGGTCGCGGACACAACCGCCGGGTGCAAAACGACGACCCGATGACCCACGCCGAAACGGACTGCCTGCGCAATGCGGGCCGCATCGGCTCGTATCGCGGCACCACGCTCTACTCCACGCTGATGCCGTGCTACTTCTGCGCGGGCGCGGCGGTGCAGTTTGGGATCAAGAAGGTGATCGTGGGGGAGAGCCGCACGTTCCCGGGCGCGCCGGAGTTCATGCGCCAGCATGGGATCGAGGTCATCGATCTGGATTTGCCGGAGTGCTACGAGATGATGGAGCAATTCATCCGCGATAAGCCGCAGCTCTGGAACGAAGACATCGGCGTCGATTGACGCGCGGGCGGCGTATTTCGAGTCAAAGCCGCGCGCCCCGAAGGGATTGACGCGGACGCCGCTATCGGCGAAACCGTCCGACCCTCTATGTCTCGCACCCTCATCTGCTCCGCCAGCATCGCATTGTTCAGTGTCCCGGCTTTTGCCGCCGTGGATTTCGAGAAGGACGTGAAACCGATCCTGGAGAACAACTGCGTGCGCTGCCACAACCCGAAGGCGACCGACTACGAAAAGGGCGACACGGATTTCGATCTCTCGACGAAGGAAGCGGCGCTTGGTTCCGACTACATCAAGCCGGGCAAGGGCGATAAGAGCAAACTCTACACGACCACGACGCTGCCGGACGACGCCAAGAAGCTCATGCCGCCAAAGAACAAGGCGACCGGGGCACTGGAGCGGATCGCGAAGCTGGAATCCGATACGCTCAAGCAGTGGATCGACGAAGGTGCGATGTGGCCGGATGGCGTGGCGCTGATCGCCCGCAAGAAGGAAGTGGCGAGCACCGCGGGCGCCGAGACCGCGCTGGTGGGCGACATTTTCAAGAAGATCACCGCGACCTCCACAGAGAAGACGGCTGCCGAGATGAAGCCGGTGACGACGACGATCCCGGGCAGCGATGTGAGCTACGATCTGGTGCCGATCGCGGCGGGGAAATTCAAGATGGGCAGCCCGGACAACGAGGCCGGTCGCAAGCCGGACGAAGGCCCGCAGCA
>JANPHH010000073.1:0-5704 GCA_031424375.1 Chthoniobacter sp. | reverse complement strand
GGGGGGGCGCGCAGTCGACGTACCTCCCGCACCCCCCCCCCGCGTGATATAAAAATTTAGAGGTCCTTCTAGTGCGCGAGGCCCCCACGCCCGCCAAAAAGCACCCCCGCGCACCGCGCATCGCTTCGCTCAGGATGACAGTTTTTGGATCCGCTCCGCGCAGGAACATCCGCCGCCAGCTTCCACTTACAGCAGCTCTGCGATCTGCACCGCATTGAGCGCGGCACCTTTGAGCAACTGGTCGCCGGCGACCCAGAACGCGAGCCCATTCTCCATCGCACAGTCGCGGCGGATGCGGCCCACCTGGCAGTTGTCGCGTTCCGCGGCGTAAAGCGGGAGCGGGTATTCGGCTTTCGACGGTTCATCCACCACGTCGAGTCCCGGTGCTTTCGCGAGGACCGTGCGCGCTTCTTCCACGGAGACCGGTCGCTCAAATTCCGCGCTGACCGCCACGCTGTGCGCCCGGTAGACGGGCACGCGCACGCAGGTCACCGAGGCTTTGAACGCCGGGTGGTGCATGATGCGGCGGCCTTCGTTTTGCATCTTCATCTCCTCCTTGGTGTAGCCGTCCGCGAGGAAGCTATCGACATGCGGCAGGACATTGAATGCGATCTGGTGCGGGTAGACTTTCTTCTCCACGGGCCGGCCGGCGGCGATGGCTTCCACTTGCTGCTTCAGCTCCTCGATCGCCTGCGCACCCGTGCCGCTCACCGCCTGGTAGCTCGAGGCGAAAACGCGCGTGACGCCGAAGGCCTGATGCAGCGGATACAGCGCCATGAGCGTGATCGCGGTCGTGCAGTTCGGATTGGCGATGATGCCCTTGTGCAGTTTCACGTCGGCGCCATTCACTTCGGGGACGACGAGCGGCACGTTCGGGTCCATGCGGAAGGCGCTGCTGTTATCCACGATCACCGCGCCCGCGCCGGTCGCAGCCGCGGCATACTTTTGAGAAATGGAACCGCCCGCGCTGAACAGCGCGATGTCCACCCCGGCGAACGACTGCTCCGTGAGCTCCTGCACGAGGATCTCTTCGCCTTTGAAGGAGAGCGTCTTGCCTGCCGAACGCGCGCTGGCGAGCAAGGTGAGCTTGCCGACGGGGAAGCGGCGTTTCTCCAGCGTCTTCATCATCTCGATCCCGACAGCTCCAGTGGCTCCGACGATGGCGACATGCAGATTTTTGCTCATAAAATGGGACGCGGAGTTTATAGTCCGCCACAAGGTTTGCAAATCACCACCGCATGAAAATCCGCGTTCACGTTCCCTCGCAAACCATGGACCTCCTCGACGACGCCGGAGAGACCGTGCGGTGCTACGTGGTCTCCACCTCGAAGTTTGGTATCGGTTCCGAGCCGGGCAGCTACAAGACGCCCACCGGCCAGTTCCGCGTCGCGGAAAAAATCGGCGATGGCGCGGTGCCCGGCGAAATCTTCATCAGCCGCGAACCCACCGGAAAGCTCGGCGCGGAAGGCGACCCGAAGGACCACGTGCAGACGCGTATCCTGTGGCTCGATGGCCACGAGCCGTGCAATGCAAACACGCATGAACGCTACGTCTACATCCACGGCACCAATGCCGAATCGCAGCTCGGCACGCCCGCCAGCTACGGCTGTGTGCGGATGAGCAATCTCGATGTGATCGATCTCTACGATCAGGTCCCGGTGGGCGTGGCGGTGGAAATCGTCGAGTGAGCCACGGGTGGCGAATGGGCTAACAAGAAATTCGTTGTCATGCGCGGATGTTTCCCCAAGATGCGCGCCTATTCGCCTATTGGCACAGAAAGGAGGGAAAAATTACACCATGAAGATCATCGCAATCATCGCTCTCGCAGCGGCTGCTCTCGGCCTCGGCGCTTGCGCCAGCAAGCCAGCTCCGGCACCTACCATGTCGCACTCGTCGACCGGCTACTCGAAGTAGTCTCCTCGTTCCCGAGGGGAAACTAATTTGCGAAAGCCAGATCCGCCTCGCGCGGGTCTGGCTTTCTGCATTCTCCGGACCGGGGCGGGCTCACGCGCGTGGTCCGTAGGTCACGCGGGTGAGGTAGAGTCCTTCAGCCGGCGCGGCGAAGTGGGTTTTCGCGGCGGTTTCGTTTTCGAGCAGATCGGTGATCCACTCCAGCGGCGCCCGGTTTTGCGCGCAGCGCGCGAGGGTGCCGGTGAGCAGGCGCACCATTTTGTAGAGGAAGCCGTCGCCGGTGACGCGGAAGGTCACGATCGAGCCGCTGCGCTGCACGGTGAAGGCGTGGATGGTGCGGTGGCAGTCGAGGTCCGGCTCGCCGCGGTTCACGGCGAACCGGGCGAAATCGTGGTGGCCGACGATCATCGCAGCGCCGGCGCGGAGCGTGGCGAGGTCGAGCGAGCCGGGCAGGAACCAGGTGCGGCCGATCTCCAGCGGGTGCTGGAAGGAGTCGTTCCACACGCGGTAGGTGTAGGTTTTGGCGGTGGCGTGGTATTGCGCGTGGAAATCGGCGCTCACTGGCGTGGCGCGGAGCACGCGGATCTCGCGCGGGAGCGAGCCGTTGAGCGCTTCCTGCCAGTTGCGGCGCGGCAGGCAGTCGCGTGGGATGTCCGCATGCGCGACCTGACCGAGTGCATGCACGCCGGCATCGGTGCGGCCCGAGCCGACGACCACGACGCGGTGGCCGACGAAGGGCAGGAACGCCGCTTCGAGATGATCCTGCACGGTGTCCTTCGTCGCTTGGCTCTGCCAGCCGCGAAAGGGGCGGCCGTCGTAGGCGATGAGGAGCTTGAGGCGGAGTTGCTCGGATTTCACCGGCGGACGGAGAACCAAACGATCAGACCAATGGCGAGGGTGAGACCGGCCCAGCGCCAGATGCGCTCCACATTCCGCCAAAGAAAGCGGAGCGATTCGAGGAGCACTTCGAGGATCTGTTCAGCGAGCCAGCTCACGGGATTGTGGGCTCAGCCGAGCATCGCCTGCCCATCGAGCCAGCCCTGGAGGATCATCTGCGCGGCGACTTGGTCGATGACGTCGCGGCTGTTCTTCACCGTGCGTCCTGCCTCGTGCAGCGAGCGTTGCGCCGCGACGGAGGTGAGGCGTTCGTCCCAGAGCTTGACCTCCACGGAAACGGCCAGCCGGAGCTGTTCGGCAAAAGCGCGCACCTTCTCCGCGGCCGGGCCGTAGGTGCCGTTCATGTTGCGCGGCAGGCCGAGGATGATGATCCCGATCTGATCGCGCTCGACGATCGCCGCGACGTGCCGCACGGGGTCGGCGATCTCGCAGAGATGCACCGTCTCCAGCGGGTGCGCGAGCATCCCGAGTTCGTCGGAGATCGCGAGGCCGATGCGCGCTTCGCCGTGGTCGATGCCGAGCGCGCGCTTCATGCCGACGAAATTCCAATTTCCAAACTCCAAGCTCCAAACAATCGGAACAAATCTTGAGAAAGAGGAAAACGGTCCGTTCGTTTCCCCTCGTTCATTCCTTTGCTCCGTTTGTTTGGGGTTTGGAATTTGGAGCTTGGAATTTTCCCTTTCACTGCAACTCCGGTGCGACTTGCGCGACGAGATGCTTGATCCGTTCGGCTTCGTGCTTGCTGCAGATCATCAGCGCGTCGGCGGTCTGGACGATGATGAGGTCCTGCACGCCGAGGAGTGCGATCGTCGTTTTCTCCGTGGAATAGACGAGGTTTTGCCGCGACTCGAGCGTGGTCAGGCCGATGTTGGCGACGTTCTCCGCGCCGTCGTGCTTGAGATACTTTGCGATTGCGGTCCAGCTCCCGATGTCGTCCCAGTCGAAGCCGGATTCCACCATGAGCACGCGCTGCGTTTTTTCGAGCACCGCGTAGTCGATCGAGATCTTCGGCAGCGTGGGGAAGACATCGCGCAGCACGGTCTCGAGGTCGGCATTGCCGTGGATTTTTCCGATGAATTCGCCGAGTTCCGGCACGTGGCGATTGAAGGCCGAAAGGATGGCGCGCACCGTCCAGATGAACATCCCGGCGTTCCACCGGAAGTTGCCCTGTTTCAGAAACGTCTCGGCCAGCTCGGCACTCGGTTTCTCGCGGAAACGCACGACTTCAAATACGTCCGGACCTTCCGGCTTGTCGGCCAGCGTTGCCCGGTCGCCCATTTCGATATAGCCGAAGCCGGGGCACGCCCACGTCGGCTGGATGCCGATGGTGACGAGTTCGCCCGTCTCCTCGGCCGCGGCCGCCGCGACGCGGAGGGTGCGCTGAAAGCCGGCGCTGTCTTCGATGAGGTGATCCGCGGGCAGCACGATCATGGTGGCATCGGCCGCGCGCCGGGCGATCCAGCCGGCCCCAAGCGCGATCGCCGCAGCGGTGTCGCGCTTGGCGGGCTCGGCGACGATGTTCTCTGCGGGAAGTTGCGGGCACAGCTCGCGCACCGCGGCTTCCTGGTCGGAATTGGTGAGGATCAGGATCTGGCTCGCGGGGACGAGACCGTCGAGACGGCGGATCGTCGCTTCGAGCAGGGTTTCTTTCGAGAACAGCGAGAGCAGTTGCTTCGGGCGGTTCTTGCGGCTGAGCGGCCAGAAGCGTTCGCCACTGCCGCCGGCGAGGATGAGGACGTAAAGGGGATGGGCTGACATTTCCGTCATGCAGTAGGTCATCCCGGGGCGAATGGAAAGCGTCCGCCGCGTTTCCGATTTCCTTTTTCCAGCGGATCGCGCTACGGTCCAGAGCATGCCGAAAGCTTCCGACCCCCTTCAGACCAGTCTTCTCGCCATTACCCAGACCGCTGTCGGCTGCGGAATCGGGCTGCTGATTGCGGGCAAACTCGGCCGGCCCGCGCAGAAGACGACGGCGGCGACGATGATATCCGTGGGCGCGCTGCTCGCGCTGCCTCTGGTGGTGATGAGCGTGTTGCGGACGGTCAATCGCCCGACCTCCGAGCGCGGCATGCGCCGGCGGTTGGACTCGATCCGGCGCGACTCGGGCTTTCCGGACGAAGCGGAAATCATCTAGCCGGTCCGGATCGGGGTCGGCATGGCCGATGCTTATCGCATCCAGCCATGAAACTCCTCCCCCAGGTAACGAAGAGCGATTTGAATTCGCTCGGGTTCCGCACGGCGCTCGAACTGGCGGCGGGTGGCGTCCTCACGGCGCTGCTCATCCGCTGGATCACGCTGTAAAACTCCGCATTTTCGCCGAGAGTCGGCCGCGTTGAAAGGCGCGGTAAAATGCCGGTTGCCGTCGCGTGGTGCCACCGCTAAACCACGCCGCGCATGTTACATCAACTCAGCGAATGGCTTCACGGGCTCGTCCCGATGTATTTGGGATGGGTCGAGCACTGGGGGTATCTCGGCGTGGTGGTGCTGATGGCGATGGAAAGTTCGATCTTCCCCGTGCCGAGCGAGATCGTCGTTCCGCCCGCCGCGATCATGGCGGCCTCCACGGGAAAGATGACGATCACCGGCGTGATCCTCGCCGGCACGTTCGGTTCGTGGCTCGGCTCGGCGATCACTTATTACGTGGCGCTCTGGGTGGGCCGGCCCATCGTCATGCGCTTCGGGAAATATTTCTTCGTTCCGCCGGATAAGCTGGAACGCGCGGAGCGGTTTCTCCGCCGCTACGAAGCGGGGGGCATTTTTTTCGCCCGCCTCCTGCCGGTGATCCGGCACCTCATTTCGATTCCGGCGGGAATCATTCGCATGGGCTTTCTGAAATTCAGCATCCTCACGACCGTGGGCGCGGCGATCTGGTGTGCGGTGTTGGCCTGGCTGGGGG
>JANPHH010000072.1:0-4245 GCA_031424375.1 Chthoniobacter sp. | reverse complement strand
GCGCGCAGTCGAAGGACCTCTAACTTTTCTGCCGGCGGGGTTTTCAAATGACCTACGCAATTTCACCGCCAGCTTCGCCCGAAGAAAAAATTAGAGGTCCTTCGACTGCGCTTCGCCCGCCTTACCCCCTGCGCTTCGCTCAGGATGACAGGTTTTTTTGGATGGGGCGCTGCGCGCCGGAAGACCGCCCCGCCGCCCCGCCGTTACCCCACCGCCGCCACCGCCAGCTCCGGCAGCCGCTTCAGCTCCGCGAGGAACCGTTCGTTCTGCTCCGCCGTTCCGATCGACACCCGCACCCACTCCGGCAGGCCGTAGCCGGTCATGTCGCGAATGATGATCCCGCGCTTCATCAGCGCGCCGAAGACCGCCTTGCCGTTTCCCACTTTCACGAGCACGAAATTCGCAAAGCTCGGCACGAACTCGAGGCCCATCGCCGCAAACTCCTGCTGCATCTTCTCGCGCCCCTTGATCGTGATTTCGCGCGTCCGCCGCTGATGCTCCTCGTCGAGCAGACCCGCGAGCGCACCGGCCTGTGCGATGCCGTTCGTGTTAAAGGGCTGCCGCGTTTTTTGCAGCACGTCCACCAGGTCGGGCTTCGCCAGGCCGTAGCCGATGCGCAGGTTCGCCAGCCCCTGGATCTTCGAGAAGGTCCGCAGCACCACGACGTTCCGGCCTTCGCGCACATACTTCAGCGTGTCCGGCGGCTGCTCGTTGAACTCGAAATAGGCTTCGTCGAAAACCACGATCACATGGTCCGGCACCTTCGCCATGAAGCGATCGATTTCCTCCTGCGAAAGCAGCGTGCCCGTCGGGTTGTTGGGGTTTGCGATGAAAACCTCGCGCGTCTTCGGCGTGATCGCCGCCGCCATCGCCTCGAGATCGTGGGCGAAGCCGGGGTCGGGCACCTCGATCGTCTTCGCGCCGAAGAGCGTCGCCATCAGCTTGTAGACCACGAACGCGTGCCGCGAAGTCACGATCTCGTCTCCCGGATTCAAAAACGCCTTCCCGATGAATTCGATGATCTCGTTCGAGCCACAGCCGAGGATCACATTCGCCCGCTCGAAACCGAACTTCTGCGCGATCGCCTCCCGCAGGTAGTAGCCGCCGCCATCCGGGTAAAAATTCGCCCGCTCCAGCATCTCGCGCATCGCCGTCAGCGCCTTCGGCGAAGGGCCGAGCGGGTTCTCGTTCGACGCCAGCTTGATGATCTCCGAAGGCTTCAATCCCAGCTCGCGCGCCACGTCTTCGATCGGCTTGCCCGGCTCATAGGAGACGAGATCGTGCAACCAGGGGTGGGCGGAATTCCAGAGCGACATAGGGCCGCGGAATATGGGCGGGGCTACTGCGAAATGCCAGCGGACTTTGGCCCGCGTCTTTCCACTCGCGCGCTCCCACCGGCGCGGCTACCTCTTGCCCCGTGTCTCCCCCGCCACCTGATCTCGAACGCCCGATCACGCTGACCTCTCAGCAGAAAAAATCCGGCCTTGCCGCCTGGCTTGGCTGGATGTTCGACGGACTGGACATGCATCTCTACACGCTGGTCGCAGCGCCGTTCGTGATGATCCTCATCGACGCATCGAGCACGGCGGATCCGATGGTGAAGGAGAAGAGTTCCTGGATTCAGGCGGCGTTTCTCGTGGGGTGGGCGCTCGGCGGCGGGTTCTTCGGCCGCATCGGCGACCTCATCGGTCGCAGCCGCGCGCTGAGCCTCACCATTCTCACCTACGCGCTCTTCACCGGCCTCTCGTGCGTGGCGCAGGAGTGGTGGCATCTGCTCATCTTCCGCTTCCTCGCCGCGCTCGGCATCGGCGGTGAATGGGCCGTGGGCTCGTGCCTGCTCTCCGAGACGTGGCCGAAACGCTGGCGCCCGTGGGTCGCCGCCGTGCTCCAGACCGGGGTCAATATCGGCGTCCTCATCGCGTGCGTGACCGTGAATCTCATGGCCTCGATGAACCCGCGCTGGGTTTTCCTCGTCGGCGTGCTGCCCGCGCTGCTCGTCTTTTGGATTCGCCGGAATGTGGAAGAGCCCGAGGAATGGCAGCATGCCAATAAAGCCGCCGGCGCGCACAAGCCAGGAATCGCCGATCTCTTCCGCGGCGACGTGTTGCCGATCACGCTCCGCACCATCGTCGTCTGCGCCTGCGGACTCACCGCGTGGTGGGGCTTCATGTTCTGGCACGCCCAGCATCTGCGGAATCTGCCCGAGCTCGCCTCGTGGACCGCGCCGCAGCGCGAGAAGCTGGTCGCGAATGCGTTTTTCCTCGTCATCTTCGTCTCGATCGCGGGCAACTTCGTCGCGGGCGCTCTCGCCAAATTCCTCGGCTACCGCCACTCCATCGCGCTGATGTGCGCGGGATTTTTCGGCTCGATGTATTTCGCCTTCAGCCAGCCGCGCGGTTACGAGGAACTCGTCTGGTTCTGGTTCCCCTTCGTCGGCTTTTTCTCCGGCGTCTTCGGGCTCTTCACCATGTTCCTGCCGCCGCTCTTTCCCATTCTGCTCCGCACGACCGGCGCCGGCTTTTGCTACAATATCGGGCGCATCGCCGCCGCCGCCGGCACGATTTTTTTCGGGCTGTTTTCCAAGGTCGGCGACTTCCGCACCGCGCTGCTTTACGCCAGCTTCCTCTTCATCCCCGCCGGCCTCTTCGCCCTCTGGCTGCCCGAACCGCCCGGCGAACACGCGCCCACGCCCGGCGCGCCGCTCGCGGAATGAACGACCCGCGCCTGCTGCGGCTGCACCCGGTGGATAATGTCCTCACCGTGATCCAGACGCTCGAGCCCGGCGCCGAGCTGGTGGTGGAAGCAGCGCGCGTCACGGTTCCCGCACGTCTTCCCATCGGCCACAAGGTCGCCGCCCGCGCCATCGCCGCGGATGAAAAGATCGTGAAATACGGCGCACCGATCGGCTCCGCCAAAGTGGCGATCGCTGCCGGCGAACACGTCCACACGCACAACCTCCGCAGCGACTACATCCCGACCTTTGCGCGCGGCGAAGGGGCGCATTATGAGCATTCATGAGAAAGGCCGAAAGAGACGCTGCGCAGCTGCATGCGGCGGCAGTTGAAAAACCCTGTCATCCTGAGCGGAGCACCGCGTGGCGAGGGAAGGTCTGCCGGGGGCGTGCCGGGCGGTGCGCAGTCGAGCCGAGTCTGCGAGACAGCCGAAGGCAACGACCTCTCGCATCCTCTTCCGGCAGGCTCCGCACCCCCTCCGCCCGCGGATGCGAGAGGTCCTTCGACTCCGTTCCTCCCCGCCTCGGCCCACGAGGAACTCCGCTCAGGATGACAGGATTTTTTTCCCTCCCGCCCGTCCCATGACCACCGCGATCGCCTCCGGATTTCTCCGTGCCGATGGCCGCAAAGGCATCCGCAATCTCGTCGTCGTGGTCTACCTCGTCGAATGCGCGCACCACGTCGCCCGCGAGATGGTGTTCCCCTTTCGGGAACACGGGGTGAACCTGCTCGGCTTCCCCGGCTGCTACCCGAACCCCTACGCGCACCGCATGCTGCGCCAGCTCTGCACGCACCCGAATGTCGGCGCGACGCTGCTCGTCTCGCTCGGCTGCGAAGGCTTCAACCGCGCGCAGCTTCTCGACGAAATCCGCGCCACCGGCCGGCCCGCCGATTTGCTCGTGATTCAAAACGAAGGCGGCACCCGCCGCACGATCGCGGAAGGCCAGCGCTGGATCGAAAAGGCTCGCGCGCAGATCGACAGCACACCGCGCGTGCCGATGCACGTCGAGGATCTCATCGTCGGCACCGTCTGCGGCGGCTCGGATGCGACCAGCGGCATCACCGCGAATCCCGCGGTCGGCCGCGCCTTCGACCTGCTGGTGCAAAACGGCGCGCGCGCCATCTTCGAGGAAACCGGCGAGCTGATCGGCTGCGAGCACATCATGGCCGCCCGCGCCGCCCGGCCGCAGCTTGCGCCCGCGCTGATCGAGTGCGTGGAAAAGGCAGGCCGCTACTACAGCACGCTTGGGCACGGCAGCTTCGCGCCCGGCAATGCCGAGGGCGGGCTGACCACGATCGAGGAGAAATCGATGGGCGCCTACAGCAAGACCGGCAACTCGCAGATCACCGGCATCCTCACCCCCGGCGACGTGCCGCCCGCGCCCGGCCTCTACCTGCTCGATGTCGTGCCCGATGGCGAAGTGCGCTGGGGTTTTCCGAACATCAGCGACATCCAGGAGATCGGCGAACTCATCGCCTGCGGCTCGCACGTCACGCTCTTCACCACCGGCCG
>JANPHH010000071.1:0-9006 GCA_031424375.1 Chthoniobacter sp. | reverse complement strand
GTAAGTTGCAACAGCCGTCTGCGCGAAAAATTCCGCACGGCGTGCGCCGGGCAGGGCCTGGAACTGCACCTCGCCGAGCCGACGCTCTGCACCGACAACGCCGCGATGATCGGCTACGTCGCCTCAATGCTGCTCGCCGCCGGCCAGCGGTCCTCGCTCACCGGCGACATCGATCCGAATCTGCGGCTCGTGGCGTAGACCTCCGGGGAGCACACGCGTCCCGCGGGTTGGTTTCGGCGTCCCCGCCGAAACGAACTTTTCAGTTGCGATCCCTCGGAGTCAGCCGAGCAACTTGCCTGGAAATTGCCCTCGGAAGTGCGTCGCGGCGGGGACGCCGCGACCAACACGCGAGACGCGTGTGCTCCCCGGATTCAGTAATCGCGCGCCAGCAGGTAGTCCGCGAATTCCCGCAGCCGCCCCGCCTTGCTCCCGAGCGGCTTCAGCGCCGAGTGCGCCCGTTTCGTCAGCCGATGGGCTTCCGAGCGCGATTTCTCCATCCCCATGATCGCCGGGTATGTCGCCTTCGTCGCCTTCACATCCTTGCCCGCGGTCTTGCCGAGCTTCTCGGTCGTTTGCGTCACGTCGAGGATGTCGTCGATGACCTGAAACGCCAGTCCGAGCGACTGCCCGAAGTCGGTCACCGCCGCGAGTTCCTTCGGCGTCGCATTTGCGCTCATCGCCCCGAGCCGCACGCTCGTTGTGAGCAGCGCCGCCGTTTTGCAGCGATGGATGTATTTCAAATCATCGCCGCTCAGTGCGCGGCCTTCACCTTCGAGATCCGCGACCTGCCCGCCGATCAGCCAGCGGCTGCCCGCAGCGTGCGCCAGTTCTCCGATCAGCGCCGCGATCGGGTAGCGCGCAGTGGGCTGAGCTTCCGCGAGAATTTCAAACGCGACCGTCAGCAGCGCGTCGCCCGCGAGCACCGCCACTCCTTCACCGTAGACCTTATGATTCGTCGGCCGGCCGCGTCGGAGATCGTCATCGTCCATGCAGGGCAGGTCGTCGTGAATCAGCGAGTAGGTGTGGATGCATTCCACCGCCGCCGCGTGCGGGAGCGCCGCCGCGGTCGCACCGCCACAGGCTTCCGCCGTCGCCAGCGCGAGCGCGGGGCGCAATCTTTTGCCTCCGGCAAACAGGCTGTAACGCATCGCCACGTGGAGCGTGGAGGGTTTGGTTTTCGCTTTGGGGAGAAAGCGGTCCAGTGCGCGGTCGACGAGCGCAGTCTGGGCGGCGAGGTAGCTCTTGAAATCCATCGGGACGCGAGAGTGGAAAGTGCGGCACAAAAGGGAAGTGGAAACTCACCGCGCTCGCCTTCGCCCCGGCGCGGGTTAGCTTCCATGCCCGTGAAAGCGAAGCGTCCTCCCCGCCTGGTCATCGTCGGCAGCTCGAATACCGACCTCGTGATTCGCTGCCCGCATCTGCCCCAGGCGGGCGAGACAGTCTCCGGCGGAGACTTCGCGCGGCATGCCGGGGGAAAGGGCGCGAATCAAGCAGTCGCCGCCGCCCGGGCCGGGGCGCGCGTCACCTTCATTGGCCGGCGCGGCGCGGATGAGTTCGGACGCGCCGCAGCAGCGGGGCTGCGCAAGGAAGGCATCAGCGTCACGCATTTCCGCGTGACCCCGGAGGCACCGAGCGGCATCGCGGTGATCCTGCTCGATGGCCGCAGCAGCGAGAACGTGATCGCCGTCGCGAAGTCGGCCAACGATCTCGTCTCGCCCGCCGATGTCGATGCCGCCGCCGCGCAGTTCGCCCGGGCGGACGCCGTGGTGGCGCAGCTCGAAGTCCCGCTGGCCACCGTCATCGCCGCCGCTCATCTCGCGCGGCATCATGGCATCCCCTTCATCCTGAATCCCGCGCCCGCCTGTGATCTGCCGGATGAACTCCTGCGCCTCGTCGATTACCTCACCCCGAACGCGCACGAAATGCAGCGCATCACCGGTGAACAAAACACCGCGACCGCCGCGGCGGCACTGCATGCCAAAGGAGTGCGCAACATCGCCATCACCCTCGGCGAACGCGGCTCTTTCATCAGCGACGGGCAGGACACCCGCTGGATCGCCGCGCTCCACATCTCCGCGATCGACACCGTCGGCGCGGGCGATTGCTTCACTGCCTGGCTCGCCGTGGGCATCGCCGAAGGAATGCCGCTCGCCGATGCGGCCCGCCGCGCCACGGCGGCCGCCGCCATTTCGGTGACCCGCTCCGGCGCGCAAGCCTCCATGCCCACCCGTGCCGAGATCGAGGGCATCGCCGTGGCGGAGGCGTAACTTTCGCGCGACGACCCGCCCGCGCCCGGTGTGGCAATTGACGCCCTCCTGCGCGGGTGCTAGCTTCCGCGCACTTTCCGGGCCCCTTCTTATATGCTCGACCGCCAAGTCCTCGTTCTGAACAGGCTCTGGCAGGCAATCAATGTCTGCTCAGTGCGACGGGCCTTTACCCTCCTATGCCAGGGGCATGCGCAGGTCGTAAACGCCGACGGCCAGAACAACTTTTTCACCCACGACTTCGCGAGCTGGCACGAGCTTTCCCAGCGCGAACCCGAGGCCGAAATGGTGAACACGATCTCCTTCAAGATCCGCATTCCGCGCGTCATCGTGCTCATGCTTTTCGATCGCATGCCGAAGAAGGAAGTGAAGTTCACCCGGCACAACATCTTCGAGCGCGACAAAAACACCTGCCAGTATTGCGGCAAAGTTTTCGACCGCCGCGACCTCAATCTCGACCACGTCATCCCACGCGACAAAGGCGGCGCCACCACTTGGGAAAACATCGTCTGCTCGTGCATCCCGTGTAACACGAGAAAGGGCAACCGCCTCGCGCATCAGGCGCACATGCACCTGATAAAAAAGCCCGTGCGGCCGAAGTGGCGGCCGTTCGTTCACATCACGTTCGACAGTCACGTGCACGATAGTTGGCGGCACTTCATCGACCTCGCTTATTGGAATGTGGAGCTGGGCGACTGAGTCGTGCGGCGACTGGCGGGCGTCTCCGCGGTCGGCGGCGCCAACGAAAATACCTGTCATCCTGAGCGCAGCGCCGCGTGGGTGGAGTGGTGGGGGAAAAGTGGAAGGGGGGGCGTGTGGTGCGGCGCGAAGTCGAAGGACCTCTAACTTCTGTTCGGCCGACGCGATGGTGTTGAAGAGTCATCACACGACTGCCCTTCCAAACCATCCGCCGCGCGTCCATCTTTCCCGCCCCATGCTCCTCGACCTCCGCAACGTTTCCAAAACTTACCGCGCCCCGGACGGCGGCGACGCCGTCGACGTCCTCCGCGGCGTGAACCTCCAGATCGCCGCGGGCGAAAGCGTCGCCATCGTCGGTCCATCCGGTAGCGGAAAAAGCACCGTGCTCAATCTCATCGGCGCGCTCGATCGCGCGGACTCCGGCGAGGTCATCGTGGACGGCCGCGACGTCGAGAAACTCAACGAAGAAGATCTCGCCGCGTATCGCAACACCACCGTCGGCTTCATCTTCCAGCTCCACCATCTCCTGCCGCAGTGCACCATCCTGGAGAATGTGCTCGTCCCCACGCTCGCTGCGCGCACTCGCGACACCGCCGCCCTCGCCGCGCGGGCCGAGTCGCTGCTCGATTCCGTGGGTCTCAAGCACCGCCTCCACCACCGCCCCGGCGAACTCAGCGGTGGCGAACGCCAGCGCGTCGCCGTCGCCCGCGCGCTCATCAACTGCCCCAAGGTCCTCCTCGCCGATGAACCCACCGGCGCGCTCGACCGCACCAACGCCGCGCGGCTCACCGAACTCCTCACCGAGCTGAATCGCACGCAAGGCGTCACGCTGCTCATGGTCACCCATGCCCTCGACCTCGCGCAGAAAATGCAGCGCGTCTTCGAACTCATCGACGGCCAGCTCGTGGAAAGGAAGAGCTTGTGAGCCGCTTTCTCCGGGGAGCGCACGCGTCCCGCGTGCCGGTCGTGTCGTCCCGACACGACGAACTTCCCTGCCGCGCGGCATTGCGAGGCGCGTGCCTTTCACCGCAGCCACGCCGCAGGAAGTTCATTTCGGCGGGACGCCGAAACCAACACGCGAGACGCGTGTGCTCCCCGGCGCTTGGTTTGCCTCGCGCGGCTTTTTTTTGAGCCATGACCCCCATCCTCCTCGTCCTCCGCAGCGCCCGGTACTACTGGCGCACGCATCTCGGCGTCGTCCTCGGCACCGCGCTCGCCGCGATGGTCCTGACCGGTTCGCTGCTCGTCGGAGATTCGGTGAAAGCGACCCTCCGCCACCAAGCCGAACTGCGGATCGGCAAGGCAGATGTCGCACTCGTCGGTGGCGACCGCTTCTTCCGTTCGCAGCTCGCCGCCGACCTCGACGCCGCGCCCGCGCTGCTGCTGCGGGGCAGCATCGCCCGCGTCGATGGCTCTGCCCGGATCAATCAATCCCAAGTCCTCGGCGTCAGTGCATCATTTTGGAATCTCGCGCCGGGCGCCGCCGCCGATCTTCCCGAAGGCGGCCTCGGTCTCAATGCCCGCGCTGCCGCGCAACTCGGCGTGAAGGTCGGAGATCCCGTCATCATCCGCGTCGAGAAGCCCGGATTTTTCTCCAAAGACGCCCCGCTTTCCGGCGAGGAAAATGAAGTGGTCGCGATCCGCGCAGCCGTCACGCAGATCGTCGGCGACGAGGCCTTCGGTCGCTTCAGCCTGCAAGCCAGCCAGGTCCCGCCCGCGACGGCTTTCCTTCCGCTCGAATCGCTCCAGCAGCGCCTCGCTTTCGGCGGACGTGCAAATTTGCTCCTCCGTGCGGCTCCACGCGCCGGGCGGATTTTGGGAGGATCTTCCGTTTCCATTGGACCGTGGTCCTCCGCTCTCCCCGATTGGTTGGCGCAACGAATCCTCGCGAGCCACGCGAATCCGGCCGAGACCATCATTATTCCCGACGTGATCCACGCGGAGGTGCAATCGCTCTGGACCGTCGAAGACGCCAGCCTGCAAATCCGCCCGTTGCCCGCGGGCGGCGTGGAACTGCGCTCGCCGCGCGTCTTCCTCGATCCCGCGACCGTTGCCGCCGCGCCCGCCGGTCAGGCTGCGCTGACCTATCTCGTGAACGAACTGCGCGCCGGAGAAAAAGCCGTGCCCTACTCGATGGTCACCGCCACCGACGCCGTTGCCGCCGGCTTCGCCAGAACTCCGCTCGCCGATGGTGAAGTGTTGATCAACGAATGGCTCGCCGAAGATCTCGGCCTCGCAGCGGGCGGCAAGCTGACGCTGAAATATTTCGTGATGGGCGAACGCCGGCAGCTCACGGAAGTGGCGCGTGAGTTCACCGTCGCCGCCGTGCTCCCGATGGAAACGCCGCAGCTCGACGCGACGTGGACGCCTGATTTTCCCGGCCTCACCGACAAGAAAAACTGCCGCGATTGGCAGCCCGGTTTCCAACTCGACACCGGCCGCATTCGCGACCGCGACGAAGCCTATTGGCAAAAGTATCGCGGCACCCCGAAGGCCTTCATCAGCCTGAAAACGGGACAGGAAATGTGGGGCAATCGCTGGGGCGATCTCACCTCCATCCGCTACCCCGCCGACATCACCGGCGACATCACCGGCGACGCGCTCTCCACGAAACTCCTCGCCGCGCTCACCCCCGAGACCGCCGGTCTCACCATCCTCCCGCTCCGCGAGCAAGCGCTCGCCGCGACGAAAGCCCCCGTCGATTTCGGCGAGTTGTTCGTCAGCTTTTCCTTCTTCCTCATTGTCGCCGCTGCGGTGCTCACCGGGCTGCTCTTCGTCTTCTCGCTCGAGCAGCGGAATGCGGAAGCCGGCTTGCTCCTCGCCGTCGGACTGCGCCCGAAAACCGTGCGCCGACTGTTGCTCGGGGAAGGCGCCGTCCTCGCGCTGATCGGCAGCGTGATCGGCGTCGCCGGTGCCGTCATCTATACGCGGATCGTCCTCGGGGCGCTCGCCACGGTCTGGCGCGGCGCGGTCGGTGCGGTCGATTTTCAGTTTGCGGCGAATCCGGCGACGCTGCCCATCGGCGTGGTTTCCGGCGTCGTCATCGCCCTGCTCGCGATGTGGCTCGCGAGTCGTCGCCAGCTTCGCCATAGCGCGCGGGAACTCCTCACCGGCGAGATTTCCGACGCCACCGGCTCGACGCGACGGAGCGGAACCAGCGGGCCGACCGTCGTAGCGGTGGGCTCGCTGCTTCTCGCCGTCGCGCTTCCCCTGGTGGTCAATGGACCGGGAGCGTTTTTTGGTGCCGGCGCGTTGCTGCTCATCGCCGGGTTGGCGTTTGCGTTGCGCTCGCTCCGTTCCCTCGCTACGGCCGCGGGGCTGGAAAACGTCGCGCAACTCGGCGTCCGCAACGCCGCGCGGCGTCGGGGCCGCAGCCTCGCGACGATCGCGGTGCTGGCCAGCGGCGTGTTCATGGTCGTGGCGGTCGATTCCTTCCGGCATCAGCCGCTGAAGGAAGGCGACACCAGCGATCCCGGCACCGGCGGCTTCGCGCTCGTCGGCGAATCCGCGCTGCCGATTTACGAGGACCTCAATTCGCCCAAAGGCCAGGAAGCCTACGGCCTCGATGCGAAGCTCATCGAGGGCACGAAGATCGTGCCCCTCCGCGTCCGCGACGGCGACGATGCGAGCTGCCTGAATCTCAACCGCGCCGTGCAACCGCGCTTGCTCGGAGTGAAGCCGGGTGAGATGGAAAGCCGCTTTGCGTTTTCCTCCAAAGGCACGGGCTGGAGTCTTCTCACGCCGCGCAACTCACCCGATGAAGTCCCCGGCATCGTGGACGCGAACACGCTCCAGTGGGCGATGCAGAAAGCGATCGGCGACACGCTCGAATATCGCAACGACCGCGGGCAACTCTTTCGCGTCCGCATCGTCGCGAGCGTCGCCGGCTCCATGCTTCAGGGTAATGTGCTCATCGCCGAGGACGCCTTCGTGCAGCAGTTCCCAAACTCCGGTGGCTATCGCTATTTCCTAATTTCGGCCCCGGCGGAGAAGGCCCGCGCTTTGCGGGAACACCTCAGCCGCCAGCTCAGCGACCGCGGATTGGAAATCGTCACGACTTCGCAACGGCTCGGCGAGTTTCAGGCGGTCGAGAATACCTACCTCTCCATTTTTCAGGCGCTCGGCGGTCTGGGTCTGCTGCTCGGTTCCGCGGGACTCGCCATCGTCGTCGCGCGCAATGTCCTCGAGCGCCGTCGCGAGTTCGGTCTGCTAACGGCGGTGGGGTTCCGCGCCCGGCAACTCCGCCAGCTCGTCTTTGCCGAACACCGCCGTCTCATCGCAGCGGCCATCCTCATCGGAACGCTCAGCGCGCTCCTCGCCGTGTGGCCGAATCTCGCGGAGAAAAGCGGCGGTTTCCCGATCCGCGAAGTCGCGCTGCTCCTCCTCGCGCTGACGCTCGGTTGCCTGTTTTGGACCTGGCTGGCCACGCGCCTCGCCCTCCGCAGCAGCGGCGTTGCGGCGCTCCGTTCGGAATGAAGCCGACGCGTCTCGGTCCGCAGCGCAGCTTCGGATTCGGCGACCGCTTCGGGCTCGCGGGCCCTGCCGCGGTCGAGGCGCTCGCCGGCTCCGGCTTCGCGCCGATCCTCGGGCAACAATCCCCGCGGGAACTCGCCGCCACCAGCCGCACGCCCGGCGAAGTGCTCGCGGTCGTCTGCCCCGGGGCCGATCCGTGGGGTGCCGACGCTGACGCCGTGACCACGGCCGACGAGGCGCGTTCCTTCATCGCCGCGGGTTTCACGCGGCTCACGATCGACCCCTCCGCCTACTTCGTGGAGCGCGCGGCCAGCTTTTCCGCCGACGAGTTGCAAGCCGCCGGCCAGGCTCTGATCGAAGACGGCGCCTTCGCTGCGGACTGGCGCGACCTTTATCCGGAACGCGAACTGCCCTTTCCCAATGGGCCACGTTTCAGCGACGACGACCTCTTCCGCACCGCCGTGAAGTTCGGCTGGTCGCTGGCTTTCGCGGCCGAGTTGGTCGCCGAGTCCGGAGCCAATGCGCTGGAGATCGAGTTCTCCCTCGCGGGTGCGAATGGGGCCACCTCGCCGCTGGAGTATTGGTTCATCGCCCGCGAATGTCGCCACCGCGGCTTGTTGCTCGTCGCCATTGCGCCGCGCCTGCCGGGCTCGTGGGAAGCCGTCGCCGACTGCGACGCCGAGCCAGCGGTGCTCGAATCCGCGCTGCGCGATCACACCGCTCTCGCGACGCTCGGATCGCACCAGCTCTCGTTCGCCGGCATCGAGACGAAGGAGTCGCTCTGGCCGCTGCTCGGCCGCATCTGCGGTGAACGGTTGCAGGTGAAAACCAGCGCGCTCAGTTCCCTCGCCGCGATGCGGATCGTCGCGCGACGCGAGCCGTCGTCGTTTCGGGAACTCCTCGCGCTCGCGCAGGAGAGATTCGCCTTCGCCGAGCGGCGAAACATTTCGCTGAGCGAAGACGAAATCCGCTTTCTCCCCGACGTGGTGGATGACGCGCTCGAAGCCATCTACCTCGACGACGTGCGCGGCCGCCAATTCCTTGAAGTCACGATCCCCAGCCTGTGGGGAGACGGTCTTTTCGCCGACGGCTGTGCGGTCCGCGAACGTCTCACCGGCCTGCTCGCCACTGGTGAATACCAAGACCTGATGCGAGCGGAAATTTGCAAGATCCTTAACGCGCTTCGCGCGGGCTGACGCGGCGTGGCGAAGTAATCGTGACGCCCGAAATGATGTCATCCTGAGCGGAGTGTAACGGAGCCGAAGGACCTCAGCTTGTGGAGGATCGGGGCTTTCTCTGCACCCCGAGACCCTTCGACTGCGCGCCGCCCCGCCTTCGCCCCCGCGCCGCGCCGCTGCCAATGAACCTGCCGGCGTTCCAAAGCCGTTCCGAGTCGCGTGCGCAAGGAGCGGCGAAGTCCACTTCGCCGTCCTCCCGGCGCGCGCAGCGCCACGTCCCTCCCCCGCGCCGTCTCGAGAAGTGGCGCTGCGCGCGTTTGGGGTCGGCGAACTGGAGTTCGCCGCTCCTTGTCCGCCCGCCGGTTCATCCCGCCCCAAAAATCACGCCCGCG
>JANPHH010000070.1:0-29367 GCA_031424375.1 Chthoniobacter sp. | reverse complement strand
GCGTGGCTGGGCCTGGCGAAACACTACGCCAAGGTGGGCGACCTGGAGCGGGCCTGGCGATTTGCGGAGCAGTACGGGCCGACGCCGGCGCTCCCGGCGTTGACGACGGGGAAATCGGTGGCGGAACTGGAGCGCGGCTTCCAGGTGAAGGGGGATCTGCTGGACGGGGTGGGGCTGGTGATCAATCTGCGCAATCTGCGGCAAAATGAAGAGGCGCTGGCGACGCTGAAGGAGCTGGGGAAGATGCCGGGCCGGCCGGTGTATCTGGGCTATCTGGAGGCAAAAATGCGGGCGGAACGGGAGGAGTGGAAACTGGCGTGGGAGGCTTGGGAGCGGTATTACCACGAGGCGAGCGCGGGGAAGTAGGGCGGAGGGGGTGGGGCGGGCGCTTCGCCTGCCCTGGGCAACCGGAGCGGTCGCCCTACAATCGCGGGTGCTCATCCGGAAATGACCCCGGGCAGACGCGCGAAGGAGGTGTCCCGAATCTCAAAAAGCCCTTGTCATCCCGAGCGGAGGGTAACGGAGCCGAGGGACCTCGGCCTTCGGGAGATCGTGAAGTTCCCGGTCATCCGAGGTCCCTCGACTTCATTCTGGTCGCTTAGGCTCCCTCCATTGCGCTCGGGATGACAGCGTTTCGCGGTTTGCGGTTCATGCTCTTCGAATGTCGCGGAAGTCCCTCACCGGAGATTTTATCCGCAGATTTCGCAGATGAGCGCAGATTTCCTGACGGAAAAATCTGCGTGAATCTGCGAAATCTACGGATTCAAAAGACTTCCGGCAGATCCTCCTGATTTTACTCTGCCGAGGACGAGGACGAGGACGAGGATGAGGATGAGGATGAAGATGAAGATGAAGAAAAAAGACGAAGGGCCTTTTGGCGGGCGCGCTACGGCTGCGCGCACCAGTAGCGCCAGGCGGTGCGGAAGGCGGCTTCGAGGTGGCGGGTGAAACGCGGGGCGTCGAGGAGGGGTGAACGCTGCATGCGCTCGCGGAGGGTGGCGCGCAGGGTGGCGAGCCGGGGGAGATCGCGGGCGAGTTCCGCGGCGATGCGGACGTACTCCGCCTCGGAGGACGCGGCCAGCCCGGGCAGGCCGACATTTGCGAGCAAGCTGCAGGAGGCCCGGCCGTGCGTCATCTCGCCGGTGAGGGCGATGACGGGGACGCCCATCCAGAGGGCGTCGTTGGTGGTGGTCATGCCGTTGTAGGGGAAGGGGTCGAGGGCGATGTCGATGCGGTGGTAGCGCTCGAGGTAGGCGGGCGGCGGCACTTTTCCGCCCGCGGAGACGAGGCCGGGGTAGTAGGGGGAGAAGTCCACGCGATCCGCGCCGATGCCGTGGGCCGCGAGGGTGCGGAGCGCCTTGTCCCGCCCGCTGCCGCGCAGGACGAGAAGGAGGCGCGAGCCTGCGACGGCGTGCATGATTTGCGCCCAGAGGGCGAGGACGCGGTCGTTGATTTTGGTGAAGTTATTGCACGAACCGAAGGTGACGAAACCGGCGGAGGACGCCGGGAGGGCGGAGACGCCGGGTGAGTCGGGACGGGCGGGGTAGCAGCACCAGGCATCGGGCAGGCGGATGGGGCGCTCGAAGGCGGGCTCCGGACCGGGCGGGGCGAGAATGGGGTCGGCGACCCAGTAATCCATGGCCTCGAGCCCGGTGGGGCCGGGGTAACCGAGCCAAGCGAGCTGCACGGGGGCGGGTTTGCGGGCGAAGAGGGGGAGGCGGTTGTGGGCGGTATGGAGGGCGAGGTCGATGAGGAGGTCGATGCGGTCGCGGCGGATCTGGGCGGCGAGGTCGGCGTCGGAGAGATGGGCGGTGTCGCACCAACCGGTGGAAAGGGCGCGAAAACGGGCGGTGATTTCGTCGGGGGCCACGGTCTCCGAGTAGCAGAAGAGATCGAACTGGGTGCGATCGTGGGCCTCGAAGGCGGGGAGCAGGGTGTGGCCGACGACGTGATCGTGGAAATCCGGCGAGACGTAGCCGATGCGGAGCCGGCGCTCGGGGGAGCGATCGTTCGGATGGGGAAGCCAGTCGCGGCGGAGCGGGGCGGCGTGGATGGTGTTCCAGCGGTGCATCTCCCCGGCGAGCGCGGCGGGGGTGGTGGAGGGGCGAAAGGTGCTGGTGTAGATGAGGTTGCTGTGGAGTTCGGGCCGGTGCGGATCGAGGGCGACGCTGCGGGCGAGGCAGTCGATCGCCTCGTCGATCTCGCCGGCGACCTTGAGGGCGACGCCGAGGTTGTTGATGGCGCTGGCGTCGTTCGGCGCGTGCCGCGCGGCGGCGCGGTAGAGTTCCACGGCTTCCTCGAGCCGGGTGAGGTCTTTGAGCAAATTGCCGAGGTTGATCAGGACGGAGACATTCGCCGGCTCCTGGGCGAGCACGGCGCGGTAGTGGGCGATGGCTTCATCCATCCGGCCCACCCGGGCCAGCGCGGTGCCGAAATTGAGCCGCGCACCGCCATGGCCGGGCTGGAGGCGCAGCGCCGTCTGGCAGGCTTGCACGGCTTCGATCGGGCGGCCCATTTCGCCGAGGGTATTGCCGAGATTGTAATACGCATCGGCAGCGCCGGGCTCGAGCCGGATCGCGGTGTGGTAAGCGGCGACGGCCTCCTCGCGGCGGCCGAGATGGCTGAGGAGCAGGCCGAGATTATTGTAGTAGGGGAAGGCGCCGGGATCGGCGGCGATGGCCCGCTGGATCAGGTCCAGCGCCTCGTCGAGCCGGCCGGATTGATGCGCGACGACGCCGAGCAAGTGGACCACCTCGGCATGCTGCGGCTGAAGGGCGTGGAGCTGCCGATAGATCGCCTCGGCCTCGGCGAGCCGCCCGGCGCGATGGTGATCGAGCGCGATGCCTAACGCCTGCTCGGGGGTCACGGTGAACATCGTGGGATGCTAGATCAGGCGGGGCGGACGATGGCGAAACTAAACTTCCACCGACGCGCTGTAGGGCGTCTGGGCCAGACGCCGGGCGTGCGCGTCCGGGGCCAGCCGCGAGGCGGTGAGCGCCTCCGGCGGTTGGGGGATGGCGTTTCGCAGAAACGCCCTACAATCGCCGCCCGCGCGACTTCGTTCTGGTCGCTGAGGCGCCGTCCATTCCGCTCGGGATGACCAGGCTTTCGGGAATTCCGGTCCTGTGGATTGGCTGGTGGAATGGAAGGCGGGGAAGGACCGCGGATTACGCGGATTACACGGATTACACGGATTGAGAGTCTGGAAATCCGCGTCAATCCGTGAAATCCGCGGTTTATCGTTCCGCCCTTCACGATCACACGCCCGCTTGGGATGGCGGGCTTTTCATTCACCTATGCGGGAGGCGGGCTGACGAGGGTCTCGATCGCGCGTGCGAAGTGGGCGCAGTAGCGTTCGGTGTCGAGGAAGGGCGGGCGGGCGGCCATCCGCTCGCGGGTCTGGGCGCGGCGGGCGGCGAGCAGGGCGGGGTCGCGCGCGAGTTCGGTGGCGATCCGCAGGTAGTCGTCTTCGGAGGTCGCGATCAGCTCGGGCATGCCGAGTTCGCGCAAGAGGGCGTCCCCTTGCCCGAAGCGCAGGCACGCGCCCGCCATGGTGACCGGCGGGACACCGGCCTCCAGCGGGTCGAGCAGCGAGGTGGCGCCGGTGTAGGGAAAGGAATCGAGGTAGACGTGGGTGATCGCCATGACTTTCTGCACGTCGGACGTGGAGTCCATGGGCCGAAGCATGATCACCCGCGCGGGATCGACGCCGGCGGCGCGGAGTTCGTCCTCGAAGCAGCGGATGAATGCCGAAGCCGGGTAGCTGTCGGTCCACGCCGGGCCGAAGGGATAGAGGAGCAGGACGGAGTCCGGTGCCGCGGCGAGGACGCGCGCCCAGACGCGGCGGAGTTCGGGGATGATTTTGTAAAAGTTCGCGCCGGAGGTGAAGACGAGGGTCGCGGGGCCGAGATTCAGCTCCGCGAGGGAAATCGCGTAGGAGGAGGGCGGCGGGCGCAGGGAGTAGTCGAAGCAGATGCCCGAGCCGGGGAGTTTGACCAGCCGCTCGGTGTAATGATCCTGGGCGGCGGGCTGGTTTTCGGAGAGTTCGCCGGCGAAGAAGACATCCATCCGCCGGAACCCGCTCGTGGCCGGCGAGCAGATGCTGGTGGCCTGCACGGGGGCGAGGCGGAACATGGCCAGCAGGACGAGCGAATGCGTGACGGCGGTCAGATTGATGGCGAAGAAGAGGAAGTCGCACTGGTCGCGGCGAATCTGGTCGACCTGCTGCATGAGGTCGGGCGGGAGGACGACGAAGCGATCGGCCTTCGATCGGCAATGCACCTCAGCGGACGAGCCCGTGGCGCCGAGGGAGTAGAGCACGACTTCGAAGCGGTCGCGCGGGAGATTCTGAAAGAGCGGCAGCGTCGCGTAAGTCTCGGTGCCGGGGCCCCACTGGTTCTTGAGAAAGCCGACGCGAATGCGCGCGCCGCTGCGCGGTGGCGGGGTGAAATCCAGGGGCAGGCTGGCGAGGTAGGACTCGATGATTTCGCCCCGCGCCGCGTAGAGCGGCCGGAGATTCCCCGAGGCAAAGTAGGCGGGGATGAGGTTCAGCCGCGCGGAGGTGAGCGCCACCAACCGCTGGCGCAGCGCGTGATCGCCCGTCCCGCGGATTAGGTCGCGGACGAACAGCAGCCAGGCCTGCATCCGGCGGAGATATTCGTCCCTTTCCCCGAACTCGTAGAAAAGCCCCGGCGCGTGGATGCTCCACAACACGAAGTCCTCGACGAGCCAGGGCGGAATGCGGGACGGCTCCCACGGCTCGAGTTCATGCGGGCGGAAGTAGAGCATCGCCGCCGCGCGGTAGTTCAGGGCGTGAAGATCGTTCTCGCCGCGCCCGAGGCCGGAACGGATTTCATCGAGGAACACGACCTCGTCGGGCGCCGCCGGGAGATCCGCGGTGTTCGAGTCCTGCACGAGCGCCCGCGCCTGATGCTGGAAAACGGCAGGCAGGTCGGCGGGCGCCGCCTGGAGGCAGTCCCGCGCGGCGGCGAAGCGGCGTGCATTCGCATCCGTCGGGGGCAGACCCCAGGTGTGCCGGCGCGGGTGGATGACCGTCGTCATGACAAGGCCGCCATCGCGCTGCCCCACGGTGATGAGATCGACCGACTCCCGCGCGAACCGCCCGTGAAACCACTGCCACCCAGGCCCCTCCGGGCTGCCCGGCCACAGCGAGCGATCGGGCACGACGACGAGCGGCTTCTCTCCGCGCCCGCAGTCGAGGGCGACGCGAATCGCCACGGCCAGGACCGCCGGCGGAACATCGCGCACGCAGTGCGGGGAGGTAAAGCGGCACTGCCAGCCGCAGCCCACGCAATCCAGCGGCAGACAGACTGCGGTGGTGAGCGGCGAGCGAGGGAATGCCTGGCCGAGCAGGCCGCCACCGAGAAGGATGACATTCGGAATCCCCACGGCGACGGCGACGTGCACGAGACTGCTCTCCGTGCCCACGGCCAGCCGGCAGCGGCGCACGAGTTCCGCAGCCTGCCGCACCGTGGTCCGGCCCGTGAGGTCGATGCCCGGCGCGCCGAGGTCGGCGAGATTGCGGAGATTGATCCCCTGCTCGCGGGGTGAACCCAGCGCGATGACCGTAAAGCCCTGCTCCTGACAGACCGCGGCGAGCGCTGCGCCGAAACCGGCGTAGTCCTGGAGTTCCGTCTCGCCTCCGGCAAAAAGCGCGATCGTTTTCTCCGGGGTGAGGCCGTGCGCCGCGAAGGTCTCCTCGGCAAAACGGATGTCCTCCGGCGACCCATGGCCGAAAGTTTCGGCGGCGGGGATGACGTGGAAGGAGTCGTCCGGCGCCGTGGGGGTGGATGTGGGGAGGTCGCTGGTCACGGTTGGTCGTAATCCAGTGCGGTGGAAAAAATACAGTGATTTCGCGTCGCGGGGTGATGACTCCAGAGATCCCCGGACGTTGTCCCGTGGTGCCTGCAGAAGGGCAGAGGCGAAACGGGGGTCGCCACGGTTTTTGCTGGCCGTTCCGCAGATCGCATCGCTTTAGTGCCGCCCACAAAATGATCCCCGGCCAGCTTTCCATCGTCCTCCCCAACTACAACCATGCCGCCTACGTGGGCGGCCAGCTCACGGGCATGCTTTCGCAGACTTACCGTAACCTGCAGCTCATCGTCATCGACGACGGTTCGACCGATAACAGCGTGGAGGTGATCAAGGCGGCGATCGGGGACGATCCCCGCGTCACCTTCCTCCAGAACGAAAAAAACCTGGGCTGCTCGCCGACCGTGGAGCGGGGACGCAAGCTCATAACAGGCGAGTTCACCTACTTCTCGGCGGCGGACGACCGGGTGATGCCGGGGTTCTTTGAAAAAAGCATCTCCGCAATGCAGCAGGCTCCCCAGGCGGCTGTCTGCTTCACCCAGATGGCGTGGATTGACCAGGGCGGGATGACCGCCACGCCCATGCCGCTTCGGATGACCGATCAGCCGACGTTTCTGAGCCCGGACGCATTTTGTGAGGTGATGTGCGGCGAACATCACGGCGGAGCTTCCGTCATCCACCGCACGGAGCCGCTGGCCAGCGCGCGGCCGGACGAGGAAGACTATAACAAGCTGCAATGGCATGTGGACTGGTTCATGGCGAGTGTCCTGGCCTGTCGACACGGCACTTGTTACATCCCTGAGCCGTTGGTGGCGATTCGCATGACCGGGGGGAACTTCTTCTTGAACATGTATAACTACGATTTGCAGAAGGAGGTCGTGAAGACGGCGATCCGTCTGCTGAAGACGGAATATCGGGATGTGCTGCCGTATTTCGCCAAGGGCGCGCTCTTCAGCGGACTCCCGCACGTCGGGAAAACCTTCCTCCATCATCCCGAACTCTGGGACATGGAAACGCTGATGCTGGTCCAGAAGAGCGTCTCGGACTGGAACGCGGAGCGCCGGGAGTTTCAGAAGAGCCGCTGGGTAAAGAAATAGGCGCGCCCGCCGGGGCCGGTGACCCGCACCCCCGCGCGGCCATCCATCGCCACCCTCACCAACACCGTGGGAAACTCAGCGATCATGATCATCGGCGGCGGGCTCGTGGGCCTCGGCACGGCGCTGAAGCTCGGGAGAAAATTTCCGGACGCGCGCGTGACGGTGCTGGAAAAAGAGGCCTCGGTCGGGTTCCACCAGTCGGGCCACAACAGCGGCGTCCTGCACGCGGGGCTCTACTACAAGCCGGGCTCGCTCAAGGCGCGTCTGGCGGTGTCCGGCATCCGGGAGATGATCGCATTTTGCGAGAAGCACGGCGTCCCGCACGAAGTCTGCGGCAAACTCGTCGTCGCCGTGGATGACTCCGAGGTCGCCCGGCTGAAAAATCTGCACGAGCGCGGGCAGCAGAACGGCCTGCGGGGGTTGCGCTGGCTCGGCGCGGCGGAAATGCGCAAGATCGAGCCTCATGTCGGGGGCGTCGCCGCACTGCAGGTGCCGGAGGAAGGCATCGTGGATTACCCGCAGGTCTGCGCGGCGATGCTCGGGGAAATCGGTGGACAAGGCGGGCGGGTCATCACCGGAGCGAAAGTGGAGCGACTCCGCCGCGCGGGTTCCAAGTGGGTGGCGGCGACACCGCAGGGCGACTTCGAGGCGGATTTCATCGTGAACTGCGCCGGGCTGCACTGCGACCGCGTGAGCCAGCTCGCTGGCGAAAAACGCGCGGTGCGCATCGTGCCGTTCCGGGGCGAGTATTACCAACTCAAGCCTGCGCGTGAGCATCTCGTGCGCAACTTGATCTACCCCGTCCCCGATCCCGAGTTCCCGTTTCTGGGCGTCCATTTCACGCGGCTCATCGGCGGGGGCATCGAGGCCGGGCCGAACGCGGTGCTGGCGTTCAAACGCGAGGGATACCGCAAGCGGGATTTCAGCCTCGCCGACACCCTCGACGCGCTGACCTTCGGCGGGCTCTGGAAATTCCTCGCGCAGCACCAGCGCATGTGCCGGGAGGAACTGTGGCGCTCGTTCAGCCGGCGGCTCTTCTGCGCATCGCTGCAGCGCCTCGTGCCGGATCTTCGCGAGGACGACCTGGAGCCGGGCGGTGCCGGCGTGCGCGCGCAGGCCATGTCGCCGGACGGCACGCTGGTGCAGGACTTTTCCTTCGTCCACGGCGAACGCGCGCTGCATGTGCTGAACGCGCCGAGCCCCGGCGCCACCGCATCGCTGGCGATCGGTGAGGAAATTGCCGCGCAGTTGTCCGGGCAGATTTAACAGGCTTGCGCCGACCAGGGAGCGGCGAAGTCCACTTCGCCGGGGCGAGTTCGCGCCGGAAGCGCAATATCTCATGGGGGCAGGGCGCGGTGGGTGCGCGTCCAGTTCTGCCTCCTCGCCCCGCATTGGGCGCCTCCGGCGCGCGCGGGGTCGGCGAAGTGGACTTCGCCGGTCCTTGAATGGACCGCCTCCGGGCAGGGAGTGATTTGGGTTTGAAAATTTCATGGGCATCTCCATGCTCGAAATTTCGCGGTGATCCCCTCCCTTTCGCGTTCGAGCAATCGTCCCCACCGCGGCAGGGTTCCCTGCCCCACCATTTTCCACCCACATGCAAACTGTTCTCGTCACTGGCGGCGCTGGCTATAAGGGCTCCGTCCTCGTCCCCAAACTTCTCCAGGCTGGCTACGCCGTCGTCGTGTACGACCTGATGCTTTTCGGCTCCGAGGGCTTGCCGAAGGATCCGAACCTAAAAGTGATCGACGGCGACATTCGCGACCTCGAAGCGTATTCGCGCGCGGTGGCCGGGTGCGACCACGTCATCCATATGGCGTGCATCTCGAACGACCCGAGTTTCGACCTCGATGCTTCGCTCAGCCGCACGATCAACTTCGAGTGCTTCGAGCCGCTCGTGCTCGCGAGCAAGCAGGCTGGCGTGAAGCGTTTCGTCTATGTTTCCAGCAGCTCCGTCTATGGCGTGAGCGATTCGCCGGAAGTGACCGAAGATCATCCGCTCGTCCCGCTCACCGACTACAACAAATACAAGGGCCTCTGCGAGCCGCTCCTGTTCCAGCACCAGTCGCCGGAGTTTGTCTGCGTGACGATCCGCCCCGCCACAGTCTGCGGGTACTCGCCGCGGATGCGCTTCGATTTGACGGTGAACATTCTCACCAACCACGCGGTGAACCGCGGCGTCATCACGGTCTTCGGCGGCGACCAGCAGCGGCCCAATATCCACATCGACGACGTGTGCGAGCTCTATGTCGCACTGCTCTCGATGCCGGAGGAAAAGATCGCTGGCGAGACCTTCAACGCGGGCTACCAGAACCAGACCGTGGACGAACTGGCGGAGATCGCGAAGAAGATCGTCGAGGAGGAATTCCCGGAGAAGGAACCGGTGCGCATCGAGCACACGACTACGAACGACCCGCGCTCCTACCGCATCACCTCGCGCAAGATCGCCGAGAAGCTCGGCTGGCACCCGAAGCGGAATATCGAGGACGCCGTGCGCGATCTTTGCCGCGCATTCCAGGACGGAAAATTTTCCACCGACACGCTGAAGGACGAGTCGTTCATCAACGTGAAAACCGTGAAGGCGCTCGGGCTGAAATGAGCCGGCAACCTGGCGCTTTGATTCCGCTCTCCGAATCTCGTTAGCCCGCGACGGACCCGGTGTAATACTCATTTCGGCGCATGACACACTCGGCACGTTATCTCGAGCAAGTCCGGCAAATCGCGGCCGCCCTCGACGTTTCTGCCATCGAGGAAATGGCTCTCGAACTCGGAGCGTTGCGCTCGCGTGGTGGACGACTTTTTCTCATCGGCGTCGGCGGAAGCGCCGCCAATTGCAGCCACGCGGTCAACGACTTTCGAAAGCTGGCCGGAATCGAGGCCTACAGCCCCGCTGATAACGTCGCCGAACTAACGGCGCGAACCAACGACGAAGGCTGGCCGACGGTCTTCGAGGAGTGGCTCAAAGTCAGCCGCGCCGGCGAGAAAGACGCCATCATGGTTTTCTCCGTCGGCGGCGGCGACGTGCCACGGAACGTCAGCCCGAACATTGTGCGCGCACTCGATGAAGCGAAGCGCCGCGGACTCAGGATTCTGGGCATCGTCGGGCGGGACGGAGGTTATACGAAGCAGATTGGCGATGTCGTGGTTGTCGTGCCGACGGTCGATGCCGACGCGATCACGCCGCACGCAGAAGCCTTTCAAGCGGTGATCTGGCACTGTCTCGTCACCCATCCGGCAGTCCTGCTGGCAACCAACAAATGGGAGAGCCTCGTTCCCACGCGCCCTTGAACGATGCGGCGCGCCGTGTTTCTCGATCGCGACGGAGTCTTGACCCGCTCGGATGTCCGCGCCGGCAAACCGTACGCCCCGCGCCGCCTCGAGGATTTTCAACTGCTGCCGGGTGCCGTCGAGAGCCTGACCGGCCTGAAACAAGCGGGATGGCTTTTGATCGTCGTCACCAACCAACCGGACGTGGCCAATGGAACCCTCGCACCGCACGTCCTCGACGCCATGCACGCGCGACTGCGCGAATGGCTGCCGCTCGACGAGATCCGCGCCTGCTGTCACTCGGACGCGGATGGATGCGACTGTCGCAAACCAAAACCCGGCCTGTTGCTCGAAGCCGCAAGCCGATGGGAGATCGAAATGAAAGAGTCGTTCCTGATCGGCGACCGCTGGCGCGACGTTTCGGCCGGCAGGGCCGCCGGATGCAAGACCATCTTCATCGATCATGGTTACGCGGAGGATCTTCGCGATGCTCCGGACATTACCGTGAAAGCGATCACCGACGCCGCCCGGATCATTCTCGGTCCGGCGGCACTTCCAGTTTATTGACCCTCGCATGAAGCAGCTAAACGAACTGAGCGTGAAGGTCTTCGCCGACGGCGCGGATCTCAAGAGCCTCACGGCACTGGCAGCCAATCCGCTGATTAAAGGCTTCACAACCAACCCCACTTTGATGCGCAAGGCGGGCGTCAGTGACTACAAGGGATTTGCGCTGGAACTGCTGAAAATCATCGGCGGTCGCCCGGTTTCATTCGAAGTCTTCTCGGACGAGTTTGACGAAATGGAGCGGCAGGCGCGCGAAATTGCGTCGTGGGGACCGAATGTGTACGTGAAAATCCCGGTGACCAATACCCGGCGAGAGTTCTCCGGTCCGTTGATCGAGCGCCTCGCACGGGCGGGGGTTCAGCTCAATGTGACGGCGCTCCTGACGACGGAGCAGGTGCGCGACGTTCTTCCCTGCCTGTCGCCTTCCGTCCCGAGTTACGTGTCGCTTTTCGCGGGACGCGTCGCGGATACCGGCCGGGATCCCGTGCCTGCGATGGCGGAGGCGGTTCGCCTGCTCCGGTCGAATCCCAAGGCCGAATTGATTTGGGCCAGTCCGCGCGAGCTGCTCAATATCTTCCACGCCGAGAGCGTGGGCTGTCAGGTCATCACCGTGACTCATGACGTCCTCGGGAAACTGGCGCTCATCGGCAAGGACCTTGCCGAATATTCGCTCGATACCGTAAAGATGTTCCATAACGACGCCCAAGCGGCGGGATTCCGCATCCCGACTGCTTGAGCCGTTGTCACGTCACCCAGAGATTCATCCACACCGATATCAACCGTCTCGCCCTTCCCCCCCCATCTCATTCGAGTTCACCCGCCAAAGAGCACCTCGGCCCTGAAACCGTAGAATCCCTCCGCCGGAAATGAGCGCGCGCAAGCTCGCAGTGGTCACGGGCGGTGCGGGATTCATCGGCAGCCACATGGTGGATTTGCTGCTCGATGAAGGCTTCCGCGTGCATGTCATCGACAGCCTCGTCGGCGGGCGGCTCGAAAATCTCGCGCATCGGAAGGGCGAGGCGAACCTCGTCTTCGAAAACCGCGACATCCGCGAACTCGACGCGGACAACCGGATCTTCGCGGGTGCGGACTACGTGTTTCATTTTGCGGGCATCGGCGACATCGTGCCGTCGATCGACCGCCCGGTGGACTACATGTCTACCAACGTGATGGGGACGGTGAAAGTGCTCGAAGCCGCGCGTCACGCAAAGGTGCGCAAGCTCGTGTATGCGGCGTCATCTTCCTGCTACGGCCTCGCCGAAACGCCGACCCGCGAGGATGCACCGATCCGCTGCGAGTATCCTTATGCGCTGAGCAAGTTCATGGGCGAGGAGGCCGTGTTTCACTGGGGGAATGTGTATCAATTGCCGGTGAATTCGATCCGGATCTTCAACGCCTACGGCACGCGCTCCAAGACCTCCGGCGCCTACGGCGCGGTCTTCGGTGTGTTCCTCGCGCAGAAGCTCGCGGGCAAGCCGTTCACCGTGGTCGGCGACGGCACGCAGCGGCGCGATTTTCTCTTCGTTACCGATGTGGCGCGGGGATTTTACCACGCGGCCATTACGGATCGGGTGAACGAAACTTTCAACCTCGGCGCGGGCAATCCGCAGCCGGTGAACCGCCTCGTCGAACTGCTCGGTGGCCCGGTGATCCATCTGCCCAAGCGGCCCGGCGAGCCGCACTGCACCTGGGCGGACATTTCTAAAATCCAGCGCGACCTCGGCTGGAAGCAGCGGGTGTCCTTCGAGGACGGCGTGGCGGAAATGCTGAGGAACATCGAATACTGGCGGCAGGCTCCGGTGTGGGATCCCGCCTCCATCGAGGCCGCGACGAAAAACTGGTTTGCATTTCTGGAGGGAAAAAACGCATGAGCGACGAGACCAGTGGCCAGCGGCATCAGGATTTCCGGCGCAAGATCAAGACGCGCGAGCAGCTGCGCGAGGCCATCGGGCCGCGGCCGCGTGCGAAGTCGGTGATCATGTGCCACGGCACCTTCGACCTCGTGCATCCGGGGCACATCCGGCACCTCTTGTATGCGAAGAGCAAGGGCGACCTGCTCGTGGCGAGCCTCACGTCCGACTCGCACATCAACAAGGCCGCCTTCCGCCCGTTCGTGCCGCAGGATCTGCGCGCGATGAACCTCGCCGCGCTCGAGTGTGTGGACTTCGTCATCATCGATGAGAACGCGACGCCCATCGAAAACCTGAAGTTCATCCAGCCCGATTTTTTCGCGAAGGGCTACGAGTATTCCGCTGAGGGCGTCAATCCCAAGACCCGCGAGGAAATCAGCACAATCGAGGGCTACGGCGGGCAGATGCTTTTCACGCCGGGCGACCTCGTACTCTCCTCGAGCGCGATCATCGAGACCACCCCGCCGAACCTCGCGATGGAAAAGCTCCTCGCGCTGCTCGATTCGGAGGGGCTGAAATTTTCCGATCTGCGCACGGCGCTCGCATCGCTGGGCGGTACGAAGGTCCACGTCATCGGCGACACCATCGTGGACGGCTACACGTTCTGCTCGCTCATCGGCGGGACCGCGAAGACGCCGACGTTCAGCGTGAAGCACGAGCGGGAGGTGGACTATGCCGGCGGCGCCGCGGTCGTGGCGAAGCATCTGCGGGAAGCCGGCGCGGAAGTGGTGTTCTCGACGGTGCTCGGCGACGACGCGCTGAAGGATTTTGTGCTCAAGGATCTGGAAGCCGCCGGCATCGAGTGCCACCCGATCGTCGATCCCACGCGGCCCACCACGCACAAGAACGTCTTTATCACCAACGGCTACCGGATGCTCAAGGTGGACAAGCTCGATAACCGGCCGATCTCCGACCGGGCGGTGGATCAACTGAAGGCCGGGCTTGTCGGCGGCAGCGCGGACATCGTGGTGTTCAGCGATTTCCGGCACGGCATCTTCAACAAGCACACCATCCCGCAACTCACTGCCGCGGTGCCCGCCGGCACGATGCGCGTCGCCGACAGCCAGGTCAGCAACCGCTGGGGAAACATCCTCGAGTTCCAGGGATTCGACCTCATCACCCCGAACGAGCGCGAGGCGCGCTTCGCCCTCGGCGACCAGGACTCGACGATCCGCCCGCTCGCGCTCGATCTTTACCTCAAGGCAGAGTGCAAGCTGCTCATGCTCAAGCTCGGCGAACGCGGAATCATCACTTACCGCGGCCCCACGAGCGCGGTGCGGTCGTTCTTCACGGTGGACAGCTTTGCCGACCCGGTCGTGGATGCGGTCGGCGGAGGCGACGCGCTGCTCGCCTATGCCACGCTGTCGCTGAAGGCCACGGGCTCGAACGTCATCGCCAGCATCCTTGGCTCGCTCGCGGCCGCCGTGGCGTGCGAGCACGAGGGTAACAACCCAGTCGCCCCCGAAAGCGTGCTCAAGAAACTCGACGCGCTCGAGAAGCGCTCCCAGTACGAATGAGAGTGGTGATCGCGGGCCTTGGAATCCAGGGCCGCAAACGCCGCGCGATCGCGGGGGAGAACGTCGTCGCCGTCGTCGATCCGGTGGCGGAGGGCGCGGATTTTAAGCGCATCGAAGACGTGCCGCCCGCATCCTACGACGCGGCGTGCGTGTGCGTGCCGGACGACGCGAAGGTGCCGATCCTCCGCCATCTGCTCTCCCATGGGAAACACGTGCTCGTGGAAAAGCCGCTGCTTGCCGCGCCCGCCGAGATCCGTGAATTGCTCGACCTCAGCCGCACGCATCGCGCCGCGTGCTACACGGCCTACAACCACCGCTTCGAGCCACACATTGCGACGCTGAAAGGCGTCCTCGACTCGCAGGCACTCGGCCCGATTTATCTCGCGCGCATTTTCTACGGCAACGGCACCGCGCGCGATGTCCGCAATTCGCCGTGGCGCGACAAGGGCATGGGTGTCTTCCCCGACCTCGGCTCGCACATGCTCGACATGGCGCACTTCCTTTTCGGCCCGCACGATTCGCCGGGGGAAATGTGGAGCGTGAACCGCTTTGAAAACAACGCGCCGGATCATGTGATCTTCGGCTACCCCGGACGGCCCGTGCTGGAGATGGAGGCCACGCTGCTCTCGTGGCGGAACAGCTTCTCGCTCGACGTGCATGGCGAGCTGGGCAGCGCGCACATCCAGTGCCTTTGCAAATGGGGGCCGAGCACGCTCACCGTGCGCAGGCGCAAGCTGCCAAGCGGCCGGCCCGAGGAGACCGTCGAGACGCTCGAACAGCCCGATCCGACTTGGAAACTGGAATACGATCACTTCCTCGGGCTCTGCAAAACTGCGGGCACGAACTTGGAAAACGACCTTTGGATTCAATCCAAGATCAGCCACCTCGGCGAAAAAATCCTGAGCGCATGATCGGCTTCGTTGGCCTCTCTCACCTCGGGATTGTTTATGGTGCTGCGACTGCGGCGAAAGACTTCGACGTGCTCGGCTTCGATCCGAACCCGCAGCTCTGCGAGGATCTCTCGGAGGCAAAACTTCCCGTCACGGAACCGGGCCTCGACGACTTGTTCGCGACGCATCGCGAGCGGCTGCGCT
The DNA here is from genome assembly GCA_031424375.1 of Chthoniobacter sp. GTDB lineage: Bacteria > Verrucomicrobiota > Verrucomicrobiia > Chthoniobacterales > Chthoniobacteraceae > Chthoniobacter. The sequence goes on along the minus strand of JANPHH010000070.1, from coordinate 14,089 downwards.
TCACTTCCGATGTCGCGCAACTCGCGGTGTGCGAGGTCGTGTTCTTCTCGCTCGACGTGCCGACGGATGCCGAAAATCGCAGCGACCTCGGGCCGCTGCGAAAATTGATCGCGCGCACCGCCGCGCACATCGCGCCGACGGCGACGGTCGTGATTCTGTGCCAGGTCCCGCCGGGCTTCACGCGCACGCTCAGCCGCGAAATGCCGCAACTCGGCGGCGCGCTTTTCTACCAGGTCGAGACGCTCATTTTCGGCAACGCCGTCGAGCGCGCGCTCAGGCCCGAGCGGTATATCGTCGGCTGCGGCGATCCCAGCGCGCCGCTCACGCCCCCATACTCGAAATGGCTCGCCGCATTCGGCTGCCCGGTGCTGCCGATGCGCTACGAGAGCGCGGAGCTGTCGAAAATCGCGATCAATTTTTTCCTCGTCTCATCCGTCTCCACCACGAACACGCTCGCCGAGGTCTGCGAAAACACTGGCGCAGACTGGAGTGAGATCGCACCCGCGCTCCGCCTCGATGCGCGCATCGGCCCGAAGGCGTATCTCACGCCCGGCCTCGGCATCTCTGGCGGCAATCTCGAGCGGGACCTCGCGACCGTGCAGCGCCTTGCCGAAGGCTCGCAGGCCGACACCGGCATCGTGGACGCGTGGCAGCGCAACAGCGCGCACCGCAAGGACTGGACGGCGCGCACGTTCCGCGCGGCGACGGAAAAGCACGGGCTGGACCTGAGAGACGCCGTCGTCGCCGTGTGGGGACTCGCCTACAAAGAGAACACGCACTCGGTCAAAAATTCGCCGTCGCTGCATTTCATCGCGGCGTTCCCGGAAGCCAGCAAGCTCACCTACGATCCGGTGGTGAAACTGTCCGCCGACGCCTATCCTCGATTCGCACAGCTCGCGGCTGCGCTCGACTGCTGCCGCGATGCGGATGCGCTGGTGATTGCGACTCCGTGGCCCGAATTTCGCGCTGCCGACCTGAAGGCGATCCGTGCGGCGATGCGGGGACGGATCATCCTCGATCCGTTTGGATTGCTCGACGGCGGGCAGGCTGCCGCGCTCGGTTTCGAATACCACCGCCTCGGCGTCCCGCCGCGCAGTGGCGCGCAATGATTTTATGCTCACTATGAATTCTGCCAGACCCACCAGGCCGGAACGCGTCGTTATCATGGGCGCGGGTGGATTCGTCGGATGCGCGAGCGTCGGTAAATTGAAAACCGACGGGGTGGACATGGTCGCTCTCACGCGCAGGGAAGTGGATCTGCTCGCGCCAGACGCCGCCGCAACACTCGCCGCGCAGCTCACGCCCGCGACCACGCTCATCGTCACCTCCGCGCTCGCACCGGTGAAGAACACGCCGATGCTGCTCGACAACCTAAGAATGATGCAGGCCGTGATTGAGGCGGTGAAAGCCAAGCCGGTCGCGCACCTCATCTACATCAGCTCGGACGCGGTCTATGCCGACGCGGACAAACCGATGACCGAGGCATCCCCGGCCGAGCCCGGATCGCTCCACGGCGTGATGCACCTCGCACGTGAAGTCATGTTGAAGAACGAACTCGCGGACATCCCGCTGGCCATCGTGCGCCCGACGCTCATTTTCGGGCCGGGCGATCCGCACAACGGATATGGGCCGAACCGTTTCATGCGCCTCGCGCTGGAGGGGCGAGACATCGCGCTGTTCGGCGAGGGTGAGGAACGGCGCGATCACATTTTCATCGGCGACGTCGCGGAGATCGTCCGCCGCGTCGTGTCGCACCGCGCGACCGGCATCGTGAACGCGGTCAGCGGCACGGTCACATCGTTCCGGGAGATCGCGGAGCGAGCGGCGGCGAAGTTCGAGCCGCGGGTCAAAATCACTGGCACGCCGCGCACCAGCCCGATGCCGCACAACGGCTACCGCGCGTTCGACACGGCGTTGGCGCGGAGACTTTTTCCCGACTTCGAGCCGCTCGCGCTCGACGCCGGGCTCGATCAAATGAGAGCCAGTCTTTTCGTGGTATGAGCAGCGAGCCCGCGCACCTGACGCGCATCGCCGGTGTCGTGCTTTTGCGCGAGGACGGCGCCGCGCTCCTCCAGCATCGCGACGACAAGCCCGGCCTGCCTGCTGCAGGGCTCTGGGTTTTTCCAGGCGGACACTGCGAACCGGGCGAATCCTGCGGCGACGGCGCGGTGCGGGAACTCCTCGAGGAGACGGGCTACGCCTGCGCGCACGCCGAGATGCTGATCGAGTTCGAATATTTGTCACCGGACTCCGGACGCATTTTTTGGATGAGTTTCTGGCAGGCGGACTACGACGGGGTCAGCCCCGTGCAGTGTTTCGAGGGGCAGGAGGTCGCGTTCATCCCGCGGGACGAGGCAGGCCGGTTGCCCTCGCCGGACTACCTTCTCGACGTGTGGGATCGCGCACTCGCAGCGCGAGAAAAGAACCCTTTACGCGACATATGAGCGCGCGTAACGACCGTCCTCCCAATCGAATCAAAACTATCGAATGAAAACTTATGTTGTTTTAGGCGGCGGCGGTTCGTTCGGTGTCCACACCGCGATGTATCTGCTCGCGAACACCGACGCGAAGAAAGTCATCAGCGTCGGGCGCAATCCCGAGAAGCCCGAACCGTTCTCGCTCAACGTCGGCAAGGGCGACAAGCGTTACGAGTATCACCAGATCCACATCACGCACGAGCAGGACCGACTGTTTGAACTGTTCGACAAGGAGAAGCCCGAAGTCATCGTCAGCTACGCTGCTCAAGGTGAGGGCGCGGTGTCGTGGAAAAAATCGTGGCGCTTCTTCGAGACGAATTGCGTGGCGCTCACGATGATGTGCGAGGAACTGATGAAGCGCGAATACATGGAGCGATTCATCCAGATCGGCACGAGCGAGCTTTACGGCTCGGTGGATTCCGCATCGAGCGAGGACACACCGATCAAGCCGACCAGCCCCTACGCAGCGTCGAAGGCGGCGTTCGACATGTATCTGCTCTCCGTCGCGCAGGTCTTGAAGTTCCGCATGAACATCATTCGCCCGTCGAACGCCTATTGCCCCGGCCAGCTTTTGCATCGCGTCATCCCGCGCGCGGTCGTGGCGGGTTTGACCGGGCAGAAACTGCCGCTGCAAGGCGGCGGTCGCGCGAAGAAATCTTACATTCACGCCCGCGACCTCGCGCGTGCGATCCTGCTCGTCTCGGAAAAAGCACCGCTCGGCAAAGTCTACAACGCCGGACCGCCGCTGCCGATTTCCATCCGCGATCTCGTGGCAAAAGTGGCGGAAGGTTTTCCAATGCCGTTCGAGCAACTGTGCGAAATCGTCGGCGACCGCCTCGGTCAGGACGGCCAATACTGGCTCGACAGCAGCGCGATCAAGAAGGACGTGGGCTGGGAAGCGCAGATCAGCATTGAGGAAGGCATTCAGGAAATGATCGCGTGGGGCAAAAAATATCTGCCGCAGCTCCGCGAATGGCCCACGGATTACGTGCTTCGCACCTGATTGATCATGGTGGCCGATTTTGATTTCAACGAGGCGAAGAAGCGCTGCCAGAAGTTTCGCCGCCGCATCCTCGACGTTTCGCAGAAGGTCGGCGCGCTGCACATCGCGCCGTCGTTCTCGTGCCTCGAACTCGTGGACACGGCCTACATCGGCCTGATGAATCGCACCGGCGACAAGGACACGAGCGACACGTTTTTGCTCTCGAAAGGCCACGGCTCGCCCGCGCTGTATTGTGTGCTCGAAGAAGTCGGAATCATCCCGCGCACTTACCTCGATAACATCTGCCAACCCGGCTGGCCGCTCGCGACGCATCCCGACTACGGCACGCCGGGCATCGAAGCCTCGACCGGCTCGCTCGGTCACGGTCTCAGCCTCGCGGTCGGCATGGCTTACGCCGACAAGATGCACGGCAAAGCGCGCGTTATTTATGTCGTGATGAGCGACGGCGAATTGCAGGAAGGCTCGGTGTGGGAGGCGTTCATGACCGCGCCGTCGTTTGGCATCACCCGCATCGTTGCGATGGTGGACTTGAATGATTTTCAATCGCTCGGCCAGACGAGCAAGACGCTGCCGAATTTTTATCCGATGCTCGACAAGCTCCGCGCGTTCGGCTGGGAAGCAGAAGAAGTGGACGGCCACGATCCGAAGGCGATTTACGAAGCGGTGAAAGCGCGCGGCGGCGAGAAACCGTTCGTGCTGCTCGGCCGCACGACCAAGGGCAAAGGCGTGAGCTACATGGAGAACGTGCCCATCTGGCATTACCGCGCGCCGAACGCCGAGGAATACCAAATCGCGATCAAGGAAGTGGAGGGTTCCTACCCATGAGAAACTCATTTGCCAACGCGTTTTACGACCTCGCGAAGAACGACAAGCGCATCTACCTCGTCGTCGCGGACATCACAGCGGCGGCGGGCGTCGCGTCGTTTCAAAAGGAATCGCCCGAGCGCTTCATCAACGTCGGCGTGGCCGAGCAGATGATGATCGGCATGGCCGCGGGGCTCGCGCTGCGCGGCTGCATCCCGTTCGCCTACACCATCGCGACGTTCACGATTTATCGTCCGTTCGAGCAGGTCCGCGTGGACTGCTGTTATCACAATCTCCCGGTGAAACTTGTCGGTGTAGGCGGCGGCGTGAATTACTCCACGCTCGGCAGCACGCATCACGCATCCGAAGACGTGGCGATCATGTCCGCGTTGCCGAACATGACCGTGCTCGCGCCGTGCGATCCTGCCGAGGCCGCCATCATCACGAAGGCGAGCGTGGAAAAAGTGCCCGGTCCGGTTTATCTCCGCATGGGCAAGGCGGGTGAACCTGACCTGACCGCCAAGGCCGACCCGTTCGAGTTCGGCAAAATCCGGTTCATCAAGCCGGGCAACGATGTCTGTCTGTTCAGCTACGGCCCGATCACAAAGATGGCTTTCGACGTGGCCGAGCGCATCGAAACGAAGACCGGCAAGTCCGTCGCGATTGTATCCGTCCACAGCCTCAAACCGCTCGACGCAGACGGCATCGCGAATGCACTCGCTCGTTTTCCCGTTGTCGGCGTCATCGAAGAACACGCGCCGTTCGGCGGACTTGGCCCGCAGGTGAAGGCGATCGCCTTTGACACCGGCGCCCGTTGCGCCCTCCGCACGTTCGCGCTACAGGACGAGTTCATCCATACCTACGGCTCGCACGCGGAACTACTCAAGGCGCACGGCCTCGACCCCGACCGCATCGCGGGCGAGTTGCTAAAACTCGTCGCCAAGTAGCATGGCGCAGCTCGATTTCATCTCCGGCATCCACAACGCGACGAAGCGCAACTACGTCCAGCGCGTGGTCGATTACGACAAGGCTGAGTGCGCGACGATCTCCAAAAAGTTTGGGCAGGAGTATTTCGACGGCGACCGGAAATATGGCTACGGTGGATTCCGCTACGACGGACGCTGGAAGTCCTTCGCTGAAAAACTCGTCGCACAGTACGGCTTGCAGCCCGGGATGCGCGTGCTGGATGTCGGCTGCGCGAAAGGTTTCGTGCTCCACGAATTCAAACAGTTGATTCCCGATCTCGAAGTCGCCGGCCTCGACATTTCCGAATACGCCATCGCGAACGGCATGGAATCCGTGAAGCCGTTCATGCGCGTGGGCGACGCGATGGAACTGCCGTTTCCCGACCAGCATTTCGACCTCGTGCTGTCGATCAACACGCTGCACAACCTGCAACTGCCCGGCTTGTTCAAGGCGCTCCGCGAAATCCAGCGCGTCGGTCGCGGCGGCAAGTTCGTCGTGATGGATTCGTATCGCAACGAATGCGAGAAGGTGAACCTCATGTATTGGCAGCTCACCTGTGAATGTTTTTTCACCCCGGCGGAATGGGAATGGATTTTTCAGCAAACCGGCTACACGGGGGACTGGGATTTCGTCTGCTTCGAGTGACCGATGAGTGACGACGCAGACCGTCTGGCAATCCACGGCGGACCAAAGGTGCGGGAGACCCCGCTGCCGGGGCGTTTTGCGTTCGGCGACGAGGAACTCGCGGCGGTGCAAGAGGTCTTCGCCCACTACCGGGTGAAGGGCGTGGATTTCGGCTACCAAGGCCACTTCGAGGAACTTTATTGCAAGACGTTCGTGGAGCACCTCGGCGTCGGCGGCTACGCGGACGCGGTGGCGACGGGAACGGGTTCGTTGTTCGTCGCGCTCGCGGCGTTGCAGCTTCCGAAGGGCAGCCATGTCATCGTCTCGCCCATCACCGACCCCGGCACGGTCAACGCCATCATCCTCAACAATCTCACGCCGGTGCTGATGGATTCCATGCCCGGCCAATACAACGCCGGGCCGGATCAACTGCGCGCGCGCGTCACGCCGCAGACGCGCGCAGTGTGCATTGTTCACTCGGCGGGCAAGGCCGCACCAGTCGAGGAGATGGTCGCGATCGCGCACGGTCATGGCGTGAAAGTGCTGGAGGATTGCTCGCAATCGCACGGCGCGAAGTGGAACGGCCAACAGATTGGCACGTTCGGCGACATCGCGGCGTTCTCGACGATGTATCGTAAGAACCACGCGACCGGCGGCTGCGGCGGCGTGGTGTTCACTCGTGACGAAAACCTTTACCGCTTGGGCCGTGCGCACGCCGACCGCGGTAAACCGTTTTGGAAGGACGGCTACAATGACAAAGACCCGAAGCAGTTTCTCTTTCCCGCGCTGAACTGGAATCTCGACGAGCTTTCCGCCGCGATTGGCATTCGGACGATCGGCAAGCTCGACGACGTGAACGCCCGTCGCCGGGCATTCCTCCGCGCGCTGGCCGAAGAGCTGAAAGCGCGCGGCTCGCGCTGCGCGCTGCCGCCGATTGAAGAGGGCGACGCGCCGTTCTTCTGCCCCGTGTTTGTGGACGGCGCGCGTGTGAGTTGCCCGGCGCGCGAATTCGGCGCGGCGGTGGGCGCGGAGGGGATTTCCGTGAATCCGCATTACGATTACGTCGTGAGCGAGTGGGAATACGTCAGGCCGCATTGCGCGGACAGCTTCGGCACGCCCAACGCGGTGGCCGTGCGCGACGCATCATTCAACCTCCTCTTCAACGAAAACTTCAGCGCGACGGAAGCGCGCGACATCGCCACAGGTATCATCAAGGTGGAAATGAGCTTTGCTCATCGGTAAACCTTTTCCAGCCGGGCGGCAGCTTGACCTTTCCGAGCCCCCCCAGCAGTGTTACTAAGCCTAATGAATCCAATCGCTGACGCCATCGAAGACGTTGCCGCTGCATCCGGAACAGAGGCGAAAGCTCCGTTGCCAGTGCCGGAACTGCCACCGCGAGTGCTGCTCGACTTGGTGACTGACTGCAATCTCAAGTGTCCGATGTGCATCGTGCACGGCGAAACGGACGATCCCCGGCTCAAGGAATTTCTCAAGAAGTCCATGCCGCTGGAAGATGCGCGAAAGGTGTTGGACGAACTCGTCGCGGCCAAACCGCTCGTGATGCCCGGCATGTGGAGCGAGCCGACGATGAACCCGCAATTCAAGGAACACATCCGGCAGATGAAAGAGCGCGGGCTAACCGTGGCGATGAACACCAATGGTCTCAAGATCAACGCCGACATGGCGCAGTTTCTTGTCGATGTGAAATTTGATTCGGTGCTATTCAGCGTGGATGCGATGACTCCGGAAACCTTGCAGAAGGTTCGCGGGATCACAAAATTGGAATTGTTGCACCAGGCGGTCGATCGATTGATGACCGCGCGCGGGGACAAGCCCCTTCCTCGCATTGGTGTCTCCATGACGTTGCAACCCGCCAACCGTCACGAGCGCGACGAGTTCGTGGAATTCTGGACCAAGCGCGTGGACGTAGTCCGCATTGGTGAAATCTATGAGCACGGGCATTTCTCCGGATTCGTCGCCACGGGCGAACGCGTGCCCTGCCAGTCCCTCTACACGACGCTGCCCGTCAATACCAACGGCAACGTATCGCTCTGCTGTCTGGACGGCTTCAACGAATACAACATGGGCAATGTGTTCAAGGATGGCGTGAAAGGTGTCTGGCACGGTCCAAAGTTCACCGCGATGCGGAAGCTTCACGAGCGCGGGCAGTGGGATAAGATTCCGATCTGTAAGACCTGTGACCGCTGGTCGAGTTATCAATACGAAGACATCGTCAAGGATGGCCTGCTCATCCGCCGCACGGCCGAATACACTTACTACAATCGAATCGACCGGATCACAAACTGGCACAAGGAACTCCACGGCACGCACGGCGATCCGTCGGATAAGTTGAAGGAAGCTGGCCGTGTTGCTTAGTTCCGAGGTCATCAGGCAGCGTCTGTTCCCTCCTTCGCGTTACTATGAACGATTCTAAGGCTCAATGGCTTGGCCTGCGGGGTAAGCTAAAGAAATATGATGTTCGTCTCGGCACCGCGTCCGCGCAGGACTATGTCCACGATCCCAAGCACCTTTCCTTCGCCATCTCACGCTACAAGTTTGCGGCCAAAATGCTTGCCGGTCTGGGCCACGTTATTGAGGTTGGCAGCGGCGACGGCTTTGGAGCCCCCTTGGTGGCTCAAGGCGTTCGCGAGTTGACCTGCACGGATATTGATGAGGAACAGTTAAGCGATAACCGGGAACGCCTTTCCATTTTTACAAACATCAGCTTCGAGTATTACGATTTTCGCCAGAAGGCTTACTTGAGAACCGCCGATGGCATCTATCTGGTGGACGTGCTGGAACACATTTACCCGGAAGAAGAAGACGTCTTTATGCGCCATCTCACTGGCAGTCTCACTTCCCGCGGGGTCGCGGTCATCGGCACACCCAACGCTTCGGCGGATGCTTACGCCTCACCAAATTCAAAGATCGGCCACGTCAATCTCAAGCAAGGCGAGCAACTCCGCAGTCTTTGCCAGCAACACTTTCACAACGTCTTTATGTTCGGCATGAACGATGAGGTCATTCACACCGGTTTTCTCCCGATGGCCCATTATCTCATGGCCCTGTGCGCCGGGCCGAAGCAAGGCTGACCAAGTCGCATCGTGAACCATGTCTCCCGCGAAACGCTCGCTGACGGTTTGCGGCGTCTCGGCCTTTCAGGAAAACCGGTGACGGTTCACAGTTCGCTGCGCAGCTTCGGCCATGTGAAAGGGGGTGCGGAAACGGTCATCCAGGCCCTGCAAGACGTTTGCTCCACCGTGCTGATGCCCGGCTTCCAATGTGCGGCAAAGATTCTTCCGCCGCCGGAAATGCGCTATCGCCAGAATGGTTGCGACTACGCGGTCCACTTTGATTTTGTGAATCCACCCCGCCCGTTCGATGTCCACACCGCGCCGCTGCACCCCAGGATGGGTGCGGTCGGCCATGCGTTGGCCCTACGGTCCGGTACGTTGCGCAGCAATCACCCGTGGCATTCATGGTTGGGCACTGGCGAGGACGCCGCCAGATGGTTCGCCGATCATCCTTGGGAGACCACGAATCGCCCGCTGGAATCGGCTGCCGTTGCCGGGGGCTTTGTATTGTTGCTCGGGGTGAATCTGACCGCATGCACCGCGCTGCATGTCGCAGAGGAACGTGCGGGCCGCCGACCCTTCATCCGATGGGCGATGGACGACGCCGGAGTCATCCGCGAAGTCGCCACCAGCGGCTGCGCCAAGGGCTTCGACGCCCTTGCACCCCATTGCCGCGAGCTCTTCACGACGACCCAAATCGGAGCATGCCTCGCGCAGGCCGCCCCTCTCACCCCGCTGATCGACCGCGCCGCCGCCGTGATCCGGGAGCAGCCTGAACTGACACGGTGCTCCTCCGACTGCCTCCGCTGCCGCGACGCCATCCTCGGCGGTCCGCTTCCACAAGAACACTGCCCCTCATGAACTGTTATGCCTGCCAGAGTGACGCCATCGAGAATCTTGGGACCGCCGGGCTCCGCCCCGGCTCGGTCACATCCGATTCCCATCCCTGTACCCTGGCGCCCGTCATTCACATCTGCAGGCACTGCGGACACCTCCAGAAACACCATGATCCCGCCACGCTGGCAGCCATCGAGGAAATCTACCGCAACTACGCCCCGCACCACCTTGCGGGAGGCAATGAGCAGGTCGTCTTCCCCGCGGGCCTGCCTCCGCGCCCGCGCACCTGGCACACGCTGGAGAAATGCCGCGGCTCCCTGCCCGCACGCGGCGCGCTCCTCGACGTGGGTTGCGGCAATGGCGCCGTGCTGAAATCCGCGGGCGCGCTGCTCGAAGGCTGGGAACTCCACGGCTACGATCTCAACGACAAGCACCGGCAGGAAATCCTCGCGCTGCCCGGCGTCACGAGTTTTACCTCCGGCTCATTGGCAAAGCTGCCCCGTCGGCAGTTTGATCTGAACGTCCTCTGGCACACGCTCGAGCACATCCCTTCTCCGCTCGCCCCGCTCGCCGAACTGCGGGACCTGCTGGCACCCGGCGGACGGCTGCTCGTGCAGGTCCCCGACATCGAGCGCACTCCCTTCGACCTCGCGGTCATTGACCATTGCTCGCACTTCTCCAGACACACCTTGGAAATCCTCTGCAATCGGGCCGGGTTCACCGTCGAGATCGACGGCACCCCGTGGATCCACAATTGCCTCACGCTCCTGCTGGGCAGATCCGAATCGCCTGCGGCCACGCCCGAAGGGCACACCGTTGCCAGGGCAAGCGCGCCGTTCGACTGGTATGGCCGAACGCTCCGGAAGTTCGAAGCCGGGACGTCATCCGGCCCGTTCGCCATCTTCGGAGCAGGCATGGCCGGGATCGCCCTGCTCACGCAACTCTCGCGGACGCCCACCTGCATCCTCGACGAGGATCCACAGCGCGACGGAAGCATCCTCGACGGCGTGCCGATCCTGCCCCCGTCCCGCGCGCAAAACGACCTGACGGTGATCCTGCCCTTCACGTCCGACAATGCGGCGCGCATCGTTACCAAGCTCCGCACCGACGTGCCTGCCGCTGCCGGCTGGACCTTCATCGTGCCAGACAAACTCGAATGTGACGGTGACCCGTAGCGACAAGAGGAAGCTCGTTTTCCGAATTCGGGAGTGATGTGCTCCGCAAGCCGCCTCTCCAAGTCCTCGGTGTGCCCGATGTAAAACTTACCTTCCTGATTTTGGAGGACGTAGGTTCAGAAGCTCGATCGCATACCCTAGGGGTTGGCTCCTGAGTTAGGATTTGAACCTACGACCGATCGGTTAATCCCGACGAGTCGGGACTCTACCTTCTAGCAGGTGCTCCCGGACCCATCGGGCGGACTTCATGTTCTTGATTTGTTTCTCCCGTTTCATCGCTTCCGCACGGCTTGGATGCGCCTCGCTCCAGACGATCTGCCACGGACCGTGCTTATGTGTGAATTTGCCTTCTCCGACTTCAGGACTGTTGTGTTCCGCAAGCCGCCTCTCCAAGTCCTCGGTGTGCCCGATGTAAAACTTACCTTCCTGATTTTGGAGGACGTAGGTCCAGAAGCTCGATTGCATACCTGGGGTGTGGCTCCTGAGGTAGGATTTGAACCTACGACCGATCGGTTAACAGCCGATTGCTCTACCACTGAGCTACTCAGGATTTTTTCCCTCGGCAAAAGGGGGCCGCTATATGGCGCATCGCCACCAGCGGGGCAACCTTTTTTTGCCCGGAAGTTTTTACCGCAGGCGAGCTACTTCAGAAAACCCTGCGCCTTCAGCCAGAAGAGGCAATCCGCGGCCCACGGATGGTGCGGGCCGCCCGCACGACCGCCGCCGAGGCCCATGCCGTGGGCGCCCTTTTGGTAGACGTGGAGGTCGAAGGGGACGCCGGAGGCGCGCAGGGCGGTGGCGAACTCGAGGGCGTTTTCCACTTTCACGGCGGCGTCTTCGGTGGTGTGGAAGATGAAGGTGGGCGGCGTGTCTTTGGTAACCTGCTTTTCGTTGGAAAGCAGCTCGACCAGCGCGGGGTCGGGGGTTTCGCCGAGGAGGTTTTTCTTCGATCCGGCGTGGGTGTTCGGGCCCATCGAGATCACCGGGTAGCAGAGGATGCCGAGGTCGGGCCGCGAGCTGAGGCGCTCGACCGGGTCGGCGGCGTCCGCTTTGCCCGCATCGAAGTGGGTGAGGATCGTGGAGGCGAGATGACCGCCGGCGCTGGAACCCATGACGCCCACTTTGGCGGCGTCGATTTTCCACTCGGCGGCTTTTGATCGCGTGAGGCGAATGGCGCGGGCGGCGTCGTTCAGCATCGCGGGGTGGCGGTAGCCTTTGGAGCCGAGGCGATATTTCAGCACGATGCCGGCGATGCCGTTTTCGGCGAGCCATTCGGCGTAGCCGGCGCCCTCGTGCGGCGCGAGTCCGCCGTAACCGCCGCCGGGGCAGATGACGATTGCCGCGCCAGTGGCTTTGCCGGCGTCGGGCAGGAAGGCGGTGAGTGTGGGTTTGTCGTCGTCCTTGTCGCCGAGCGCGCCGGGTGCGCCGCCAGGATAGAGGAGGATGGATTCGAGCGGCGCGGCGTGGAGCAGCGTGGTGGTGAGGAGGAGCGCGAGGAGGGGGCGGAGGATCATTTGAGGAGGCGGAGGGAGAGGTGTTTCAGCGCGAACGCAGCGTCCGGCGCGGTGAGTCGGAGGCTGAGGGATTGTTCGCCGGCGGACAAGTCCGCACCATCGGTGGAACGTCCGCTCGCTTGGTTCTGCAGAGGAATGTAGGCCGGATTTGCAATCCGACATTCGGCGGTGCGGGCGGTTTCAACGACCGGACGCGTGCGAAGACGGATTGAAAATCCGTCCTACGTTTTTGCGTTCCGTACCCTCGCATCGTCCGGGCTTGGGGGCGGTTCAGAAACGCCTGTCATCCCGGGCGGAATGCAGATTCCCAAAAGGAACTCGGATGGCCGGAGATCGCGCGAAACTCGAACGGCAGAGGTCCCTCGGCTCCGTTACACTCCGCTCGGGATGACAGGCGTTTTGGGAGGCGCGATGCCTTCAGAAAAATCCGCGTCAATCCGCGTCAATCCGCGTCAATCCGCGGAATCGGCGGCAATCCGCGTCATCCGCGTCATCCGCGTCATCCGCGTCATCCGCGAATTACCTGGGCGAAACACTCTGCGGATCAACCCCGACCCGCTTACACCTTCTCGGGAACTATGTAAGGCGCGCGGTATTCGCGGGTCAGCATTTTGTCCGCGGCGGCGTTGCCGATGAATCTCTCCGTCTGCGGATCCATTTTCAGGAATTCGCCGAGCGCGAGCTGGTCCACTTTGATGTCCACGTCATTGGCCGCGAGGTGGGTCGCGAGCCGGTCGAAGGAATCCATCGCCTCCTTGTTGCCCTTGAGCTTCTCGCGGATGGCATCGGGAGATGCCTTCTTGCCGAGGAGGTAGGAGATGTTGCCGGTGTGGCAAAGCGCGCTGGAGATGTGGCCGTCGATGATCTTGCCGTGCAAGTCGCTCGTCTTCCGGCTCTGCACTGCTTTGAGGAAGTTCGCGAAGTGGTTCTCGCGGTCCGGTTCACCATCCTTCTTCTCCCCTTTCTCCGCTTTGGGAAGGTTGTCCGTGACTCCGGGCGGGATGGGCGGATTCCCGAATTTCTTCACCGCGTTGCCGGCGTTGTCGATCGCGATGGCGTTGTTGTAGTCGGGGCACACGAGGTAGCCGTTCTCATACTGCACGATCACGCCCACGCCCGCGCCCCGATACTTGTCCATGTCCTTCGCTCCGGTCTTTTCCGGCAGGCCGCGCACTTCGAAAATCAACGGCGCCTTCTCGTAACCGTGGACGATGAACTGCGAGTTCGCCGTCTCGCCGTCGTCGATGTAGCCGAGCCGTCCGCCGATCGAAAACACGCTCGGCGAGAGTGCTTCCTCGCCGAGGAAACGCCGCGCGATGTCCATCTGGTGAATGCCCTGGTTGCCGAGATCGCCGTTGCCGGTGTCCCAGACCCAGTGACAGTCGTAGTGCAGCTTCGCGCGCATCAGCGGCTTCACCGGCGCCGGGCCAAACCACAGATCCTTGTCGATGCTCTCGGGGAAGGGCGTCTCCTGGGTCACCTTCCCGATGCTCGGGCGGCGCTTGTAGCAGAGGCCGCGCACGTACTTGATTTTTCCGAGCGGGAGGGACTTCTGCCATTCCAGTGCGTCGAAGATTCCCGTGGCCGAACGGCTCTGCACGCCCATCTGCACGAT
>JANPHH010000069.1:0-25615 GCA_031424375.1 Chthoniobacter sp. | reverse complement strand
CCTTCGGATTACGGAAGCCCGCGCGGCCGTCCACGGTAAAATCCTGCGGGAAGACTTGCAGGAGTAAGCGGTCCTCTTCCATCTGCACGCGCGAGGCTCGTCGAATGGCGTATTCGAGATCGGCCGTACCGACGGAATAGTGAGCCAGCTCTTCCGCGGCGTGCTCTCGCAAAATCAGACCGCGCTGATCGGTGTGACCCCGCACAAGCAGGTGGGCACCTACAAGCCGCACGCGGAGAAAGGCCCGATCAAGCTGCAGGATCACGGCAACCCGATGCGCTTCCGCAACATCTGGATCCGCGACATCAAGAACCCGCTGCCTGAAGACATCGGCGAGGGCCCGCAGATCGGGAAGTAGCTGCCGCAGGCTAAAAGAAATGCTGTCATCCTGAGCGCAGTCCCGCGTGGGCGAAGGTGGGGCGTGACGGAGTCGAGCCGAGTCTGCGAGACGGCCGAAGGCAACGACCTCTCGCACCAGCGGGCAGCGACGGTGCGGAGCTTTCCCGCGGTGAAAAAATAGCTGCGATGCACCCGACGTTTTCGTCGCGGAGAAGTTGGAGGTCCTTCGACTACGCGCCGTCCCAGCTTCTCGCCCGAGGCCAGCCACCACTTGTCCCGAGCGCCGCCGCCTCGGCCCATCGGCGCTTCGTTCAGGATGACAGGTTTTTGATGCGCTCCGCGCGAGAACGCACGCCTCCGCCTCGTTCACCCGCCGACCAGCCACGTCACCTTGCCCGCCAGGGGCTGCACGCGGGCTGCGGGATAGTCGCCGGTGCCGGCGAGGATCTCGTCGATGAGCGGCAGCTTCGCCGCGCCCTGCGCGAGGAAGACGATGTGCCGCGCCGCGTTGAGCAACGGGAAGGTCATCGTGATCCGTTGCGGCGGCGGCTTCGGACCGGTCGCGGGGATGACGTTGCGATCGGTTTCGGCGAGCGCCGGTGAACCGGGGAAAAGCGATGCGGTGTGCCCGTCCTCGCCGAGACCGAGGAGGAGGAGGTCGTGGACGTAACGCGATTCGCCGACCCGCGCGGCCACGGCGGCGAGTCGGGCTTCGTAGTCGCGCGCGGCTTCCTCGGGGTCGATCTCGCCGCGGATGCGGAAGACGTTGCCCTCGGGGATGGCTGCGGTTTCCAGCAGGGTCTCGCGGGCCATGCGGTAGTTGCTGTCGGCGTGATCGGGCGGAACGCAACGCTCGTCGCCGAAGGTGATCTGCACGTGGTTCCACGGGAAATCGCCGGCCTGTTTCACCAGCTCCGCATTGATGCGCCGCGGCGTGTTGCCGCCGCTCAGGGCGAGGCGGCAGAAGCCGCGCGCGGCGATCGCGGCGCGCATTTCGGCGAGGAGGAATGCCGCGGCGTCGGCTTCGAAGTGGGCGAGGTGCTGGACGGTGGGTTTCACATCATTCGGCATGGCAGAGAGGAGTGGAGAGTCGAGGCGCCGGCGCGGAAACTTTCGATTTCCAGTGTGGTCAGCGAAGCTTTGCGAATGAGGATCCGCTCCTCGCTCGCCAGCCCGAGGAGATGCGCGGCGAGGCGGCTGAAATCCGGCTCGTGCCCGACGATCATGACCGCTTTCAGCGCACGGTGATCACGCAATTCGTGGGTGGCGTGGTCGGCATTCATGCCGCAGGCGAGCCATGGGACGACCGCCAGTTCGGCGCGAAGATGGGCGGAAACGACGAGCGCCGTCTCATGCGCGCGACGGACCGGGCTGGAGAGAATGAGCGCCGGCGAGATGTCGTGCTGCTCGCAAAAGCGAGCCGCCTTCTTCGCCTGCGCGAGACCTTTCTCGGAAAGCGCGCGATCCTCGTCGCAATCCGCGATGGTATCGGCATCGGCGTGGCGGAGGAGGTGGAGGAGCATGGGGGAGGTTGAGGGTTGAGAGTTGAAAGTTGAGAGGCACCGATCCTTCTGTCACCGCCTCTCAACACTCAACCCTCAACTCTCAACCAGCCGCCTCACATCACCATCCCACCGTCCACGGTCAGCGTCTGGCCGGTGATATATTTCGCCTCCGCGCTGGCGAGGAAAGCCACGGCGCTGGCGATGTCTTCCGGCGCGCCGAAACGGCCGAGCGGGATCTGCGCGACCACGCCGGTCTTGATCGCCTCAGGCAGCACGTCGGTCATGTCGGTGGTGATGAAGCCGGGCGCGACCACGTTGCACGTGATGCCGCGGCTCGCGACTTCGCGCGCGATCGTCTTCGAGAGACCCACGAGGCCCGCCTTGCTCGCCGCGTAGTTCGCCTGGCCGGCGTTGCCCATGAGACCGGCGACGCTGGCGATGTTCACGATCGTGCCGCTGCGTTGCTTGATGAGCGGGCGGATGATGGCCTGGATGAAGTTGAAGGCGCCCTTGAGATTGGTGTCGATGACCACGTCCCAATCCTCTTCGCTCATTTTCATCACGAGCCCATCGCGGGTAAGCCCGGCGTTGTTCACGAGGATGTCGATGCGGGAAAAGTCGGTGATGATTTGCCCGGCGAGGTTCTTCACCGCAGCGGACTGCGCCACGTCCACGGCGTAAGCTTTGGCGAGGCCGGGAAATTTCGCGTTGATCTCCTCCGCGGTCTTGCTGGCGTTCTGTTCCGTACGGCTGACCACGGCGACGCGAGCGCCTTCACTGGCGAGGCGCAGTGCGATGGCGTGGCCGATGCCGCGGCCGGCTCCGGTGACGATGGCGACTTGATTGGCAAATCTCATGGGGCGGGGAGTCTTTGAGCGGTCCGCGGCGGTGTCGAGCGCGTTCTTTTCCGGAATCGGCAAGGGCTAAGTTTGGTGACGCGGGGTGCTCTAACAGGGCACTCTCAGCATCTCCCCTCATGAAAACCTCTCGCTCCATTCGCCTCCTCGCCGCTGCCCTTTTCGCCGGCTCCTTCCTCGCCCAAAGCTCCGCCGAAGAAGGATTCACGCCGCTCTTCGACGGCAAGACCCTCGATGGCTGGGAGCGGCACAGCGGCACCGCGGAGTACCGGGTGGAAGACGGCGCGATCGTGGGCAAGACCGTCGCCGGCAGCCCCAATACGTTCCTTTGCACGAAGCAGCGTTACGCGGATTTTGTCGTCGAGTTCGAATTCAAGGTGAGCCCGGAGATGAATTCCGGGGTGCAATTTCGCAGCGAATTTTTCCCGGAGGAAAAGACGTTCATGATCGCAGGCAAGGAGAAGAAACTCCCGCCGGATCGCGTGCATGGCTACCAGTATGAGATCGATCCGAGCAAACGCGCCTACACGGGAGGCATCTACGACGAAGGCCGCCGGGGCTGGCTCGCAGATCTCAAGGACAACGAGGCGGCGCGCAACGCGTTCAAGCAGGGCGAGTGGAATGCCGGGCGGATCGAGTGCCGCGGGGAGAGCATCAAGACGTTCATCAATGGAGTAGCCGCAGCGGATCACAAGGATGGGATGACCCGCGAGGGCGTGATCGCGCTCCAGGTCCACGGCATCGGCAAGGCGGAGAAGAAAGCCGGCGAGGAAATCCGCTGGCGGAATCTGCGGATCAAGGAGCTGAAGTAGCAGCGACTGCGCTTCAGCGCGCCGGACGCATGTTCGAGCCGTCGCTCAAAGGCGTCGGGCGTGCTCTCCCGCGCCGTCGATCCCTGAAGCAGCCGGCTCGCCCCCCAGTCGAGCCGGCTGCTTCCCCGTTTGGAAAAGCCCATGCGATTTTCCCCCTCACCATGAACGCATGGCCCCTTGCCCACCTTACTTACCGCTTTGCGACGAAACATTACGGGCAATTTTTGAAAATCGCGGCCGCCGCTAATCGCTGGATCGCCTGTGAAGCACGACTCGCGTCGCGCCGGGGTCCATCGCTTGCAGTTCTTGCAGCGCTCACTTCTACTCCCTGCCATGCGCCTCCCGATCTTCCTCCTCCTGCTGTCCCTCACGATTGCGGCGCGCGCGGACTCGATGGACGAAAAATTTTCCGCGCTGCCCACCGGGATCTCGCTGCTCGGACCTCGTGGCCTCGGAGAGTTCGCGATCACGGGAAGCGCCGGCTCGGTTTCGATGGTGAACGTCACGGGGCAGCCGTTTGCCCAGGCGGCCAGGATCGTCACCCGCGAACGGCCGGCGAATGCCTTCAGCTTTCAGTTTTCCGCGAAGAACGCCGCGGCAGTGAAAGTCGGCGATGTCGTGCTCGGTGTCTTCTGGGCGCGGGCGGTCGAGCCGCTGCCGGCGGATGGCGAGGCGAAGACGGAATTTTGCTTCGAACTGGGACAGGCGCCGCACACGAAGATCGCTGTGTCGCCGACCACTCTCTCCACGGAGTGGCGACGCTACTACGCGCCCGGCGAGGCAAAGGTCGCGATCGCGGCGGGTGAAGGCGGGGTGCGTTTCCGCCTCGGCTACGATCCGCAAACGGTCGAGATCGCCGACGTGCGCCTGGTGAACTACGGCTCGCGCGTGAAGTTCGCCGATCTGCCCTTCACGCCGAACACCTACAACGGTCGCGACCCACAGGCACCGTGGCGCGCCGAGGCCGCGGCCCGCATCGACCAACTCCGCAAAGGCGACCTCACCGTGACCGTGCTCGACGCCGCGAAGAATCCCGTACCCGGCGCACGCGTCGCCGTGCGGATGAAGCGTCACGCTTTCGGCTTCGGCTCGGCAGTCGATGCGAAGCTGCTCCTCGAGACTTCACCCGACGCAGAAAAATACCGCGAGATCATCGCGCGCGATTTCAACAAGGTCACGATCGAGAATCACCTCAAGTGGCCGATGTGGGAGCGCGACCGGGAAACCGGCACGCGCGCTGTCGCCTGGCTGCGCGAGCGGGGGATCGCGGTGCGCGGACACTGCCTGTATTGGGGCTCGGAGAAGCGTCTGCCGAAGCGGGTCGTCGCGCTCTTCGATCAGCCCGATGCGCTGCGCAAAGCGGTGCTCGATCACATCGCCGATATCGGCGGCACCTTCAAAGGCCAGTTCCCGGAGTGGGACGTGGTCAACGAACCCTTCTCGAATTTCGCCATGCAAAATGTCTTCGCCGGTCGCGGCGCCAGCGCCGGCCGCATCGAGCCCGAACTCGGCGCGCAATCACTCGCCGAATGGTTCCGCGCCGCGCACACAATCGACTCCGCCGCGCAGCTTTTCATCAACGACTACTCCATCCTCTCCACCGGCGGCGTGGACTACGAGCACCAGGCTTACTACGAGCGCACCATCCGCGAGTTGCTCCGGCTCGGAGCACCCGTGCAGGGCATCGGCATGCAGGGCCACTTTCAGGAAGATCTCACGCCCATCCCCCGCCTGTTCACCATCCTCGATCGCTTCGCGAAACTCGGTCTGCCGATCCAGATTACCGAGCACGACTTCACCACCTGGGATGAACAACTCCAGGCCGACTACACGCGCGATTTCATGACCGCCATGTTCAGCCACGCGAGCGTCAGCGGGTTCCTCATCTGGGGCTTTTGGGAAAGGGCGCACTGGATTCCGGGCGCCGCGTATTACCGCACCGATTGGTCGCTGCGGCCCGCTGGCCAAGCTTGGCGGGACCTGGTCTTCCGCGATTGGTGGACGAATGCGAACGGCGTCGCCGCGGGCGATGGCACTTTTAAGACGCGCGGATTCCTCGGCGACTATGAGATCGAAGTAGAATCGGGCGGCAAAAAACGCGTCGCCACCGCGCGAATCGAGACGGCGGGCACGAAGGTGATAGTCGAATTCTGAGCGGTCGGACCGAAAGTCCCGAAAGCCTGTCATCCCGAGCGGAATGGCGGGAGCCTAAGCGACCAGAATGAAGTCGAGGGACCTCGGATTGCCGGAAGATCAATGATCCTCCGGAGGCCGAGGTCCCTCGGCTTCGTTATACTCCGCTCGGGATGACAGGCAGCTTGGGGTTTTCGACGCACGCCCTGAGTTTCGCACGATGCCGTGAGATGCGCGTCGTGCGCTGTCACGCGCCGCCGCGGATGGCGTGCAATCTACTTCGCGAGGAAGAAGCCGCGCTGTTTGTCGGAGATCGGTTGCTGGAGTTGCTCCAGGACCATGAGCATGTCTTCCCAGACCTTCCGCTTCTCGCTGAGCGCCTGGTTTCGCAGCAGGTAGGCGGGATGGTAGGTGGCCATGAGCGGGATGCCGTTGAACTCGTGCCAGCGGCCGCGCAGCTTGTTCATCGGCGTGGTTTCGCCGAGCAGTCCTTCCATCGCGGTGGCGCCGAGGGCGACGAGGGCGCGAGGCTGGATGATGTCGATCTGCTGGCGGAGATAGGGCAGACACACTTCCATTTCGGCTGGCTTCGGTTTGCGGTTTCCGGATTCGCCGGGCGGCATGTCCGGGCGGCACTTGAGCACATTGGCGATGTAGACGTCCTCCCGCGCGAAGCCCATGGCGACGATGATCTTGGTCAGAAGCTGGCCGGCCTTGCCCACGAACGGCTCGCCCTGCAAATCCTCGTCCTCGCCCGGCGCTTCGCCCACGAACATCAGTTCCGCATCCGGATTGCCCACGCCGAAGACGACCTGCGTGCGGGACTGCACGAGGTGCGGACATTTCGTGCAGGCGAGAATGGGTCCGCGGATTTCCGCGAGCCGCGCTGCTTTGCCCGCCGGATCGCTCGTGCGCGGCGGCGGCGCCGCGATCGGCCTGGCGGGCGGCGGAGCGACCGACTCGGCAGCCTGCGATGCGGGAGCGGCGGGCGCGGGCGGGAGCGCGGCGAGGCGGTCCAGCGTCTCGGCGGAGACGCGCAGGTCGGCGCCGCTCTCGCGCAGTTGCGTGAGGGCTTCGTGGACGATCTGGACTGCCTGCGGAAAGTTCATGCGGGTTCGGCGGGGATGCCGACGGCGAGGAAATCAGGCGGCACGGGCGCGCGGAAGTCCATTCGTTCACCGGTGCGCGGATGGGCGAAGCCGAGGCGCCACGCATGGAGCATCTGGCGCGGGAAAGAGCCGCGCTTTCCGTAGACCTCGTCGCCGAGCAGCGGGTGGCCGAGGTCTTTCAAGTGGACGCGGATCTGGTGGGTGCGGCCGGTGTGCAGCGTGCATTCCACCAGGGTGCCGCCGCCGTACGATCCGAGCACGCGGTAGCCGGTGCGCGCGGCGCGGCCGCCCGCTTTCACCACGGTCATCTTTTTCCGATGCACGGGATGGCGCGCGATGGGCGCATCGATTTCCCCGCTCAGGCGGCGGAAGGTGCCGGACGCGAGCGCGAGGTAGATCTTGGTCACTTCGCGGCCGGCAAACTGCCGCGCGAGCGCCTGATGCGCGAGGTCGCTCTTCGCCGCGACGAGGCAGCCGCTCGTGTCCTTGTCCAGCCGATGCACGATGCCCGGCCGCTGCGTTCCGCCGATGCCGGAGAGCGCGGTGCAATGATGGAGGAGCGCATTGACGATGGTACCGTCCCAGTTTCCCGCCGCGGGATGCACGACCATGCCGGCCGCTTTGTTCAGCACGATGAGGTCATCGTCTTCAAAGAGCACATCGAGCGCGATCTCCTGCGCCGTGGTTTCGGAAGCGACGGGCGGCGGTTCGAGGAGCGCGACGGTGTCTCCGGCGCGCAGCTTCACACTCGGGCGAACGAGCGCGCCGTTCAGCGTGGCGTGCCCCTCGCGGAGCAGCGTCTGGAGCCGCGACCGCGAGAGCGTGGGAACCTGGGCGGCGAGGAAGTGATCGATGCGCGCGCCCGCCTGGTCGGGACCGATGGAAAATTGCGCAGTGATCATTCAAACGCCAACGCTGGCGTCTCGCGCGGACTTCTGCGAACTGCAAAATATGCTGGCGGAGCACAAAATGCGGTTTCGAGCATTGCGTTTCGCGAGCCGCGGTAGTTTTGTGCGGAGGCCAGCGATTGCTGGATGTCCGCCCAGATGGCGGCGCCTTTTTCCATGAACCCGACCGAGTCGCCGCAGGACACTGAGGATGATCCGCTCATCCAGCTCTGCACCGTCTGCGATGCCGCCATCGACATCTCCGACGAAGACCCGCTCACCGAGATCGCCTGTCCGACGTGCGGCGCGCAGCAATACGTCTCGGGGTCAGTCGACAAATTCGACCTGCAGCAGGAAGTCGGACGCGGCGGCATGGGCGTGGTCTACCGCGCCTACGACAGCGGGCTGGATCGCTTCGTCGCGCTGAAGCTGTTGCGCCGCGACCAGAGCAATCGCCTCGTCGTCGAGCAATTCGCCCGCGAGGCGGCGATCACCGCGTCGATCAATCATCCGCACGTCGTCCGCGTCTACACGAGCGGCACCGATCACGGCCGCTTCTTCATCGCCATGGAGCTGGTGGACAAAGGGACGCTCGACGATCTGATCCACCTTCAGGGCCGGGTGGCCGAGGCGCAGGTGCTCGAGGTGGGAATCCAGATCGCGCAGGGGCTGCGGGCCGCGCTGGGTGTGGGGCTGATCCATCGCGATGTGAAGCCGGGGAACATTCTCTTCAGCAATGCGCACACGGCGAAGATCGTGGACTTCGGTCTCGCCATCCTGCAGGCCGATGAGGAATCGCAGCGCGGCGAAATCTGGGGCACGCCGTACTACGTCGCGCCGGAGAAGCTGGACCACAAGCCCGAGGATTTCCGCAGCGACATGTATTCGCTGGGCGGCACACTCTTTCACGCGCTCGCCGGGCGGCCGCCATTCGAGGCGGAGAATGCGTCGCTGGTGGCGCTCAAACATCTCAAGAGTCAGGCCGTGAGCCTGCAGGCCTTCGCGCCGCAAGTTTCCAGCGAGACGGCCTACGTCATCAACCGCACGCTGGAAAAAAATCCGAACAACCGCTACCAGAGCTACGACGAACTGATCGAGCATCTCCAGTATGCGCTCGACCAGCTCCGCGCGCACGGTGGCCAGGTGCCGGCCAAGAAGCGCCTCGTGATCGAGGGCGCCGAGCAGCAGCGGCTGATGGGCTGGGTGACCGCGGGCATGGTCGGCCTGATCCTGCTCGCCGCCGGTGGACTCTTCGCCTTTCGGAAGCAGATCTTTCCGGGCGGGTCGACTGCAAGTGTCGCTTCGCCGGCGCCCGGCAAGACGGCGGCGGCTGGCCCCCTCACCGCCGCGCGCAAACGGCTCGTCGACGGCGACACCGCGGGTGCGATCGAGTTACTCCGCCAGGACGGCGCGAATCCGAAGCTGCCGCCGCTCCAGCGGGCCTGGGCAAATGTGGGGGAAGGCATCGCACATTTCATCGCGGGCGACGCGGAAGCCGCCCGCCAGCCGTTGCAGGCGGCGGTGGACCGGCCGCAGTTCAAGAGCAAGGGCGAAGACGAGAAGACGGACTTTTACCTCCGCGAACTGGCCCGCGATCTCCTCACACCGGCGCCGGTGGCGGCAGGTGCGGCGCGCGGGCTCGACCTGAAAACGCGGGATGCTCTGACCGTTTTCGCCTATGGGGCGAAGGACTGGGCGCTCGGAAAAATCGATGATTCGACCGAGTTGCTGCGCCAGTTTCGTTCGGCCGAACCAGCACCGCCCCACGCATGGATCACCGAACTGCGGCCCGTTGCCACCAATCTTCTCGCAGCCCAGGCCGCATTCGCGATGGCCGCCGACGAATTGAAAAAAGCGAAGCGCCTCGACAAGTATAACAAAGCGCTCGCCAGTCTTCGCAATCTGAAGGGGCCGCTCGTGCCGGTGGTCGCCCAGTTCGTAAAAAAGTTCCCCGCACCGAAGCCGGTAAATTTGCCGAAACTCGGCGCGTGGACGCAAACGGAGCTGGGTACGCCCGATGTGGTGCCGGAGTCCGCGGTGGACGCTGCCGGCGTCTTCACTCTGCGCGCCGGAGGCAACGACCTGTGGGGCGCCGCTGACAGCGGGCTGTACGTCCAGCAGCAACTCAAGGGCGATGGAGAAATCGTCGCCCGCGTCGTCAGCGCGACGAAAACCGATCCGATGACTAAAGCCGGAATCATGATCCGGGAAAACTTGCGCGGCGACGCCCGAAATGTCGCTCTCGTCGCGCTGGCTGGCGGGGGATTGAGCCAGCAGTTCCGCGTCGCGCCCGGCGGCCCGACCGCCCAAATCCGCACGAATGGCGGCACGTCTTTCTGGCTCAAGCTGACGCGGAACGGCGACGAAATCACCGGCTCGGTGTCTGCCGACGGCGACACTTGGAAGCTCGTCAAGACAACGAAGCTCCCCAAGCTGTCCGCCGAAGTCTTCGTCGGCCTCGTGCTCTCTGCGCGTTCGCCCACGCAGGCGGCCACGGCGCGGATCGATCAGGTCAAACTCACGCCAGCACCCGCACCGTAGTGATTGCTCCGCGCGGATGAACGAGGATTTGAGGTTGATTTAGCCCGGCGCGATCTCTAAATCCCCGTGCTTGTGATCGGAAAATTTTGGGCAATCGTCATCCTCGGGGCCGGACTCGGCCCGGTAATCGCCCGCGCTGCGGACGACGAGGTCGCGCCTCCCCCCCTGCGGCTCGTGGTCAGCGTCGCAGAACAGAAGCTCGCGGTGGTGAAGGACGGCGGCGTCGTGCGGAAGTATGCGGTCTCGACCTCGAAGTTCGGACTCGGCGACAGCTTCAACAGCTACCGCACGCCGCTGGGGCGGCTGCGCGTTTGCGACAAAATCGGCGATGACCTGCCAGCCGGAGCCGTCTTGAAATCCCGCAACGCCACCGGCGAAATCCTTCCCGCAAACGCCCCAGGCCGCGACCCGATCGTCACCCGTATTCTCTGGCTTGAGGGCCTCGAATCGGGCAATGCCAACGCCCGCGGACGCGGAATCTACATTCACGGGACCGTCGAGGAGAGCAAACTCGGCCAACCCGTGAGCTACGGCTGCATCCGCATGCGGTCACGGGATGTCGTGGAAATTTTCGACACCACCGCGGTCGGCACGCCGGTGGAAATCATCGCGGACCGATTCCCGCAGTTTCGCAAATTCACGCCCAAGACCGATCCACTGCTCGCCTCGAACGATCGCATCTTCACGACCTTCGGACCCCGCGGCATGCTCTCCGTGCGCACGGTCCGCCCCGGACCCGCCGTCGCTGGAAAACCCGCCGCCGCGCCCGAACCGATCCGGGTCACATTCGCCAAAACCGACCCGGTCGGGAAGCCCGCCGCACCGACTCCGAAAACGCCGGAACCGGTCGCGAAAATCGCGGCGAAAACGCCGCCACCACCAGTGCCGGCCGCGGAAGGACCGACCGTCCTGCTCACTACCAGCGGGACCGCCGCGAGACTCAAGGTCGCCATCGCACAGCCATCGCCTGCCGCAGGACCCGACGAACCCCGCGTGTTGCTCATGTCCGAGAGCATCCTCACCGCGAATCTCAAACCGAAAGCGGCTCCCGCCCCTCGTGCTCCTGAGCCCGTGGCGAAGCCGGCCAGTCGGCGTCTCATCGCCCTCGACATCGCGTCCGTTTCATTCGCGCTCCTCGACGACGACGCCCGGCACCTCCCGCCGATGGACATCCTCTCGCAAGACCTTTACTACCCGCCGACTCCGCAGATGCGCCTGGCGTTCCGCGCACAACTGCCCCAGCCGGACCTCTGATCCGCACCCTCCCCGCCGGAAGATTCGGAATGCGGAGAAGGGTGTAGGGCGTTTCTGTGAAACGGCGCGGTGGCTCTTCGGGTGCCGGATGCCCGACCGGCGTCTGACACAGACGCCCTACAGTCTCGCCACCAGACTTTATCGACGCCCTCTGAGTCGGGGAACCGGGTGATTTTCCCTGCGCTACTCCGGTTCCGCCGTGCCGATCTGGACGAACGGACCGGCTTCCGGCACCTGCCGGAGAAACTCGCGATACACCGCGGCCAGATGTTCCGCGTAGCGAAAGTGCGCGCCCAGCCCTGTCCGCAGCTCGACCTCGTAAATGAATTTGTCCGCGTGCGTGGAATGCTCGAAGGCGACCTGATCGCCGAGCAACAGCGCATAGGTGTGGCAGCCATTGGCCGGGACCTCGGTCGCGAGTCGGCGGAGCAGCGCGCGCTGGCGCTCCAGCAGTTCGCGCTGCCGGGGATGGCTCACGCCGGGCGGGAGGTAGAAGCCGACCGGAGCCAGCGGACTGAAGCGGTATCCGGTGCGATGGCGGTTCAGGTCGCGCAGCTCGGCGAGGGCGATGTTGTTCCAGGCGAAGCGGACGAAAATGCGCTTCAAAGCCGGACCGGCCAGACTGTAGCGATTCTCCTTCCCGGCGAACGCAGCGGGCAGCGTCTGCCAGTCCGGGAGAAATGGCGGCGTGCTCCGCTCGACGGCGACGAAAACCTGGTCGGCGACGTTTTCAAAGCCCGCGCTGTCGCGCCGAACGAGGTCGAGCGTCGCCGCGAGTTCCTGCCGCGCCTGCTCGATGCCGGCGCCGTCCTTGAAGCTATGGCGGATGAGACGTGGGGTGAGCTTTTCCAGCTCCGCACGGAGCCGGCCCGCGAGTTCCACGGCCTCCGGATACGGCAGCGAATCGAGCTGCCGGATGGTCTGCGCCCAGACCCGCGCGGTCATGACGAGGCCCACATTTGTCTCGGTGGCGAAAGGAATGAAGTAGCGCGCGCGGTCGAGCGCGTAGTTCTTGCGCAAGCGCTCGACGACCTTCTCGTTCGCGCCGGGCGGGCAGCGGACGATCGCCGGGTCCTCGCGCGCCTGCCGGTCGAGGTTCTGGTAGACCTCGCGATAGATCGCAAAGGCGTCCTCCATCACGCTCTGCCACTCGCCTGCGAGCGCTTCGGGAATCCCCACGTCCGCGGGTCGCGGCAGGCTCGCTGGCGACATCTCGATGTAGCGTGTGCTGGATTCCTGCCCGTCGCCGAGCTGGGCGATCTCGAACAACTTCAGCGCGAGAAAAAACGAGCAGCGATCGATGGCCATCGCGATTCCACCGGTCAGGCCGCCGATGCTGGCATGGCCGTAGTCGAGGAAACGAAAAACCTGATCGACGGACTTGTCGGGGTCTTCCCAATTGATCCCGCTGAGGATGGATTCGATGCCCTTGTTGCTCCGCGAGTAGCGGGCCAGGCTGCTCGCGAGGAGTTCGGGCGTGACGCGAGGGCACGCGTGGGCGCCGGGCGGCGGAGTGATCGCGAGGGCAGTGACTTTCATCCGCGCCTAGATACGGGGAACCAGCGCGCGACAGCAGCGAAAAATGCTGCGGCGCGCGTGGTTTCCGCCCGGACGACCCGCGACTACCCGCGCCTCCGCATCCGGCGGAAGCCGGCGGTGGCGCCGAGCGCGCTGAGCAGCAGCATCCCGGTGGAAGGCTCGGGAATGACGCCGACCAGATAGATATCGTTGCCGACTGGGTCGTAGTGCACTCCGGTTTCCTGGAGAGGATTCGTGTCGAAACCCCAGCCGGTCGTGCCGAAGTCCGGCTTGCCGCCGATCAGCGTGCCCACATCGTCGGTGCCGAACTGCAGATTGCCATTGAGGCCCGTTCCGCCAGCCTCACCATCAAACAGGATGAATCTCATCCCCTTCGGATTGACGATGTCGAGTTTCTGGATCCGTAAGGTCCACCCACCGTCCGGGAGAGTGACGTCACCGGTGCTTCCGCTGAGCACAACCCCGCCAGTGAGCGACTGCCGGGCGGTGTAAACGTAGATCCCCCCGTCGCCCAAATCGAGAGCGTGGTCACTGATCGTCAGGCTCTTCGTGGGATGGGTCGTTGGGCTGAGGATCGAATCCTGTCCGAGCGAGGTATTGACGTCGATCGTGCCATATCCACCGATCGTGGCGCCCACACCGGAGGCCACGATTGTTCCGGTATTCAAGGAGCCGCTGATTTTTCCGAATACCTGCAGCTTGCCGCCTGCGTTGACCGTGAGCGCCTGGACGACCTGCAGTTCTCCCGTCGTCTCGGCCACCGTAAGAGTGCCTGCATTCACGTCCACCGAGCCGCTGATGGAGTTTTTTCCCGCCAGCGTGAAGGTTCCAGCCCCCTCTTTCTTGAGGTTGAGCAACAGCGGATTGAGCGGGCTGGTGGCGACGCCGGCGATGGAGCCGTTGAACGTGCTGCTCGGGGCCTGATCCAGATCGCCTGCCTTCGGGACACCCAAGGTGAGGGTGGTGTTGGAGCCCGAGGAACTGCCGACGACCCCGGTCCCGGTGAGTTTGCTCAACGTATGGTCGAAGCCGCCCAGATCCAGAGCGCCACCGGTCACTACCTGGACCTGGGATCCGTCCGGGATCGAACCATCGTCACCGCTGCGCAGGACTCCTCCCGTCACGGAAAAGGTGCCACTAAACGTGTTTGCGTTGGTCGAATTGTCGAGCACCAGCGTCCCCTCGCCCGCCTTGGTCAGGGTCGTGGAACCCACGAGCGGGCCGCCAAAGGTCGAGGTGTTCGTCAGCCCGTTCACCGAGACCGTGTGGGGAACACTCCCGTCGAGCATGATGCTGCCGGTGAAGTTCACGGAGTTCCCGGCGAGGGCGCGGGTGAGGCTGCCCGTCGGTGTGCCAATGACGAAATCGGCCGGGACCATGATCGTATTCCGCAGCGTCCGAACGGTGCCGTCGCTGAGGATGGCCCCGTTGTTCTCGATCGTGACCGGGCCCGTGCCCAACGGACCATTCCTGAAGATCGGCGGATCGCTGGGAAGCACACCCGGAACGACCACGGAACTGGAGCCGAGGACGATGCCGCCGCCATTGGCATTCACTTTGATCCCAGTGCTGATCGTGCTCCCGCTGAAGACGAAGCTGGCATTCCCGTTCGTTTGCGTGAGCGGCGCGGTGAGCCGGATCTGCCCGGCGCCTCCGCCGGGGAAGCCACCACCCTGGAGATCCGCGATCGTCGTGCCAGCCGGCACGCCCGGGCCGGTGACCGACATTCCGACGGCCAGACCGAGATCGGCGAGATCGGTAATGAGGTCACTGTTCCTCGTCCCATCGCCGGAGAGCGTGACGGTGGGGTTGAGCGTCAGCAATCCCGGGCCGTCCTTGGCGATCACCCCGCCCGCGGAGTGAATCGGCGCGGTGATCAAGAGGTGCGTGGCCGCCGCACCGGAAGTCGTGATGACGGGACTCACGCTCGTCAATTCCAGCCGGGTTCCGGCAATCTGCGGCGTGGTGCTGAACGTGTCGTTCACCGTCGTGATCGGGGTGGCGCTGGTCAGCAACAGAGCGCTCGAGGTGTTCACCACCGGGTTGGCGTTGCCGCCGCGGTTATTGAACGTGACGCTGTCGACGGTATTGACGCCGGAGAAGTTCAGCGTTCCCGAGCCATCGATCGTCACGTTCGCTGTACTCCGAATCTGCCCCGCCCGGGTCATCCCAACGACACCCCCGTTTGCGATCGTCAGGTTTCCAGGAATCGGCACGTTTGCCGTCAGAGGATCGGCGGTCGTGTTGGAGAGCGTCAACGTTCCCTGGTTCACGATCGTACCACCGGTGTGGCTGTTGTTGCCGGTGAGCGTCAGGGCAGATCCCCCGGATTTGACGAGCGTCACCGGGGCATTCCCGGCCCCGTTCACCACGCTGCTATTCAGCGTGGAGCTGCTGTTG
Organism: Chthoniobacter sp.; assembly: GCA_031424375.1. Taxonomy (GTDB): domain Bacteria; phylum Verrucomicrobiota; class Verrucomicrobiia; order Chthoniobacterales; family Chthoniobacteraceae; genus Chthoniobacter. Next base: position 10,239 of record JANPHH010000069.1, on the reverse strand, counting down.
ACGTAAGCAAAGAGCTGCCCGCCCGCGGAGGTGATTTTCCCTTCGTTTGCCGTGCTTCCGATCGTCAGGGCGCTGTTCGCGAGGAAGCCGCCGCTCGCCCCGCTGCCGAGCGTGATCGTGGTCCCGGCGTTCTGCGTGATCGTCGAGGTGTTCGTCGTCGAACGGAAGGTGTTGACGTTCGTATTGCCCACCCCGGTCTGACTCGATGAGAAGGTGACGTTGTTCGTCGCGCCACCGGCCGCGAGGGTCGTGGCCGCGTAGCCAGCAAAGCCGCCGGTCGTATTGCTCAGCCCGCCGATGCGGTTACTGCCGGTCGTGCTGTAGCTCGCATAGTCGGTGCCATTGACCACCGCCCATGGCCCGATGATCCCGTTGGGCAATGCGGGTGCCGTGGTGAACTCGACCTTCGAGATAAAGCCGGCGATGTTGCCGAGACTCGTCCCGGTGAAATTCACCGTCGAGACGTTATCGTCGCGAACGAGGCTGCCGAGGGTGAGCGAGGAGGTGGCCCCCGCACCCACATTCGCGCTCACGGTGTTGGCCCCGCCTCTCAGCCGGAGGATCGAACTGACCAGGCTCGCCAGATAATCCGCGGAACCACCGCCCTGCAGCACCAGGCTGCCGCCGAAGAGCGACACTGGGACGCCGCTCGGAAGCCGGGCGAAGCTGAACGAACCCGTGCTCGTCGCGCCGCTGTTGTCGATCGTCAGGGCGCCATTGGTTACGTCCACCGCACTGGTGTTCATCAACTGGCCTTCGTCGCGCAGGGCAATGCCGCCCCCGCGGATCGTCGTGGTGCCATCGTAGGTGCTCACGCCCGTGAGCGCCTGCGTTCCCGATCCATGCTTCACCAAGCTGAGCTTGCCCGAGAGGACTCCGGCGAAGGTCACCGAATTCGGTGTGGCCGTGGTCAACGTCGCCGCCGTCGCACTCGTCACTGTCCCGGCGAAACCGGGATTCGGATTATTACTCGCGAGCTGGCCGAAGACCTGGCTGCGTCCGCCGAGATTCAGCGTCCCACCGTTGGAGTTGAGCGCCGAGAGCACCGCGGCGCCCGCGCCGGGTGCGACGGCGATGGCCTGATCCTGACCGCCGTTAAAGTTCAGCACCCCTTCGTTGACCGTCGTCGGTCCGGCATAGAAGCCACGGCCATTGATCGTCAGCGTGCCGGCGCCGGACTTGGTGATTCCGTTGGTGCCGTTGGTGTTCACCGTGCCCACGCTGAGATCGGCGGTCACATTGAGCGACGCACCGTCGAGGACGTGGAACGTGAGCGGCACGTTCTGACCGGTGGTCAGCCGAGGCACCGTGATCGTCGAGTTGTTATTCGCCGGGACGAGGATGCCGCCGCTGATCACGATCTGACTGAGGGCGCTCCCGTTCGGGCCGTAACGTCCGTAGTTCGCCGGCGCATTGCTCACGATCGAGGAGCCCGATTTGAGCACCACGCTATAGCCCGCCGAGTTTTCCGCGATGGGTTGTGGGATGTCGAACTGGTAGTTCGTCGGCGTGACCGAACCGCTCTTCATGGTCGTCTCCAACTCGGTCGGGAGGAGCAGACGGAGGTTATTCCTCTTCGTCGGGTCGACCTCAATGGTCTCCTTGATCACGAATCCCGTATTCGATCCGAAAGTGGCGATGATATCCGGCCGCACCGCGCTTTGATCCGCCGGGAACCCCGTCCCGAAACCGGCCGGGGCATTAAGCGCCAGCGTCGAGCCATCGATCGTCGCCAAGCCCACGCCCGTGGTGTCGGACAGATTCTTGATCAGCAATGTGCCGCCCCCGCTTACGCCGGTCAGCGCGGTGACGATATTCAAGTTCATCTGCTGATTCGCATTCGGCTGCAGATCGATGATGCCGGCCCCATTGGTGACCGTCAGCGTGTCGATCGTCTCCGTGGTCGAGGCACCGGAATTGCCGATGAACCTCAGCGTCCCGCCGCTCATGGTCAGGGTCGAGCTGGTGATGTTGCCGCCGAAGCGGTTGTTCCCGTTGGTCACGCTGTTGTCCAGGGTGAGCAGGCCCCCGGTCGCGATCGTATTATTCGAGAACGTGGAGCCGCCCGGGCCGCTGTATGCGACCTCGCCTTGTTGCACACTCAGCGTTCCCGTCGTGGTATTGCCATTTCCGTTCAGGGTCAGCTTTCCGATCCCGATCTTGACGATATTCTGCGTGGCCGCGATCCCGTCGCCGAAACGCGAGAAGCTGCCGCTGAAGCTCGTACTCGAATCATTGAAACCGATCGTGAGCGTGGAAGCGCCGGTGCCGCTGTTCGTCACCACCCCCGAGCCGGCCAGTCCGCCGATCACCGTGCTCAGCCCGTTGGTATTGAGCAGCGTGTTGGCCGCCAGATTGACGGTCGCAAACCGCGACCCACCAGTAGCCGCGCCGATCTGAATGCCACCCTGCTGCACCGTCACCTCGCCCGTAAAGGTCGCCTGCGTGTTGAACTGAAGCACGCCCGTCCCCGTCTTGATGATCCCGCCCGGCCCCTCGATTCCCTGCACCGCAAGCGTCGCCAGAGTCGGCGCGATGCTCACTCCGTTGAAGGTGATCGGGCTGACGTTGAACGTATTCTGTCCCGGCTGGAGCGATGTGGATTCGAGTCGGATTTTACCGGCGAGCAGAGCGGTTGAACTGGGATTCGAGGAACTCGCCGTCACCGGCCCGGCGATCGTCAACAGTCCGCCGGTCTGCAAGGTCGGCACCGTCTGGCCGCCTCCCGAGTTGTCGAAGGTGAGCCCGGCGATCCTGTTGCTGCCCGCCACGACGGCGGGGCCGGTCAGCGTCAATGAGCCGCCCCCGTTGATCGTCACCACGTTGGTCTGGTCGACTTGATTCACCGCATTCGAAGTCACGGCCGCGCCGTTGATCGTCAATCCACCCGCCGGGAAGACCGTCACCCCGGCGAGGGCGCCCGTAGTGTTGGTCGTGATGCCATTGATCGTCGTGCCGCCGGTGTAGGTGTTCGAAACCTGCGGCGCGAGCTGGATGCTGCCGCCCGTGCCGCCGAGGACCAGCGCCGTCGTCGCTCCAGCAGCACCGTTGTTCACGATCTGCGAAAAGATCTGGAAACTCTGCGTCGAGTTGCCCTGATAAATTACGAGTTCACTGGCGAGCGCTGCCGTCGTCCCGCCGGAGGTCAGCTTGCCGCGGTTGTTCGCGGTCGCCGCCCCGATGGTGCTCGCCGCGATCGTCCCGCCGCGAATCAAGCCGCCGCTGACAATATTCAACGTCTGGTCCGCCGTGAAGGTGATCGCCGGAGTGAAGGGGCCGGCGATGTTCAGGGAATTCACCGTTGCATTGGCACTCAATGCCTGCGCCGCCGAGAACCTCACATTTTGCGTGGCAGTCGCCACGCCGAGACTCGCTGCGGTGTCATAAGCCGCAAAGCCGTTCCCGCCCAGCGGGCCCACCCCGAGCGCCGGCACGTAGCTCGCAAACTCCGGCCCGGAACTCACGCCCGTCGCGATCGCCCAGCCGCCGATCATATTCAGCGTGAGCACCGGCGCCGTGGCAAAGGTCACGCGCGGCGCGCTGCCGAAGGCGCCGAGAGTCGTGGCCGTTCCATTGACCTGCCCGACGAAATTCGCAATCGCCCCCGTCTGCCGCGCAAGGCTGGCGAAGCCCAAATCCGCCGCGGCGATGCTCGTGCCGAGCGCGACGCCGCTGCTGACATTGGAAGTGAGCGTCGACAGGCCGGGCGCCAGCGTGAGCGCTCCCAGCGTCTCCGAGGTGGACGTGAGCGGCCGGCCGGCGAGCGTGATGTTTCCGCCGCGCAGCGTGACCGCCGCCGCGTCGTTCACCCGATTGCCCGAAGACTGGGTCCCCGTGTTATCGAGAAGCAGCGTCGCAAAGTTCACGCCCACGCTCGCCGTGTTCGCCAGTGTGCCCGCATCGCGCAGCGCGGTGGTGCCGCCGCTGAGTTGCGTGCTCCCGGTGTAGGAGTTTCCGGCGAGCAGCGCATAGGTGCCGGTGGCAACCCCACTCCGGAGCAAGCTCACCCCGCTCGTAATCGAGCCGGCAAAGTTCCGCGTCGCATCCGAGTTCAGCACCAGCGTCCCGCTGCCGCTGCTGCTCGTCACCGTGCCGCCCGCGACCGTGGTATCACTAAAGAGGCTCTGCAGGAATTGCGACCTGCCATTCAGATCCAATGTCGCCCCCGCGCTGAGGTGGACGAAAGAATTCGGGGAAAGCGTATTCGTCCCGCCATTGAGTTTCAGCGTGCCCTGGTTGATCGCGGTCAGCGCGTTGAAGCTGTTCGCGCTCAGCCCCGCGTAAACGGGAGACGACGCGGCGACCGCGGTGATCGGCGTGGAAAGCGTGAGCGTTCCGGCGCCGGATTTCACCAGCCCGGTCTCTGCGGCGCCATTTCCTCCATTCAAGGCGATCTTGATCTCCAGCGAACCGGCCCCCGGCGTCCAGATATTCAGCGGCGAGTTGCCCGCCGGTGCATTCAAGACACCGTTGGACAAAGCCGGGTTCGAGTTCGCGATCGTATTCGTCCCGAGGGCAATGATGCCGCCGCTGGAGAGCGCGGTAAAGACGATGCCCTCGGAGGTATCGATATTCAGATCGCCGCTGGGCTGAAACGTCAGCGAGTTCATGCTCGGGCTGAAGTTCAGCGCATTGAGATTGAACGTCCTCGCCGAGAGCGTCAGCGGAAAGGTCAGATTCACGTTCGCATTGGCCGCGAGGCCACCCGCCATTTCGAGCACCGGATCCAACGCCCGGAGCACACTGTCACCGTCATCAGCCGTGGCGAAGGACGTGCCCACCCCGGCGACCGTGTCCGTGTCGACCAGCGCCCAAGGGAGGATGCCCTTGTTGGTCGTGCCCACCGCGCCATTCTGGCCATTGAAGGTCAATCCGGTGGCAGAGGTGGCGGAAATCGTGGCCACATCCGGGCCGGCTGCCGTCCCAAGGTTCGTGCCCCGAAAAAGGACGGTCGCCCCATTCGGCCCCGTCGTGGCGTTCTGTGCCGGAGCGACATTGTTCACCGTGCCGCTGAATCTCAGCGCGGCGGAGCGTCCCGCGCCTGCGGTCACGTTGATGGTCGTCGTCCCGCGAGCGAAGAGACTGCCCGATGAGGCGATCGTCTCACTGGTGTTCGCTGCTGCATTGCCGATGAGATTGAACGTCCCGCCGCCGAAGCTCACCGGGCGCGCGCCCAGGCGATTTGTCTGCGCAGTGCCGGTATCGTCCACGATCAGGGTCGCTCCCTGGCTCAACGTGATGAGCCCGGTGCCGCCAAGCCGCGCAGCCGTCCCGGCGATCGCCACCGTGCCGGAGGTCACCACGATCGGGCTCACGAAAGTGGAATTCGTCCCGGTAAGCGTCAGCCGGCCCGAGCCGACCTTGTTGAGCTGGCTGAGGTTTGTCGTCGGGAGCAGCGCGCTCACCGTGATGTCGCCCGCTCCGGCAAAGGTCAGTGGCGTGCTCGCGGCACTCGCCGTGATCGCTCCGCTGAGCGTGAGCGTCGAGCCACCCGCCGCACCGATCGTCGCGCCCGTCGCCGCGGGCAGCGTGATCGGGCCGGTCCATGTGTTGTTCCCCGAGACATTCTCGAGAGCGCCCCCGTTATTGATCCCCGTGTTGTTCAGGCTGATCGGGTACGGGTTGTAGACCACGTTATTGCCCGAGAGCTGCACGGCGACGCCGGGCGACGTGGGCAGCGTCAAACGACCGGCCGCGACCGCTCCAAGCGCGCCGCCGGTCTTGAGGCGGATCGCCCCGGCATTGATCGTCACAGTGCCCGTCCAGCCGCTCGCATTGTCCGCTCCCAGTTCGAGCACGCCGTTGTCATTCTTCGTCAGCGACGCATTTGCCGTGACGATGTTCAGCGGCGAATTGATCGAGAATACGTTGCCCTCCGTGACTTCGATCGCCGCCGTGTTCTGCATGATCGAAAACGCGCGCACCGTTGAGAAAGTGCCCGTGGCCCGGAAACCCTGGTTCGCCGTGGTGGAGTTCAGGAGGATTCCATTGTCGAGATCGCCCAGCGCGCCATCGCTGCCCGCGGCGACGAAGCCGTTTTGGATGTCGATGACCGAACCCGAAATGCCGAAGGTGTTGGCCGCGTTGCCGAGTTCGAGCGTGCCGCTTCCCGTCTTGATGAAGCCGACGTCGCTCGTGCTCGTCACCACTCCCGCCAGCGCGAGTCCCGAGTTGATATTCGAGGCCTGCGTTCCCGCGACATTGAAGGTTGCCGGCACGGCATCGGTCAGGCTCGTGCCGTTCGCGATCCGCACGCCGTAGCCGTTCTGCCCCGTCACGGTCAGCGTTTGCCCGCCGATCGCGAGGCTGTTAAAGGGCACCGTCTTGTTCAGCGCGGTCAGATTGTTCGTTGTCCGGGTCACGGTCAGCCCGCTGTTGCCGTTGATCGTCAGATCCTTCGCGATCGCGGTCACCGCCTCCGGTGTGCCGAAGCCGTTGCCGTTCACCGCAAAGCTCAAGGTGCCGCCCGCGAGGCTCACCCCCGCACCGCCCGCGAGCGCGCCCGCGCCCTGAATGCTCAGGGTTCCCGAGTTCACCGTGGTCGCGCCGGTCCACGCATTGGTGCCGGTCAGCGTCAGCGTCCCGCCGCCGCTCTTGGTCAGCGCACCCGTCGTCGCCGCGATCGGCACATCGATGGTCAGCAAGTCGGTCGCCTGGTCGACCCGGATGACGAATTCCCGACCGGAGATCGTGCCGAGCGAAGACGGTCCGCTGATCGTCGCCACCGTTCCCCCGCCCGTCTTCAGCAATCCGCCACCGCTCGTGCCCACGCCGGAGTCGATGGTCATCGCCGCAGTGAGATTGATGGTGGGCGAGGCGTTGCTATTGATATGGAGCGATCCCACCTGCAGCGCGCTGCCTACCGCAAAAGCGCCACCCCCGGTGATCTGCGTGAATTTTCCCGAGGCGGCCGCCGGGGTGAAAGTGCCCGAGGTGAACGTGAATCCCTCGGTCGTTCCGTTGTAAGCGATCGGGCGGATCGTCGAGTTCGTCAGGTCGTAAAAGGCGAAGCCGGTCGCCGCCAGCGTATTCAGCGCGGCGAACGCACCGGGATTCAAATAACCGGGTGCGACCGTCGACACCGTGAAGCGGGCGTTCGTGTTGTTTGCCGTGTTGCCCTGCGCGAAAAACAATCCCGTCGCACCCGCCGTCCGGTTCACCGTGGTGAAATTGAGGAAGAGATTCTGCGCCGCGGTCCGGCTGATCTCCACCCGCCCGTCGCCCGCCGCGAGCGAGAGCGTGCCGAGGGTTTGCGATTTCTGCACCGTGGCGTTCACGCCATTGACGCCATTGTCATAGGCAAAGATGCCGGTGCCGGTGAGCGTGAGGTTCGCCGTCACGGGAAGGATGTTCCCCGTCCCGCTCCCGGCGCCGTCGGCCGCCGCGCTGACGACGAATCTGCCCGCATTGACGGTCGCTCTCGTCACCGCGGTTTGCGCTGCCGTGAGATTCCAGGTTCCACCACCGATCTTCCCGAGCGTCACGCCCACTCCCGCCTGATTATTAGTGATCGCCGAGGCCAGCAAGTTGGCTCCCGTGCTCTCGCCGCCGAGCAGCAGATTAAACGTGCCCGTCGTCGCGGTATTCGTGATCGAAATCGGCGCGGCAATATTCAGGCTCGCCCCCAGGTCAGAGCCAAAAAGCACGCTGCGGAAGTTCCCATTCGTCTGCACGCCGGTGATGCCGATCGGACTCGTGGTCGCAATCGTCGCCGCAGCCGTCGTCCCCGCTCCGGCGCGAATCACGCCCCCATTATTCGACCCGACCATGACGGTATTGTCCGCCGCCGGGCTGATCGTGATCGCCTCATTCGCCAACGGCGCAACCGTGCCATTCACGGCGAACTCGAGACTGCCGAGATTCGAAATCGTCGTCCCACCCGCGCTGGTGCCGAGGATCTGCGTGTTCGTCGCATTGCCGATGCGGAGGGCGCCTGCGGAGACCGTGATCGGCCCCGTCCAGGTCGGCTGATTCATCGTCAGGACGAGGTTGCCGAGGTCGTTCTTGAGCAGCGCGGCGGTCACGTTGCCTGTCACGTTGAACGGGGCGCCCAGCGTGAGCGTGTTCCCCTGCGTGACGCCGATCGTGTTCGCAGCGGCGTCGGCCAGTTGGAAAACGCGGCTCGTGGAAAAAGTCCCGGTCGCCAAAAAGCCCCCGCCCACGGTCGTGCCGCTGAGTCTCACCGCATTCGCGACATTCCCGAGGGAAGTGTCCGCGGCTGCGCCGAGGATGCCCGCCTGGATGTCGATCGTCTTCGTCGCGCCGCCGAAGGTGTTCGCCGCCGTCGTGCTGTTGTTGGCGAGGATCAGCGTTCCCGTCCCGCGCTTCACGAAATCCGTCGCCGCCGAATTGGCCACCACGCCCGCGAGAGTGAAGGTCTGTCCGGGAGCGACCTCGAACGCCGCGCTCGGTCCTGCACCGAGCAGCGTGATATTCTGCCGCGCGGTCGAGGTGCCAGTGGCGAGGAACCGCTCCGTGGGAAGCGTGAGCGACAGCCTGATCAAATTACTCGGATCGCCGAGTGCGCCTCCTGAGGAGACGATCAGCGAACCGCCCTGCACGTCGAGCGTGGTGCCCACGCCGCCAAACGAATTCCCCGGGTTGGTCAATTCGAGACTTCCCGTACCGATCTTCGTGAGGTTTGCCGTCGCGGTGGCGCTCGAGATCACTCCGCCGATGGTCAGCGTGCCGGCCGTATTACTGACATTGATCGTGTTCGCGAAAGTCGTCGCGGCGTTCGCGAGTTGAAAATTCGCCGTGGTGCTGACCTGCGCCGCCGCAGACACGCGCAACTGTTCACCCGCCACCGTGGCCGGCAGGCGCACCGTGCCGATGTTCCCCAGCGCGCCGTTCGCGGCGATGTCGAGGATACCCGTTTGCAATTCGACCACACTGCCCGCGCCGCCGAACGTATTCGCCGTCCCGCCGAGCACCAGCGTGCCCGCGCCGCGTTTCGTGAAGCCCGACGCGCCATTGCTGGTGATCAGACCATTCAGCGTCAGCGTGGTGCTCGCCGCCACCTCGATGCCACTGGTCGGCTGCGCCAACACCACGGCGCGGCTGCTCACGATGTTCGCCGTGGAGAGCAGTCCCGCGGTCGCGGTCCCGGTGTTGAGCAGCAGGCGATTGGCCGCATTGCCGAGCGAAGCGTCCGTATTGATCGAAAGAGAACCGCCCTGAATCTCCACGGTGGCCCCGCTGCCGCCGAAGGTATTCGCGCCGGTCAGGGCGAGCGTTCCGGTTCCCGTTTTCACGATCCCCGTCGTGACGCCCGGTCCATTCCCGACGACCCCGGTCAGCGTCAAGCCAGCCACCGTCCCGGTCGCCTGCGTCCCGGTGACGTTGAACGTCGATGGCAGCGCGTCCGTCTGCGTCGTCGCGCCGGTGAATTGGATGGCGTAAGGTGCCGGCACATTGCCCGTCAGCACCACGGCTTCCGGGTCGGCGGTGAGGATCGAGTTGCCGATCGAGAGCGTGGTGAACTGCACCGTCTTGTTTCCCCCTGCCGTGCTCGCGGCGATCCTTCCACCCGCGAGGGTGCTGGATGCATTGACCAGCACGGACTTGTTCGTCGTCACGTTCTCTGCCGTGGGGGTGTTGTTCCCCGCGAGCACTTCATAGGTCCCGCCGTTGAGTTCCACCGCCTGATTGTTCGCGCCGAGCCCGCCCGTTCCGTTGATCGTCAGCTTGCCGTCATTCACATAAGTCGTCCCGGTGATCGAGTTCGTGCCGGAGATCGTGACGTTCCCCGGCCCGCTCTTCGTCAACGCCGTGCCGGTGAGCGTGATGCCGGAGCCGAAGATCAAAACATCGTCCACATGATCCGCGCGAACGATCAACTCGCGTAGGCTGCCGCTCGCCCCTCCCGCAATAGTAGCCGTCCCGGAGATCGTCGCCACACTCGCCGCCGTGGAACTGACGCCCCCCGTTTTGAGGATACTCCCCGGGTTGGCGCCGCCGATGTTCAGCGTCACGCCGCTCGGGAGGGCGAAGCTGCTTCCCGCTGAAAAGGCTAGTGATCCGATCGACGCTGGCACCGCCGAGACCGTGAAGTTACCGGTCACCAGATAGTGAACATTTGAGATCAGCGCAGCAGGTCCACCGCTGATGATTTGGGAATTCGGGAAAACCCCGTAGGCCAATGGCCGAACGCCGTTGGTCGCGTCGTAGGTCGCGAACCGCGCCGCCCCGCCCTCCTGAGATGCAAAGTAGCCGGGCAGAAATGATCCATCGGCGGCC
>JANPHH010000068.1:0-2065 GCA_031424375.1 Chthoniobacter sp. | reverse complement strand
ACATTTGTCAACTCGTGGACGATGCCGGTGACGCTGTCCACAAAGCCCGGCAGCCCGACCCCGATGGCCTCGATTTCCGGGTGCGCCGTCCGCATCGCGGCGATGACCCGCAGCAACTCGCCGATGATCCCGTCGGCCGTGGTCTGCGCTGTCGTGACGATGATCTCACCGCGATCGAGAACCGCGCCATCCCGCACGATGGCCGACTTGATGGTGGTGCCGCCGAAATCGATTCCTATCGCTTTTGCTGAAGTGCTCATGCTCTTGAAAAATCTGCGCGCACACTGCGGGGCGGAGTCGAAAAGTCAACCGCGCGCCCTCACCTCACTCCTCGTGGCTTCGGCGCAGGCCCGAGGCGCTCACTGGTGCGGGCTGGAGGATCCGCCGCGCGGTGTTCAGCGCGTCGTCGATGTTTGCGCAGAAATTGTCGATGCCGATGCGGTCCGCGAGGCCGGACTCCAGCATCACCTTCATCGGCTGCGGCTGGATCGCCGTGACGAGCACCGTCACGCCGTCGCGGTGCATCTTTTCCCAAGCGACCTCGAGCGCCTTCATTCCGGTCGCGTCCATCATCGGCACGTGGCGCCTCCGCAGGATGATGATGCGCGGCGTCCCCGAGTGCGTGCGCAGTGCCGCCTCCAGCTTTTCCGCCGCGGCGAAAAAGAGCGGACCCTCGAAACGGAACAGCACCACGCCGGGCGGCACGTCCTTGCCGCGCACGGTGTTCACGCCGCCGGCCTCGTTGTCATTCTCGGCGGTGAGCAGGCGGATCTGCGTCACGCCCTCCATGCGGCGGAGGAAAAGCACCGCGGCGATGACCAGTCCGCCGCCGACACCGATGGTGAGGTCGAAAATCACCGTCATCGCGAACGCTGAGAGCAGCACGCCGAAGTCCGTCCGCGACGCGCGCCACATCTCGCCGAAGGTGTCCCATTCCCCCATCCTCAGCGCCACGCCGATGAGCACCGCGGACAGCGCTGCGAGCGGGATGAGCGCTGCCGCCTTTGCCGCGACGAGGACGAAGATGAGCAGCACGAGCGCATGCACGATTCCCGCGACAGGCGTGCGCGCGCCGCTGCGGATATTCGCCGCGGTGCGCGCGATGGCGCCGGTCACTGCGAAGCCGCCGATGAGTGGCACGCAAATGTTCGCGAGCCCCTGGCCGATGAGTTCCTGGTTCGAATCATGCCGCGTATCCGCCATCCCGTCGGCGACGGTCGCGGAGAGCAGGCTCTCGATGCCGCCGAGCGCCGCGATGGTGAAGGCGGGCGCGATCAACTGTCGGATCAGTTCCAGCGACACCGGCGGAAAGTGGAAGCCCGGCAGCCCCGATGGGATGCCGCCGAATTTTGACTGAATCGTCGCCACCGGCCAGCCGAGCCATGTCGCGAGCGCGGTCGCCGCCACCACCGCCACGAGCGAAGCGGGCACCTTGCGCGTCACTTTCGGCCAGCCTAATCCGATGCCCAGCGCCAGCGAGCCGATGAGCGCCGTCTGCCAGTTCACCTCGCGAATGTGGCGCACGATTTCCATGAAGAGCGCCGGCGCGTGCTCGGCCCGCGGCAGCGTGAGCCCGAGGAATTCCGGCACCTGCCCGAGGAAAATGATCACCGCGATGCCCGACGTGAAGCCGGCGACGACGGGGAAGGGGATGTACTTCAGCAGCGCGCCCAGCCGGAACACGCCCATGAGCACGAGCATCGCGCCCGCCATCATCGTCGCCAGCGCGAGGCCGTTGTAGCCGTGCGCCGCCGTCACCGCCGCGAGCACGGGCACAAAGGCCCCCGTCGGCCCGCCGATCTGGTGCCGCGACCCGCCGAGCAGCGAGATGAGCAGCCCGCCGAAGATCGCCGTCCACAGCCCCTGCCCCGGAGTCACGCCCGACGCGATTCCAAATCCGATCGCGAGCGGCAGCGCGATGATGCCCACCGTGAGCCCCGCGCTCAGGTCGCTCAGAAAATCCGCGCCACGGTACCCACGCAGCAAACGCACGAATTTGGGATAAAAGAACGGTCTCGGCTGAGCCTTCACCCGACGAGACTACGCCCGCGGCGAACGCAGCGCC
>JANPHH010000067.1:0-26620 GCA_031424375.1 Chthoniobacter sp. | reverse complement strand
GGGCGCGCGGGTCGCGACGGACAGCCGTCGCTCTGCGAGCTGCTCGCCTGCGCCGATGACGCGGTGCCGCTGGAAAACTTCACCCTCGGCGACACGCCCGAGCCCGCCGCCGTCGAGGCGCTCGTCAGGAATATGCTCGGCTCCGGCGAGGAGTTCGACGTGAGCCGCTACGATCTCAGCCAGGAGACCGACATCCGCCCGCTCGTCGTCGAGACGGTCATCACCTACCTCGAACTCGACGGCCTGCTCCGCCCCACGCGCGCCTTTTACGAGAGCACGCAGGTGCAATTCCTGAAACCCGAGAGCGCCATCCTCAGCGGCCTCAACGACGACCGCCGCCGCTTCCTCACCGCGCTCTTCGCCGCCGGCCGCCGCGGTCCGAAATACCTCACGCTCGAACTCGAAGCCGCCGCGCAAAAACTCAACGAACCGCGCGACCGCATCGTGAAAGCGCTGACCTGGCTGGAGGAAACCGGCGCGATCACGCAAAAGCCCGCCGGCCTCCGCCACGGCTTCCGCCTTTCCGAAAACGCTACTCAGCGCGACCCCGCCGCCGTCGCCGCGCACCAGGCCGAACTCTTCGCCCAGCGCGAAGCCCGCGACTCCCAACGCCTCGCGCAAATCCTCGACTTCGCGAGCGCCACCGGCTGCATCACCCGCCGCCTCCTCGGCTACTTCGGCGAAGCGCTCCCCGACGAAAACTGCGGCCACTGCCACCACTGCCGCACCGGCGAACCCGCCGCCCCCATCACCCTCCCCGCCACGCCGATCCCTTCATTCACCGAAGCCGACACCGAAGAAATCCGCGCCCTCATCTTCGAGGAAATCCCCTCCCTCTCCACCCCGCGCCAACTCACCCGCTACCTCTGCGGCCTCACCAGTCCCGCCACCGCGCGCGCGAAACTCACCAAACGCCCCGAATTCGGCCGCTACGCCGCAGTGCCCTTCCGCACCGTCCTCGCGCAAGTCGAGGCGTGCTCGGAGTAGCCCGACTTGCCCGCCGCCCCGACGTGAATACTCTGCCCACATGAACGCCGCGCCTCAAACTGCCAACACCGCCCGCGCGCAACGGCTCGCCCGTGTTCAACAGGCGTATCGCGAGCATTACGGATACGGGTATTGGTCCGCTCACCCGAAGGTGAAGATCACGGAGGAAGACATCCCATACGTCATCGACGGGTTGCGGAGGAATGGCGGTCATAAAGAGTGGTGGGAGGCGCAGGCGTTGGTTGCACCAAGGTAACGAAGTTGCCGCGAAAAAGTGGCGTCAGACGGGGAAGCCAGAGCGTCGAGATCGTCTCAGCCGCGTGCGACAAAAGACCCGGGCTGCACCCCAGATACCGCGACTCGCTCGCGGCGGAAATCGAAGTCCGGCTTACCAAATAACCACGCGTTCCGCCGCCAACCGGTGATGCCGTATTCGCGCATGAGCGCGAGCCGGAGTTGGGACGCTTCTGCGGCTGCCAGGCGGCAGGCATCGCCAAAAGCCGGATTCCAGAGGCTACACTTCGTCGTCGGTTTCGACGGTGTCAAAACCTGAACCCGAGAAGGCAGCCGTTTGGCTGATCGGTGAGGACAATTCGGACATTTCCTTGGAATTCGTCCGCGAAATCTCCGAGAACCGCGTCCGGGGGGACATCGTCCGTGTTGACCATAGAGATGTATTGAAACCCGAGACGTTTCGACTCCTCAGCCGCAAGTCTCCATGCACGGGTTTTCTGTCTTTCATCCACTCCGTCAAACATCGGGCTGTCATGGATCAGAATATCCGGCGAAACGTCGCGCGCTGCCCATAGTTGGGCGAGGGCAAGGTCGTAGCAGAACACCTTCATGTTCTCGATCCCCGTGCTGCCGGTACGTTGAATCTCCACATCAAACTCGTATCCATTCTTACCCACGTTGATGATGAGGTTTCCGGGAGCGTCGTAGAGCGCTTCGGAGTTCGCATTGAAGGACGAGATCGCCTTCTCCCTAGCGACTGCCCGCTCATCTAGGTCTCGGCTGGTAGACTGCCGCAACGTCTCGCGTTCGATTTTCAATTTGCTGCGCCCTTCCTCCAATTCCCGGAGTTCTGCGATTTGGCGCTTCACTGCATCCAGTTTTCCGAGCCCGTCTTGATGGAGGTTTTGGAGCCGCGAGTGCTCGGCTAGCGCGCCATGGGTCTGCAATATTGTCATTCGCTCCGCGCGTTGGGTATCGAGTGTGGCGATGGCTTTTTTCCGCTCGGCAATGACTTGTTCCAAACGCTGGATTTCCTCAGCGAGGAAAGCCCGGCGGCCTTCCAGGAGGGAACGGTGAAAGTCCAGCACGTCTTCAAATCGCTTCTTCACCAATCCTGGCAACGCAATACCCGCTTCCTCATAAGCGCGAACCAGTGTCTCGGGCGTTTCGTTTGCGTGCGATTCCAGACCCTCGTCGGCCACGCTGCGTTGATACTGCTTGAGCAGGCGTCCATCGGCTACGTTTTCGTTGGCGAGGTCGTGGATCTGGCGCGTAAGGCCAGAAGCCTCCACTTCAATGCGTTCGTATTCGGGATGAACCCGAAAGTTGGCCAGGTTGGCTTGAGTGGCCGAGAGACTGTGCTCTAGACGAATCCGATCCGCTTCCAATTCTCCAACAGAGCCAGCAATTCGATGGGCGACTCCCGCCTCCGAGGCCGACTTGAAAGCATCGAGCAAATTTTCGCGTTCGCGCAGCAACTGCCATTGGCGCGCGTAGCGCCAACCAAGATCGAGTAGAAATGCGTTGTAGATTTGCTTCTCGCCAACGGTCATCTGCGGGTGATGTCGAAAGGCAACCGCAAAAGCCTCCCGCCCGCTTCGCGCGAAAAACGGAAAGAGGCTGCGAAAGCGAGGCGTTAGCGGCTCGCCACGCGGGTCGAGCGGCAATCCGAAAGCTTGACTCCCAAGCACGCGGGTCCAGTCGCGGTCGCGCAATGTCATCCCCGTGGTGGTCATCTCAGTTTCAATTCCCGGAGGCAGCCATGCCAAGTCTCCGCTAAAATCGACACGACCGGGATGCGCGAGCGCACGGGATGCAGCGAAATCGCGACCGCCGATACGCAAATCGAGCGTAAACGCCCAATCCTTCAGGTTGGGTTTCTTCAAGCTCTGTCCTTTGTTCCCTCCAAGGCAGAAGTGAATGATCTCCAGCAGAAGCGACTTGCCCGCACCGTTGCGGGAATCCTTATCCGATGACTTATCCGTCTTGTCAGCGAGCACGACGTTGAAGCCCTCGCGAAATTCCACGATGCGAAACGAGTCTTTGTTGGCGCGAACGGCGCGAATCATGGTTTCGTTCGTCGAAGGATGCCGCGCTCGTTTGTTACCAGTTCCAGCGCGTAGAGCAGATCAAGGCCAAGAACAAACCGCTCAAAAGAAACGATGCCGACCAGTTCGCGCGCATCATCCCACAGCTCTGTCACCGTCTTCGGAGACGACAAGGTTCCGAGCAACAACGCGCCGACACTGAGCAGAGAGTCCGCAGGTCTAATATGCTTTGTCGGCAAAATCATGGTTCAAACACTTCGCATTTTTGGAAGAGGTAGCAAAGCACCCCGAGTCCGGCCGCCTCCCGAGTGAAGTCAGAACTGCCGCTGCTCGCGTAGTCGTGCAATGCCAAAAAGAGTGCATCGCCATCAAGTCCGCGCTGACGAAAGTCCTCATATTTTTCCAGGAAACCCGCGCGCAGCCGCTCAGGAAAACGGTCATCGAGGCGAGTCACCATCTCGACGTAGCCTTCCACCAACGGAAAGAACGACAGGCCCGCCAGCACGCGGGTATGAACTTCGCGAGTCAGGCGATTCTTTGACAGTTTCTCAGCCGGCGGCGTCGGCGGATTCGGCATCGCCGGAAGTGCAGGTGGTGCCAGCAGTGCGCCACACACGACCTCGAGTTCTGGAAAACCGACATTCGGAGCCGCCTGAGCCAGTCGCGAGTAAACCCAAGCTTCATGCTCGCGCTTGAGCTTGAGCAACTCGTCCACGGTGAATGTGGATTCCTGCCCATCCACAGTGTCGTGGTGCGGGCCGCAGACGAGAACGAGATTTTCATACGAGCGGAGAAATCCGCGCACCTCGGCTTTTGTGGCGTTATAGCGCGGCCCGCCGGGGCTGTGAGCATAAATGTGACCTTGTTTTCCCAGCACCACATGGCGGTCGTCACCAGACGGTTCAGCGATGAGTTCGACACGGCAAATCGTGCAGCGCCCGGAGGCCAAAGACCACAGAATCTTGATGTCGCGATCCAAGTAGTCGCGTCGAGACGGTGAGGTCGAAGCGGCTGAATCAGGCATGGCGAACGATGAGCAAATCGTATCGGATCGCAAAGTCGAAATCCCCGACTATTCGTCATTCTCGAATTTTTGGAACGAGAGAAAGGGCCGGCTGAGCAAGATCTTGAGCAACTGACGCTGGTAAATCGCTTCATTCATCCGCCTTCTCATCCGCGTGTTGGTTCCGCGCGAGGATGGCGGCGAGCGGGTCGGGTGCGGTGAGGATTTCTGGCGGGAGATCGAAGAGGCGCTGGAAGGCGCGGCGGCGTTCGGCGGTTTCGTCGTTGGGTTCGGGCTCGGGTTCGTTCGCGCGGGCGAGGTGGTCGTGCCAGCGCGAGACGTCGTGGTGGAGGCTGTGGTAGTGGCGGCGCCAGCGAGCGGCTTCGCGTTGGGCTTCGTCGAGCCAGCCGATGAGGTCGAGGCGGTCCACGGCGGCGAGGCGCGCCTCGGCTTTGGCGAGATCCTGCTCCACGCCGGCAAGCAGCGAATGCCAGATGACGAGATAGACGGGCGGTTCGGGCGGTGGATCCGCTTTCTCACCAGACTCGCGGCGCGCTTTGTAACACGCCTCGCACCACAGGGTTTCTTTGACGATGCCCGTCATGACGGAACTGCCGGAGAGCACGGAGCCGATTTTGAGATGCGCCATGATGCACTCGAATTCTTTCGTCTGAATGCTGCGCACCTCGGCTCCGCACGCCGGGCAGATCAGCGGCGTTTTGACGTGGATGGTGTCGAACATTCCCATGGCGCCGTGGTAGCCAAGCGCGTCGGGGAAGACAAGGCCGCGGCTGCTGCTCAAGCGCCCGGTTCTTGATTTCACCCGCGCTGCCCTGAAACTGCGCGGATGAAAAAGACCACCGCCAAGTCCCGGCTTCAGCGCGAGCCACTCGGCCCTGAGCTCGTGGCCGAAGGGCTGCGGCGATTGTTTCGCAGCATGGATTTTGTGTCTCGGCATCCGGCTTTGGAAAAGGAGGGCGCGGAGGGGGAACGGTTCGCGGAGATTTATCAGCAGCTTGGGTTGGCGTGGGAGTTTCTCGCGCGGCAATGCGGGCATTGGGATGGCTTTCGCAAGGCGCGGGGCGGGCGGGCGAAGTGCGCCATCTGCGGGAAGTTCGAGGACGCGCCGGAGGCGCCGGTGCTGTGGCCGAATCCGGGAAAGAAGCGGATCGGAAAGCGGTCGGTGCCGGACAGCGATGTGACGTTTGGGAACAAAAAAACCGCTACGCTCATCGACGATGCGATCGACTTTCACGGCGCAAAGCTGGGCGTGACCGTGCAGAACGCGTATTACACCAAGCTGCTCGGCAAGATGGACATCACGATCGCCGCGGATCGCATGGTGCGTCTCTCCGAAGACGGAGTCGAATGCCGGCTCGACGAGCACCTGATCGGGGTGCGGCTGGCCCCGCGTAAGAAGAGCCAGGCTCCGCTGCGCGCCGCGTTTCCGTGGGACCTTTCGCGCGCGCGGCTCAAACGGTTCCCCGTGCTGCTCGAGTCCGATGAGGACGGCAAGTTTGCCGGGGTTACGATTTTCAAACCCACCCGCGGAAAAGCGGCACGGAAAAAACCGGCGCAACGATAGCGTTCATGCGGCGACCGCTTTGGCTACTTGCCGCCGCCTAGGACGGCCCCTTCGGCAGCCGCCAGTCGCGGGAGAAAGGTGGCGTTTCGCGCGGGGGGATTTGTTCGTTCGGGTATTCGGCGAGGTGGCGGGCGCGGTTTTCCGCGGTCTCGTAGTAGCGGTGGAAAATCTCCATGTCCTCGGGGCCGTAGCTGCCGATGGTGTCGTAGAAAAATCCGCCTGTGCGACTGCGACCGGGGAGGATGGCTTCTTCGCGAAGGCCCCGTTGCCACAGGGTTTCGTAGAGCGCGCGGTCGCTGAGGTGGTCGGTGTGCAGGACGTAGAAGCCGCGGCAGGCGAGGTTGTGGAGGAGTTCCCAGAGTTTCGCGGTGAGTGTTTCGTCGGTGAGTTCGTCGGGCGGGAGCGGGGTGGCGCCTTGCGCGGAGAGTGCGTCGATCGGGCGCTGCCAGCTGTCGCGTTCGAGGTCGCGGACTTGTTCGAGGAATGCTTCTTCGGTGGCGGGCGGGAGGTCGCCGCACCTTGCTTCGTGCATTGCGCCGCCAGCGGCTTCGGCGATTTCGTCCTTCAGATTTTCGATGCGGATATCGCGGTCCACGTCGGCGAGGCCGAGCGGGTCGTCTTCCCCCTCCTTCGGCGGCTCCGAGGCTGGCAGCGGGCTCGGCGGCTCGGGCAGGAAGCGGTCGCGGTCGTGCGGCGCCTTCTGGCGCGGTGGCATCTGGCAGTCGGGGAAGCTGCGCTGCAGGTGGGCGCGTTCTTTTTCCGTGGAGAAGAAGCGCATCTGGAGTTGGATGGTTTCGTCGCTGCCGCTGCCGTCGTCCGTCACGTCCACGCGGTAGTTGGTCTCGGCTTCGAGCGGGCAGTCGGCGCAGGGTTCGTCGAGGAAGGTGTCGAGCCAGGCGTAGAGCGCGTGGTCGTCGAGGTGGTCGGTGAAGTTGAAAAAGATGCGGCGGCCGGCGAGGGCGTAGTTGAGTTCCCAGAGGCGTCCGCAGAGATGCGCGTCGCCGACCTCGGCGGGGCGCAACGGGATGAAGCCATACTTGATGAGAATGGCGCGCGAGGGCATCCATTCGGCGTCGTCGATGGGATCAAAGAAGAGCATCGGGTCCAAGTCTTCCTAATCGGCTTGCTCCGCGCGTTTCCAGTCCTCGCCCTCCTCGGCGCGCTCCTGCTCGGCGAGGAGTTCGCCGAGGTTCACCACCTGCGCGTCGCCGGTGAGGGGGCCGCAGTGTTTCTCCATCCACGCGGTATAATCGCGTCCGCTGGCGGCGCGGCTGGCCTGGTATTCGTCCGGCGTGAGCGTCCACGCCGGAGCGGAGAGGGTGAGTTTGAACTCGGCGGTCTGGATGACGACGCGGCCGTTGCGCTCGCCGAACCATTCGAGATAGAGCGCGTTCGCCCAATGCCATGGCGCGGGCAAGCGGAGTTCGTAGAGACGCATGACTTCGTCCATCGGCACATCGTGGACTTTGAGTTTCTGCGAAGCGGTGATGTCGCCGACCCAGCCGCGCTGATCGAGACTCGGCGGGGCGTCGGTCATCGGGATGGGCTGCGGATTTTCAAATGTGAGCAAACACCCCGCGAGATCCGGCGCGCAGTCGCCGCGGAGGTCGAGCACCAGCGGCTCCGCGACGCCCGCGAGCCAGATGCGGCCGGTCACGCGACCGCGCACGGTGTTGTCGAGTTCGCCGCGGAGGATCTGTTCGTGAATGCGCCAGGCCATGTGCGGGGGTGGATGCGGTTACGCGTTCTTGCCGCAGCACTTTTTGTATTTCCTCCCGCTGCCGCAGGGACACTGGTCGTTGCGGCCGGTTTTGGCCGGGGCGATGAAGGGTGCTGGCGGGTCGGAGCGGGATGGCGGGTGCTCCGCGAAGTCCGGGGTGTTCGAGATACTGCGATCTTTCACCGCTGCGCGCGAATACAGCGCCCACCACCCGGTCTCGTCCGCCACGTCGGTGATCGGCGGGTGGCGGTGCTGAAACTCTTCGAAGGACGGGCGCTCGGTGTGCGAGACGCGATTTTCGATCTCATCCCATCCGATACTGAAGGGATCCACCAAGCCATCGTCGTAAGGCTGACGGATGAGGGGCACGAGTTCCCCGGCGTCGAGATCGACGATGAGGTTGGCGACAGTACACCACACGTAGGTTGTTTCGCGCTCGAGCTTGTCGATGATGAGTTCGCGCACGTAGCCGATGACCGATTCGCGCGGCAGTTCGCCCCACGCGGCAAGGATGGCGAGCGATTCGAGCGCCTGGCCGCGGCAGTATTCGTTCGCCTCGCGGTTCTCGACGAGCGCGCGGATTTCCGGGCGGTCGCCGCCGCAGACTGAGGCGAGAATCCGTGAACCCGCCGCCGTGGGCACGTCGCCCGCGAGGTCGAACGCGGCTTCGTCCGGCAGCGACAGCCAGCGAATCACGAATGGAAACGCGCGCGGTTCGCGCCATTTCGCGAGGAGGTAGAGCGCGTGGCAAAAAAGCTGGCAGGTTTCGCCCGAGGCATCGGAAGGTGCGGCGAGGCCGGTCTCCAGAGCGCCGAGCAGGCGGTCGGTGATTTCCTCGCGGCGCGCATCGGCGGCCCGGAGCGCCTCGCGCGGCGGCTGTCCGCGCTCCTCAGAAAGCGCGATGATGATTTCCTCCGCCGGGATGTAGCCGCGGAGGCCGCTCTCGTACGCGGGCGATTTCGGCTCGTGGGTAAAGCGATCCGTCTCCGCCCAGAACGGGCACTCCGGACACTCGCGGCCGAGCGGATAGTCCACACCCTCCTCGTGCGGGCAGCCGGTGATGCGGTCGGAGAAGACGGTCTCGCGGACCTCGTGCGCCGTGAGAAATGCGGTGATCTCGTTCGCCGTCTCCGTGTCATCCCGGATGTCGCCTTTCGCGACGAACCATCGTTTCAAAGCCACGGGCTCCGCGTCCGGCGCGGGGATGACCGCGACGGCATACTTCGTGGCGCGGTTCCTGGTCGGGCCATACATCATCACCGTGCCGAGCGGGAAGCCGGCGGGGGATTTTTGAAAATCGCGCATCCGGCGATTTGGGGCGGGTGCGGTGGCGCGAGGCAAGCGGGATTTTTCCGCGGGACTAATGACGATCTCGGTGGTGTCCGCGTCGCCTGACCTTCGATCATCTCATCGCGGTTCACGCTGGGCGCGTCGAAAAGTTTGAGTTTCTGTCGAGTTCGCCGCGGAGGATGGGTTCGTGGATGCGCCAGGCCATGTGCCTCGGATGTTTTGGAAGGTGCAGATGCAAAAGCGAAGCCGTGCTCCGGAAGCCGGTCCGCGCGGTTCTACGGGCGGCTGGCGGCTTCGAGCGCTTTCCGCAGCACGGGCCAGACGTTTGCCGCGATGCGCTTTTGACCGTCCGCGGTGGGGTGGATCAGGTCGGGTTGATTGAGGGCGGCGATGCCGCCGACTCCTTCGAGGAGGAAGGGGACCAAGGCGGCGCTGCCGACTTCGGCGACTCGCGGGAAGACGGCGCGGAATTGGGTGACGAAGTCGGGGCCCATGTTCGCGGGCATTTCCATGCCGGCGATGATGACGCGGATGGCCGGGAATTTCGCGCGGGCGCGCTGGAGGATGCCGGTGAGGTTTTCCTCGGTCTGCTTCGGGGAGATGCCGCGGAGGCCGTCGTTGCCGCCGAGGGCGACGATGAGCACGGCGGTGGGGCGGCTGAGGGTCCAGTCGAGACGGCGCAGGCCGCCTGCGGTGGTGTCACCGCTGACGCCGGCATTCACGACGGTGTAGGGCAGACCGGCGGCGGTGATTTTTTCCTGCAACAAGGCGGGGTAGGCCTGGCTCGGATCGAGGCCGTAGCCGGCAGTGATGCTGTCGCCGAGAATGACGATCCGGCCGGGCGAAGGCGCCGCGGCGTTTGCCGGGGGAGCATCCGCGGCCCATAGTGCGCGGCTCGTCCACAGCAGCAGCCAGAGCGTATATGTCCTCAATGATGTCATCAGTTCCGAATCAGGTAGAAAGAGCGTCGAGCGTCGAGCGCGGCGCCGAGGCTGTCAAACCGCCCATCCTCGAGATCCGCGGGCTCGGGAAAATCTACCGCGGCGCGGGCCACGACCTGACGGTGTTGCGCGACATCGATCTCACGCTGGAGGCGGGCGACACCTGCGCGATCATCGGCCCGTCGGGCAGTGGGAAAACGACGCTGCTCGGGCTGTGCGCGGGGCTCGATGATGCGACGACGGGCACGGTGCGTCTCGACGGGCAGGAACTCGGCGCGCTCGACGAGGATGCGCGCGCGGCGCTGCGGAATCGCGCGGTCGGCTTTGTGTTTCAGAATTTCCAGCTCATCCCGACGCTCACGGCGATCGAGAACGTGCTCGTGCCGCTGGAACTCCGCGGGGAGAACGGCCGGCATGCGGAAGCGGCGGAGATCCTCGCGCAGGTCGGGCTCGCGGATCGGCTCGAACATTATCCGCTCCAGCTCTCCGGCGGCGAACAGCAGCGCGTGGCGCTGGCGCGGGCGTTTATCCATCGGCCGAAGATTCTTTTCGCCGATGAGCCGACGGGGAATCTCGACGCGGAGACGAGCGGGCCGATCGTGGAGATGCTCTTCCGGCTGAATCGCGAGGCGGGCACGGCGCTGGTGCTGGTGACGCACGATCCCACGCTCGCCTCGCGCGCACGGCGGGTGGTGAAGATGCGCGGCGGCGCGATCGTCGGCGAGGAGGAGCATGGCGCGCACTGACACGGCGCTTCCGCGCGGGCTGCTGGCGGCGTTGTTTCATCCGTGGACGTGGCGGATGGCGTGGCGCGACAGCCGCACGCAGCGGCAGCGGCTGGCGATCTTTTCGCTCGCGATCGTGGCGGGTGTCGCGGCGCTGGTGGCGATTCATTCGCTGAAGGCGAGCGTGCAGAGCGGGATCGACGCGCAAGCAAAATCGCTGCTCGGCTCGGATGTGCAGGTGTCGTCGCGGCAGCCCTTCACGGCGGAGGAAGAGGCGAAGCTCGCGGCGCGGGCGCGGCGGGTGAGTCACGAGACGGGTTTTTCCTCGATGCTCTATTTTTCCACCGCCGACGCGGCGCGGCTCGCGCAGGTGCGCGGGATCGACGGCGACTATCCCTACTACGGCACGGTGCAGACGACGCCCGCGGACGCTTGGCAGCGGCTGCGCTCGGAGCCGGGCATTCTGCTGGAGCCGGCGCTGCTCGATCAGTTCGCCGCGAAGGTGGGCGACCGCGTGAAGCTGGGCGCGATTGAGTTGCCGATCCTCGGCGTGGTGAACAAAGCCGCGCCGCGCAGCAGCCGCTTCAGCGGCTTCGCGCCGGAAGCCTACGTGCGCCGCGCGGATCTCGCGCGCACCGGGCTGCTCGGCACGACGAGCCTGGCCTTTCACCACCTGCATCTCGAGCTGCCCGCCGGCGCCGATCCGCGTGCGGCGAAGAAGGCGCTGCGCGACAATTTTCCCGAGACGACATGGCGGATCGAGACGCCCGACGACCGGCGCGAAACGCTCGGCGATGCGCTGGATAACTTTCAGCAATTCCTCGGGATCATCGCGCTCGTCGCACTGGTGCTGGGCGCAATCGGCGTGGCGGGCGCGGTCCACGCGCACGCGACGCGACGCGTGCCGACCGTGGCGATCCTGCGTTGTCTCGGATGTCCGGGGGATGTGGCGTTCGGCATCTACTTTGCGCAAGCCCTCGCGCTCGGCGTGCTCGGCGCGGTGCTCGGCGCGGCGCTCGGCATCGCGCTGCACACGGGCGTGCTCACATTCTTCCGCGAGAGCCTGCCCATCGTCGTGGATCCGGCGCCCGAGTGGCGCGTGGTGGCGCAGACCACCGCCGCGGGATTCGCGGTGTGCTGCGGCTTCGCGCTCATCCCGCTGCTGCGCGTGCGGCGGATCTCGCCCTCGGCGACGCTGCGCGAAGGCGCGGCGCTCGTCGGCGGGCGCGCGGCGCTGCGGGCGTGGCCGGTGTATGTGCTGCTCGCGGCGTTACTCGTCGGCGTGGCGCTACTGAATTCCTCCGACTGGAAACGCGCGCTCGGCATGGTCGCCGCGCTCGGCGTGGCGTTCGGCATCCTCGTCGGCATCGCCCGCGGGCTCATCTTTGCGGCGCGCCGCGTCGTCCGCCCGGCGTGGCCGTATCTGCTGCGGCAGGGCATTTCAAATCTGCACCGGCCGCACAATCAGACGCTGCTCTTCCTGCTTTCGCTCGGCCTCGGCACTTTCCTGCTCCTCACGATCCTGCTGACCGGCAATCTCCTCCGCCAGCGGCTCACGCTCTCGCAATTCACCGAGAGCCCGAACATCTACCTCGTCGATGTGCAGCCCGACCAGTTGGACGGGGTGAGCGCCGAGATCGCGGCGCTCAAGCTGCCGCGACTGGAAAGCGCGCCGATGGTGACCATGCGAGTCGAGTCGGTGCGCGGCACACCGGTGCGCGAGTTGGAGAAAAAGGGCGCGGTGCCGAAGTGGGTGCTGCGCCGGGAATTCCGCTCCACATACCGCGCGAGCCTGAACGCCACCGAGACGCTGATCGCCGGCGAGTGGTTCACCAGCGTGCCCGATCCGAACGGCCCGGTGCCGCTCTCGCTCGAAGCCGAGATCGCGAAAGACCTCGGCGTGGCCATCGGCGATGAGATGACGCTCGACGTGCAGGGCGTCGCGGTCCGCGCGCGCGTGACCAGCCTGCGCAAGGTGGACTGGAGCCGCTTCAACCTGAACTTCTTCATGATCTTCCCGCCCGGTGTGCTCGAAAGCGCGCCCGGATTTCACGTCGTGACCACGCGCGTGCCCGCCGGCCTCACCTCCGGCGAACTGCAGCGCGCGCTCGTGCAGAAATTTCCCAACGTCTCCGCGATCGATCTCACGCTGATCCTCGAAAACGTGCGCGGCATCCTGGAGAAAATCTCGCGGGTCATCTCGGTGCTTGCCGGCTTCACCGTGCTGGCGGGCATCCCCATCCTCATCGGCACGCTGCTCAATGGCCGCGACCAGCGCCAGCGCGAGAGCATCCTCCTGCGCACGCTCGGCGCCTCGGCGAAACAAGTGCGCACGATCCTGCTGATCGAATACGCCACCCTCGGCACGCTCTCCGCGCTCGCGGGACTGGTGCTCGCCATCGCCGCCAATTTCGCGCTCGCCCTCTTCGTCTTTAAAGCCCCGCCGTGGCCCGATCCGCTGCTCATCGCCGCGGCCTTTGCCGCCACCACCGGGCTTGCGATCCTCGGCGGCCTGGCGCTGAGCCGCGGCGTCTCGCGACACCCGCCGCTGGCGATCCTGCGCGGGGTTTGAGAGCGCCAGGGGATTGACATCCAAGTCGGAGTCGGAAAACGCTCAGGGATGAGGATGCATCGGATGTGTCGCAGAGCGCTGCTTGGAGTCGTGATGGCAATCGCTTTAGTCGCCCCGGCTTTGACGCAGGAACCTGCCCCGGCTTCGAGTGCGGAGAAAAGCAGCCCGGCGCTGCTGCTCGCCAATGTCTGGAATCCGTCGATCGATCCGACCGGCTGGTGGGTGAGTGAAAAGTATGATGGGCTGCGCGGGTATTGGGATGGCGAGAAGCTGTGGAGCCGGAAGGGGCAGGCGATTCAGGCGCCGGATTATTTTCTCGCGGAACTGCCGAAGGGCATCGCGCTGGATGGAGAGTTGTGGACGGGGCGCGGCAAGTTCGAGGAGACGATCAGCACGGTGCTTTCGCAGACGCCCGATGCGCGGTGGAAGGGCGTGCGCTTCCTGGTCTTCGACGCACCGCAGGCGCCGGGGACGTTCGAGCAGCGGATGGAGTTTTTGAAAGCGACGCTGCCGGCTGAGAACCAGTTCGCGAAACCCGTGGTGCAGGAGCGCTGCAAGGGAACGAAGCAACTGCTCGCGGAGCGCGACCGCGTGGTCGCGCACGGGGGTGTAGGGCTGATGCTGCGCAAACCGGAGTCGGAGTACGAGGCGAAGCGGTCGCCGACGCTACTGAAGGTGAAGCCGCAGGATGACGCGGAGGCGACGGTGATCGCGCACCTTCCCGGGAAGGGAAAGTACGCGGGCAAGCTCGGATCACTGAGAGTGAAGACGGCGGAGGGGCGCGAGTTTTCGATCGGCACTGGATTCACTGACGCACAGCGGGAATCGCCGCCGCCGGTCGGCACATTGATCACGTTTCGCTACCGCGGATTGACGGCCAAGGGTCTGCCGCGCTTCCCGTCGTTCCTGCGGGTGCGTAGGGAATGAGGGGAGGTGTCAACGCCGGGCGGAGAGGAATGAGACCGCGGATTTCGCGGATTGACGCGGATTTTCGGTCAGGCCGATTCGTGTGTCTGGTGGCACCTCCGGGCGCAGGCTTGGAGTACGCGGACTTGTCCGCGCGGCGGGGTGTGCGTCGCGCCTGCGGACTGGCCCCGCCACGGCAGCAAGCTGCCTCCCGCCGCAAAGCGCGGACGAGTCCGCGCACTCCTAGGGACGCGGCTACAGGATGAGGTGCGTGTTGTAGTGGATGCCGGGCGGCACCGGCAGCGGCGAGTGCGTGGGATTCTCGACGGTGACGTCGCCTTGGAAGATGGCGTCGTTGTCGAAGAGCACTTCGCCTTTCACGCGGAGATTGCGGCAGCCTTTGAGAGAAGGCGTGCCGGTCGCGAGAGCGGCATCGAGTTGATCGACCATCTTGTAGTGGTGGTCGAGTTCGACGTGGGGCGGAATTTCACAGAGTTCGGGGGCGAGGGCCACGGTGCCATCGTGGCGGATGTCATAGGCGTCGCTGCGCAGGGTGAGGAGGTCGGCGGTGGTCTTCACCGGGGCGAAGCGGCTGCGCGGGACGTCGACGGCGCGGGCGTCGGGGAAGCACTCGATGGCGGCGCCCATCGCGGTTTCGAGCTGGAAGACGGTGGGTGAGTTTTTGTCGCGCGGGTCGACGGTCTTTTTGTTTGGGATGAGCGGGAGCGGGAGCGAGCCGTCGGAAGCGGCGAGGGCGTCGCGGAGGCGGTCGAGGCGCAGCCAGAGGTTGTTGGTGTTGAAGTAGCGGTGCCGGGTGATGTCCTGAAACGCGCCCATGTCGTCCTCGGGACATTGGGCGGATTCGCGGAGGAGAAGCTGATCACCGCCTTGCGCTGAATGCGCCGGGCGCAGGGCGAGGTGGCCGCCTTTGCGATCGCTCGGAGTGCGGGCGGTCACTTCCATCATGAATGGTGCGCCGCTCTGCGCGAACCAGGTGAGGAGCGCGAGGTCGAGCGTGGCGCCGAGGTTGTCGCTGTTGGAGACGAAGACGTAGCGGATGCCATCGGCGAGCAGGCGGTCAAGCGTGCCGCCGGTGGCGAGCACAGCGTAGAGATCGCCGTGACCGGGCGGGCACCATTCGAGTTCGCGATCCTTTTCCCACACCGCCGGACGGAGCGTGGCGGCGTCCACTTTGGGCGCTTTGTTTTGCAGCAGTTCGATGTCGTCGGGCGCGCCGAGTTCGGGATAGCGGGCGAGCGCGGCGCGGGTGTCGGCGCTGGTGCTGAAGCTGTTCATGGTGAGCAGGCGCATGTGGCCGCTCGTTTTGCGGAAGTGCAGGACCTGCCGCGCGATGAGGTCGAGGAAAGTGAGGCCGTCGTGGACCGGGAGGAGCGATTTCGCGCGCTCGAGGCCCATGCCGGTGCCGAGGCCGCCGTTGAGTTTGAGCACGGCGGTTTCATTGAGCAGCGCGGGGTCGGGCGTGGAATGGGAGGCGATGTCCGCGAGGGTGGGCAGGCTTTGCACCGGCTGGATCGTGGTTTCGGGAATGAATCCCGAATCGTGATGCTCGAGCTGCGCGTAGTTGCGCTCGAAGGCGCGGATGGCGGGTTCGCTGACGCCGGCGGCTTCCATCTTCTGGCGGAATTCGGCGAGGGCGGAAGTTTGCGGGGCGGTCATGGGAAGGCAGGAGTTCTAATCGGTCCACGAAAGACACGAAAGGACACGAAAGGGAAAATTTCCGACCCGTGTCCTCTCGCGCGCTGCGTGGATTTCCTTCCGGGGCCGCGGCGGAGAAAATTCCGCCTCAGCGATACGTCGTCGTCTTCAGCAGTTCGGCGATGCCGCCGCGATTTTGCATCAGCGCGTTCATGTTCCAGTGGATGTGGCCGGGGTCGCTGGTGCCGCTGCGGGTGAGGGCGATCTGTGCGGCGATTTCGGAGGCGGGGCGCGCGGCGCCGATGCGATCGGTGGCGATGCCGGGCCAGATGGGACGCCCGGCGGTGCTCTGGTCGCGCCACCATTTCAGGAGCACGGGGAAGCTCTGCTTCGCGGGCTGGATTGACCAGTAGAGCTGCGGGGAGAGGTAGTCGCACCACCCTTTCTGAATCCACAGCCGCGCGTCGCAGTAGAGCTGGCCGTAGGCGTCGAGCTGCGCCTCGATGGTGGCGGGCACGCCGGGTCGCCAGATGCCGAAGGGGCTGATTCCGACTTTCGCGGAAGCTCGCGTGCTCTTCACCCGGCGATACATCTCGGACACGAAGCGGTTGATATTGTCGCGGCGCCAATCGGCCCGGCTCATCCCGCTGGATTCGCCGTGGCGAGCCCAGGACGCGGCGTCGTTGAAGCTGGAGACACCCTTGGTCGGATAGGGATAAAAGTAGTCGTCGATGTGGACGCCATCGATGTCGTAGCGGCTGGCCACGTCGGTGATGATGTCGAGCACGTATTCGCGCGCGGCGGGTTCGCCGGGATCGATCCAGAGCAGGGAGCCGTGGCGGCGGACCCACTCGGGATGCGTCTGAGCGACGTGGCGGCTGGCGCTGCTGCCGCTGGAGGCCGTGGCGGCGCGGAAGGGATTGAACCACGCATGCAGCTCCAGCCCGCGGGCGTGGGCTTCACGGATGGCGAAGGAGAGCGGATCGTAGCCGGGCGAGGTGCCCTGACTGCCAGTGAGGACGCTGGACCACGGTTCGTATTTCGAAGCGTAGAGCGCGTCGGCGGAAGGGCGCACCTGGAAGAGGATGGCGTTCAGGCCGATGGATTTCGCGCGGTCGAGGATAGCGCGGAGTTCGGCCTGCTGGCGCTCGGCGCTGAGGCCAGGCTTCGACGGCCAGTCGAGATTATAGACGGTGGCGACCCACGCGCCGCGGAACTCGGCGCGGGCGGCAGGGAGCGACCCGGCGAGGAACAGCAGCAGCAGGGCGAGAAGGTGAACGTGGAAACGCATGCGGGAGGAGTTAGCCGCGGGAGGGCGCGGTGTCAGGTGAAGAACAGGAGGGAAGGAACCACGAACCAGGCGAAACAAATGAAAGGCAGACCCGCCCCAGTTCTTCTTTCGCCATTTTCGTGGTTTGCCTTGTTCCGGCGGACAGTTTTTTGAGGTCCACGAAAGACACGAATGGACACGAAAAATGGAAGTTCGCTTTCGTGCTTTTCGTGTCTTTCGTGGACCCATCCTTTACTCCCGCCAATGAACCGGCGTCGGCCGGGTTCTCCCCTCCGCATGAAACTTCCGCATCTCGTCACGTCCGTGCTGCTCGCGCTGGCGCCTTTCACCTTCGCGCAGAAAATGCAGACGCCCGCTGGCGAGGCGCCCGGACCGTGGCTGCTCGGGACGATCGGCGTGGGCAGGCAGGCCGACGGAACGATGAAGACGACTGCGCTGAAGGGGCTGGCGATCAAGCTGGGCGCGGGTGGTGAGGCGGCGATCGCTTATGATCTCGACCTTTGTCGCGTGGCGGGGGCGTGGACGGGTGGAAAGTTCACCACGCCGATGAATCTGATGTCGCGCGGGGAATATCCGACGGCGCTGGGTGAGGTGGCGTTTACGACCGCGGCGGTTCCGGGATTCGGGAGTGGCGGAACGGATTGGAAGGATTCGCGGCCCGAGCCGTTCGGTCCGCTTCCCGGCGGCGAGGCGCGATTCCGCGGATTTTATGTCCACGGCGAGCAGGTGATCGTGAAGTGGGATGTGGCCGGCGCGGAGGTGCTAGAGCTGCCAGCATGGCGCGATGGCAAGCTGGTGAGGCAGATCGAGGGAGCCGCGCAGCTGCTGCCGATCGAGGGCGTGATGGTGGAGAAGACGGACAAGCTTCGCGCGCTGACGAAAGGCGGCGCGGCGCGCTGGACGGAGCTGGTGACGACGACGGGCGAGCTTTCGACGAAGACCGACGAGGCTTACGTGGTCGACACGATCAAGCTGCCCGACCCGAATCCGTGGGGTGCGCCGATGTTCACCGGCGGGCTGGATTTTTTTCCGGATGGGCGCGCGGCGGTCTGCACGTTTCACGGCGATGTGTTCATCGTCTCGGGGCTCGATGCGAAGCTGGAAAAGGTGACGTGGCGGCGGTTTGCGAGCGGGCTGTACCACGCGCTCGGGTTGCGGATCGTGAAGGGGGAAATCTACGTGACCTGCCGCGACGGCATCTGGCGGTTGCAGGATCTCAATGGCGACGGCGAGGCGGACTTTTACGAGGCGTTCAACTTCGACGTGAAGGTGACGAAGAGCTTCCACGAGTTTGTCTTCGACTTGCAGACGGATCCGGCGGGGAACTTCTATTTTGCCAAAGCGGGGCCGGTGAAAAACGGCGGGCGCGGTTTTGATCAGATCATGGCGCATCATGGTTCGGTGCTGCGCGTGTCGCCGGATGGCGGGAAGCTGGACGTTTTCGCGACCGGCTTCCGCGCGCCCAATGGCATCGGCGTCGGCCCGCGCGGCGAGGTGACGAGCGGCGACAACGAGGGGACGTGGACGCCGGTGTGCAAGATCAACTGGATCCAGCCCGGCGGCTTCTACGGCGTGGTGCCGCTCTCGCATCGCGACCCACTTCCGAGCGACTACGATCGCCCGCTCTGCTGGCTGCCCAAGCGCGTAGATAATAGCGGCGGCGGGCAGGTGTGGGCGCCGGAGGGGTGGGGTCCGTGGGGCGGCAAGATGCTGCATCTCAGCTACGGGCAGAGCGCGCTGTATGGCGTCCTTTTCGAGAAGATCGGAGATGGGAGATCGGAGATCGCCAACGCCGTGGTGCAGGGCGGCGTGACGAAATTCCCACTCCAATTCCAAAGTGGGATCATGCGCGGGCGCTTCTCGCCGACGGACGGCCAGCTCTATGTCTGCGGCCTGCGCGGATGGCAGACCAACGGGCTGAAGAATGGCTGCCTCCAGCGGGTGCGCTCCACCGGCGCGGAGACGCGGATGCCCACCGAGCTGCACGTGAAGCAGGATGGCATCGCGCTGACCTTCGCCGCCTCGCTCGACACGCAGATCGCACGCGATCCCGAGAACTGGCACCTCGAGCAATGGCGCTACCTCTGGAGTGCGGCCTACGGTTCACCCGAGCTCTCGACCGAAGATGCCGCGACCACACCGACCGAGCCCGGCAAGGACGGCGCGCCGCAATTCACCAAAGCACAACTGGGTCAGACCAAACACGATCCCGTGACCGTGAAGAGCGTCACGATCGGCACCGACGACCGCACCGTCTTCCTCGAAATCCCCGGGCTGAAACCGGTGATGCAGATGAGCATCAAATACGACCTCAAGACCGCGAGCGGCAAAGAGCTGCGCGGCGAGGTGGTGAATACGATCCACGCGCTAGGCGGGGAGTGAGCCGCGGGGACATTCAGCGCGCGGGCGCGGGTTCCTGCCAGTCGGGGAACTGCTGCTCGAAGGGCGTGAGGCTGATCGTTCCGCCGAGCGGGAGCGCCAGCACGTTGCCGGAGTCCAGCTTGAGCACGCGGTAGCCGCGGGCGCGCAGATCGCGCAGCATCGAGGTATCGCGAGACTCCATGATCAACACGGGACGCGTGCGGGCGAGGCAGTCACTCGCCCCAGCGATGACACGAGCCTCCGCCCGTTCGACGTCGATCTTGATGAAATCCGGTGGGGGAAGGCCTTCTCGAATGAGGTCATCGACGGAGGCCGTGCGGCACGTGATCGTCTCCTCCAAGCCGTAGCGGTGATGGAGGCTGAAGGTGTTCGTCAGTCGCTCGGTCAGTTCGAGCGAACCGGTGGCACCACTCACGCGGTCGAGGAGGAAAGGCGCTTCACCGGAGCTTTCGCAGACGGCGAGTTGAAGCGCGCGGCAGTTGCCGATCCCGTTCCGCTCGATGGTCCGGTTGAGCAGGGCAAAGTTGGTCGGATCGGGTTCGAAGAGGATGACGCGCTCGATGCCCGGGTGCTCGCGGACCAGCCATGAGTAGCGGCCGACATTCGCACCGACATCCCAGAAGACGCGCGGTCGGAAGTGCTCCATCACCATTGTGAATGCGGCTGTCACCTCAGGCTCAGGTGCGCTCGAAGCGGCGAGCAGGCTGGCGTCGCGCAGCAGCTTGAGGGCGACCCGCGTTTGGGACCCGTGCTGACGCACGTCGACGGTGAAGTCGAAGTGCTGCTGAAGCTTCCGGTAAAGCGGCGAGTGACGCAGGCGCCAAAGCGGGTGCCATCTTTCCCGGACCCATTTCAAGAGGCTGCGACGCATAGATTTCGCCCGGTCGATACCGCCGGGCGGGCGCAGCGACGAGCAATAATTAGTCGTCGGGACGTTGCGAACGCCGAGGAAGCGGATCAACATCGGAGCCATGAGTATC
Source organism: Chthoniobacter sp. (assembly GCA_031424375.1). Lineage (GTDB taxonomy): Bacteria > Verrucomicrobiota > Verrucomicrobiia > Chthoniobacterales > Chthoniobacteraceae > Chthoniobacter. Next base: position 6,300 of record JANPHH010000067.1, on the reverse strand, counting down.
CCCCGCATTTCCCGCCGTTCCTTCCTCGCGTCCACGCTTGCCGCCGGTGTGGCCCCGCTGATTCTGCCGAGCCGCGTCTGGTCCGCGGAGGTGAAGCCGAATGATCGCATCACGATCGGCTGCATCGGGATGGGGAAGCAGATGCGCGGGTTGGCGAGCGGCTTTCTCTCCAAAGAAAACACGCAACTCGTGGCGGCGTGCGACGTGGACACCACGCGGCGCAACGCGGGCCAAAAGCAGATCGAGGATTTCTACGGAAAGAAGAGCGGCACGGAGTTCAAGGGTTGCGCGACTTACACTGACTTCCGCGAGCTGATCGCGCGGAAGGACATCGATGCCGTGGTGATCGCGACGCCGGATCACTGGCACGCGCTGATCGCCATCGCGGCGGCGAAGGCGGGCAAGGATATCTATTGCGAGAAACCGCTCACCCAGACGATCCACGAAGCGTGGGCGCTGGTCGGCGCGGTGAGGGAAAACCGGCGCGTCTTCCAGACTGGCTCGATGCAGCGGTCATCGCGGGAATTCCGCGTGGCGTGCGAGCTGGCGCGCAATGGCGTAATCGGGAAAATCTCGCGCGTGACCGCGGGCTTCGGCGGACCGGCGAAGCCGTGCGACCTGCCGAAGCAGGACGCGGAGCCGGGACTCGATTGGGATCTGTGGCAGGGGCCGGCGCCGGCGCGCGACTACAACGAAATCCTCAGCCCGCGCGGGGTACACAATCATTTTCCCCAATGGCGCGCCTATCGCGAATACGGCGGCGGCGGCGTGACCGACTGGGGCGCGCATCATCTCGACATCACGCACTGGGGCCTCGGCGCCGATGAAAGCGGTCCGCTGGAAATCACGCCTCCCGCGAATGCCGACACCGCGGAGAGCGGCGTGAAGCTGAAGTATGCGGGCGGCGTGGAAGTCGAGCACGTCAGCGAGAATGGCGTGACGTTCTTCGGCAGCGACGGAGAGATTTTCGTGAACCGCGGGAAGATCAAGGTGACGCTGAAGGGCGTGGAGAAGGCGAAGTTTCTTGCAAAGGAAGACATGCCCGCACTCGCCGAGCAACTCGACGCGCTGGAGAAGGAACTCCTCACCGGCGCGAAGGTGAAGCTCTACGCGAGCACCGATCACAAGGCGGACTTCCTCGCCTCGATCGCGAGCCGCAAGCCGCCGATCACCCATGAGGAAGTGGGCGCACGCACGGTGACGGGTTGCCACTTGATCAGCCTCGCCTACTGGCACGGAAAGGCGATGAAGTGGGATCCGGCGAAGAATCAATTTGCGGGCGGTACGGGCGACGCGAAGTGGCTGACGCGCGAATACCGCGGCGAGTGGAAGATGGCGTAGCGGCTCAGGGTGGAGCCTGGATCCGGTGCACCCCAGGCATCGGCCTGGCTACGACGCCAATCCGACTCCGGCATCCTCGCCAAGGTCAAACGGGCGCGCCGCGGACTCCATCCTCCTCGTGAGATGCGGCGCACGATCCTCGCTTGACGCCCGATTGGCCGGGGAGAATCTCCAGCCGTGGCCTTCAACGAACCAAGCAAGGAACGACCCGCCGCCGGGCCGGTTTTCCTGACGAGGCACCGGAGCGGTGTGATGCCGGGTGGTGAATCCACCACGGCGGATTCGCCCCGGATGCCGGCGCATGGGTGCCGCCATCACTGGCGACGGCTCCAGCGGGCCGGCCTGCGTGACGGGGGAGTGGCTCGCGATTTTTAGCAAGGATGCCCATCGACATCCGCATCCGCTGGCGGCGGTTTCTCCACTGCTTTTCCACGCTCCTGGCGCTCGCCGGATTTGGCGCGGCGGCGGAGATCGTGTTGCAGCGCGGGCATGACCTGGAAGCGCTGGCGGCGGTCTACAGTCCGGATGGGCGCATCATCGCATCCTCCGGGGAGGCGGAGGCGATCCGGCTTTGGGATCGGGAGTCGGGGGATTTGATCGGGACGCTGCCGGGGCATTCGGAGCGGGTCATCGCGCTGGCATTCAGCCCGGATGGAAAGTGGCTGGCGTCGTGCAGCACGGATGGGACGGTGAAGGTGTGGGATTATCGCGCGGGGAAGCTGGTCCATTTTTTCAAGGAGCACGCGGGGAAGTGGGCGCGGCGCGTGGCGTTCAGCCCGGACAGCCGGTGGGTGACGGCGGCGACCTACGACGGGACGGTGACCGTGTGGGATGTGAAGAGCGGTTCGGCGTCTCGCACACTGCCGGTCGGCGGGCGCGTCACGGATGTGCTGTTCACGCGGGATGGAAAATCGGTCGTCGCGGCGTCGCGCGAGGACAAGGCTCCGTTCGTGCAATTCTGGGATGTCGCGAGCGGCGCGCCGGGACTGAAGCTGGATCATGGCAGTCCATTGGGCGGCATCGCGATTTCCCGCAGCGGCACGCTCCTTGCCTCGGGCGGGCCGGGCTGCGTGAATCTTTGGGAACTACCGTCGGGCAGGCTGCTGCGCCGCGTGGCTACGCGAGAGGGGGAGGCAAATCTGGATATCGACCTCAGCCCGGATGGCAGTCTGCTTGCCACCGCGGGCCGGTGGGTGAATGTGGTTCGCGCCACCGATTCCGGTGCGGTGCGGTGTGAACTGCGGGGGCACGAGGACGGGATTTACCAAATCACTTTTTCGCCGGACGGGCGCGAAATCGTCACGGCCGCGGCCGACGCCACGTTCCGGCTGTGGAATGCCCGCGATGGCTCGCTCAAGCGAGTTTTCCCCAGGCGTCCGCCGAACACCCCGGTCACGAGCCTGGCGTTCAGCGCGGATGGAAAATTCGAGGCGCTCGGCTCGGCGAATGGAATGGTCCGCGTCTGGGATGCGCGCGATGGAAAATTTCTCTACGACCTCCGGGGGCATGAAGGCGCGGTGCTGACGCTGGGTTTCAGTCTCGAGAGCGCGTGGCTTTTTTCGGGTAGCGCGGATCGCACGATGCGAGTCTGGGATCTGTCGTATGGCACCGTCTCGACCATTCATCCGTACTTCGATCGCGTGGATGCGATCGGCACCCTCGCGGTGGGTGGAACGCAGAAGCTGATCGCGTCGGCCAGCGGCCCATTTGCCAGCGGCAGTCTGGATCACTCGATCAAGCTGTGGCAGTCGCACTTCGATCGTCCCGTCCGCGTGCTGGCAGGACACGCGGCGAATGTGGGTTCGGTGGCCTTCGCGCCGGGCTCGGACCGGCTGGCCAGTGCCAGCACGGATGGGACGTTGAAGCTGTGGGATACCCGCAATGGCGAATGCCTGCTCACGCAGTCCACCCCGGTGCAGATCGACGTGCTCGACTTCGCACCCGATGCGAGCTGGCTCGCCGCCGGTTTGGCCGATGGCACGGTGCGCGTACTCGATCCCAGGACGCTGGAGACCCTCCGCAAATGGCCCGCTCACCAGCGCCCGGTGCAATCGTTGGCCGTCAGCCGCGACGGGCGGTGGATCGCCACCGGCGGCGGCGATGGAAACATCATCGTGTGGGACGCCGCGACCGGCGGTGAAGTGCGGCGCTTTGCCAACGTCACGTCGCAGTATCTGCCGCTCGCCTTTCATCCGACCCAGCCGGTGCTCGCGTTTGGCCAGCGCGACGACCTGATCGTTCACGCGAGCATTGAGACGGGGGAAGTTTTGTTTCAGCGCGTGCTCTTTTCCGATGGCGAGTGGCTCGCCTGGAACCCGGCCAGGATGCTCTATGTGGCCTCGCCGCGCGGGGATGAACACGCGCGCGTGCGGTTCGCCGATCAACTCGTCCCGGTCTATCCGCTCGAACTTTACCGCCGCGAACTGCGGGTCGGCACGGTGGGGGAATTTGCCGCGCAGGCGCCGGCACTGGCGCCGAAAAAATGTCGCGCTGTGGTGGCATCGCTATCCGCACAAGCGCGCCTGGCTCTACGGCATCGTTGCTGTCATCTTTGCGTGGGTGGTGTTCCGGCTGCGCCGCGGCTGGCTCGCGGAGCGCCGCCGCCGCGCGCAGGAATCATTCACGCGCGGGCTGCTGCATTCGCAGGAGGAGGAGCGCAAGCGCATCGCCGGTGAACTGCACGACGGCCTCGGGCAGAATTTGCAGATCATCAAAAACCGCGCGGTGATGGGTCTCAATCAAGGCGAGGTGCCGCCGGGGCTCGCGGAGCAATTGCGGGAAATTTCCGGCGGGGCCACGCGGGCCATCGCCGAAGTGCGCGCCATCACGCACGCGCTGCGCCCGGCCGATCTGGATCGGGCCGGACTCACGCAGGCGGTCACGTGGCTGGCCGAAAATGTGGCGGAGAGTTCCGGCCTGAGCATCGAACAGGATCTGGACCAGGTGGACGGCTGCCTCTCGCCCGAAGACGAGGTGAACCTCTATCGCATCGCACAGGAGGCGCTGAACAACGTGGTGAAACATGCGGCGGCCACGCGCGTGACGCTCGAACTGAAACGCGCCGCGGGCCTGCTCGAACTCTCGGTGTTCGACAACGGGAAGGGCTTCGATCCATCCGTGCGCGCAGGTGCCCCGTCGCGCAGCAGCGGCGGACACGGGCTCGTCGGCATGGAGGAACGTGCGCGGCTTCTGGGTGGCCGCGCGGAGATTCAGTCTGCACCGGGCAAGGGCACGCGCTTGACCGTGACGATCAAAATCGGAAAACCCTTCGCCCGGCCGCCGACGCCGAAATCAGATTCATGAGCCTCGAAAAAATCAAAGTGTTCATCGTGGACGATCACCCGATCTTCCGCTCCGGCGTGCGCGAGGTCATTGAGCGGGATGCGCGCTTTCACGTCGTCGGCGAAGCGGGCGACGGCGAGACCGCCCTCGCGGAAATTCGGCGACTGAAGCCCGCGCTGGCGCTGGTGGATCTCCACATCCCCAAGCTCGACGGGCTGCACCTGCTCAGCGCCCTGCGCGGATGCAAACCGGCGGTCGCCGTGATCGTGCTAACGATGCACGGCGACGAGAGCACGTTCAACGCGGCGATGGATGCCGGCGCGCAGGGCTACCTGCTCAAGGAAAATGCGGCCGAGGACGTGGTGCTGGGTTTGAAGACCGTCGCCGGCGGCGGAATCTATCTCAGCCCATCCATCTCCGGCTACCTGCTCAAGCGCACCCGGCGCGCCTCCGCGCTGCGCGAGCAGAAGACCGGGCTGAAATCGCTGACGCCCACCGAACGGCAGGTGCTGCAGTTCGTCGCCGAGAACAAGACCAACCGCGAGATCGGCACGGAACTCTGCATGAGCCACCGCACCGTCGAGACCCATCGCGCGAACATCTGCCAGAAGCTCGAACTCCATGGCACGCGGGCCTTGTTCCAGTTCGCCCTCGAGCATCGCTCGGAATTGTAAGCTAGCCGTCCAACCGCTTCGGCATCGGGCTCAATGGCTCCCCGCTCTTCACCGGCGGCGCGGGCAGCGGCGAGAGCGAGATCCGCCGCTACGTGCTGGAGAATGACCTCGTCGAGGCCATCATCGGCCTGCCGACCGACATGTTTTACAACACCGGTATCAGCACCTACGTCTGGATCTTCAGCAACCGGAAGCCCAAGGCGCGGAAGGGCAAGGTGCAGCTCATCGACGCCTCCAGCTTCTGGCAGAAGATGCGCAAAAGCCTCGGCAGCAAACGCAAGGAACTCAGCCCCGCGCACATCGAGGACATCACCCGCCTCTTCGGCGATTTCCGGGAAGTCACCCGCGACGGCAAATCAGAAGGGTCGAAGACTCCAGAAGGGTCGAAGACCCCCATCAGCCGCATCTTCAAAAACGAAGCGTTCGGCTACCGCACCATCACCGTCGAGCGCCCCGAGCGCGATGGAAAAGGCCACGTCGTCCTCGCCACCAAGGGCAAAGGCAAAGGCCAGCCCGTCCCCGACGCCGCCCTGCGCGACACGGAAAACGTCCCCCTCTCCGAAAATGTGGACGCCTACTTTGCGCGCGAAGTCCTCCCCCACGCCGCCGATGCCTGGATCGACCACGAGAAGACGAAGGTCGGCTACGAAATCCCCTTCAACCGCCACTTCTACGTCTTCCAGCCTCCGCGCCCGCTCGCCGAGATCGACGCCGAGCTCAAAGGCGTCACCGACCGCATCCTCACCATGATCGGAGGGCTGACGAAGTGAGCTTCCCGCGGTATCCGAGCTACAAGGACAGCGGCGTGGAATGGCTGGGGAAAGTGCCGCAGCATTGGGATGTGCTTCCTTGCCGCGCAATCGTTCACGAGCGCACTGCAAAGAACGAGGGCGCTGCATGCACCGACTACCTTTCGTTGATGGCGAATGTCGGCATAATTCCGTATGCCGAAAAGGGAGATGTGGGGAACAAGAAGCCGGAGGACGTGAGTAAGTGCAAAATC
>JANPHH010000066.1:0-2830 GCA_031424375.1 Chthoniobacter sp. | reverse complement strand
AGCCGAGGGACCTCGGCCTCCGGAAGATCATGGATCATTCTGCAATCCGAGGTCCCTCGACTCCATTCTGGTCGCTTAGGCTCCCGCCATTCCGCTCGGGATGACAGGCCTCTTTGAGGGTTCGCCTCCCCGCTAAAACTTCCCCTTCAACGAAAGCGAAAACGACACCTCCTCCGGTTTCAGCGTTGTGGCCTCCTCGCGATACCGCACGCCGACTCCGGCGCGCCAATCTTCGCGCAGCGAGAAGTCGGAATTCATCCCGAGATTCCAACCCGCACCCGCAACCACCGGACCGTCCAGCGGCGAACGCGTGCGCAGATCGTATCCCGCCTGCAACTCCAACTTGCTGCCCGCAAAGAGTTGCTGCTGCAACTTCACCGCGACCGCGTCGCGCGAGTCGATCTCGCCCGCCGTCTCGCGGGTTCCGCGCTCGCCACCGAGCGTCACCGTAGTCGCCGCGAGCGGCGTCCATTTTACCGAAGCCTCGTAGCGGTAGCCGCGGCTCTCGCCCTGCGCGTCGTCATTCATCGACAACGCCCCGCCGCCCGCGGCCCCCAGCCACTTCGGCACCAACTCCTGCTCGAGCGAGAGGCGATAGGTTTCCTGCACCGCTTCCGTGCCGACCGTTTCGGTGCGCTCAGCGAGCTCAAGCTGCAGCTTCACCGTCGTCGTTTTCGTCGGTGAATATTTGGCCTCGCCGCCATAGGTCACGATCTCGGCAAAGGGCACGCTGTTCGTGGCCAGCCACTGCTGCTGCGCGCTGACCGCGAGTCGCAGCGCTTCGCTCGCCTGCAGTTCGGCGACGGTCCGTTCGAGCATCGTCAGCGCGTCGCGATAGGTCGCAGAGAGTTCGTCGCCGAGGATCGTTTCGGTCCGCAAGCCGGTGCGGAGTTCCTGGCGGAGGGAAAGCGATTCCGTCACCGGCAGTCGCGCGGCGAGCAGGAAGCCCTGTTCCCAGCGTTCCGCCGCGAGCACATCATCGAACCGCACCTCGCGTTTCGTCGGATCGATGCGCGCCTCAATGAGCGAATCCGCGACCGGCCCGGGCGCAGGTCGGAGGAGAATTTCCCGCGGCTCGGTCAGCGAAAATTCCTCGCCCCTTCCAAAACTCGCAGTGAGCAACAAAAAAGAAACGACCAACACGGCGCGCATGGCGGGGATCTTAGCGCGCTTCGGCGGGATGAAAAGTGACTCGGCCTAGTGTTTGCCGGTCTTGAACTTCAGCAGCACGCCGAGCACCTCGCGCGCAGTGAGCGTCAGGGTGCGGTTGCGCGCGGCGTTTTCGGCCGGGCTATCCGGCGGTTTTTCGGTGTAAGTGCGGACCGCTTCTCCGTAGCCGATGACCGCGTCGAGGAGCGGAACGGCGCGCGGGTCGAACTGCTGTTTCGTCTCCAGCAGCCGGTCGATCTCGGCCTGCACCACGGCGTTGGGAAGCTGGCGCAGATCGTTCGGCGTGGCGGATTGCACAGCGGTGAAAACCGTGGGCGCGAGCGTTTCGACGGCGTTCACCGTTCCTTCGAGCGAGAGCCGTTCGAGTCGCGCCGAATTTGCGCGCAGGAGCAGACGGGCGCTGAGGCAGGCGGGATTCGCAGTGAGCGTCTGGCGGAGCGATTCCTGCACGTCGGGATCGCTCAGGATCTCGGAAGCCTTGGCTCCGGGGACGTTCAGCTTCTTCTGCACGTCGGTGAAGTTTTCGTCCACCTTGGCCATCTCAGGCGAGATCTGCACGTTCGCGATCGCCTTCACATCCTCGTAGGAATTAACCGAGAAAAACTGCGTCGAAGCGAACGCGGACGGCCCTGAAGTGATCATGAGGTCGGTGACCTGCGCGACCTGCTTCTCGCTCATCACGACACGCTTCGCGCCCGCCTTCAACGCAGCGAAAAGCCGGGGAATCGCATCACCCACCGGCTGCACATCGCGCACCGCATCGTAGCCGCCCATGGCCATGAAGCCCGGCGCGATCGTCCACCCACCATAGAGCGAGTCGAGCGCAATGAGCAGCGCGAGGCCGGAGGCATTCAGATCCGCGGCGGAGACAAAACCGGTGAAGGTAATTTCCGTGCGGCCGGTTTTCATTTTTCCGGGGTAGAGTTTTTCGATCTGCTTGGCCACTGCGGCGAGCATCTTGGTGGCGTCGGGCGAGACTCGCTGGGTGAAGACCGCGCCGCCCACCCCCGCCGCGAGCCGCACCTCGACGTGCGCGATGTCGGCCCGCGTCCGCACACCCTGCTGCGGCGGCAGGAGCAGCGGCACATCCACCACGATGAGGCCGGGCGTGGGCGGCGAAGCAGGCACCTGGGCGTGGAGCGAAGGGGCGAGGAGTGCGAGCGAGAGAACGAGGAGGCCACCCAACAATGTTTTCATAAGAAAATTTCCGCGCGGGATTTAGGCCAGCCGGAGCGCGAAAGCAAGACTCGCTCGGTGGCGCTTTCGTAGCTGGAATTCGCTCGGGTCAATCCAGGGACGCACGGAGCGCAACGGTCCGGAGGGGCACGCTCCCGCGTGTCCCCGCTTCGAAATCCCTCCCGGCGCTCGCTCCTCGAGAGTGGACCGGACCTTCAAAAAGCCATGTCATCCCGAGCGGAATGCGGGAGCCTGAGCGACCAGAATGCAGTCGAGGGACCTCGGATTGCCGAACGATCCATGATCCTCCGGAGGTCGGGGTCTCTCGGCTCCGTTACACTCCGCTCGGGATGACAGGCGTCTTTTTGAATCTCGGCCAACTTCCGAGAGACGGCGGAACCAAAGAGCGCTGTCATCCCGAGCGGAATGCGGGAGCCTGAGCGACCAGAATGCAGTCGAGGGACCTCGGAGTGCAGATTGATCC
>JANPHH010000065.1:0-2370 GCA_031424375.1 Chthoniobacter sp. | reverse complement strand
CGCGGCGGCTGCGGAAGCAAACAGGAGGACCGCAGCGAGGTGCGAGGGAATGGGGCGAGTAAATTTCATTGGTGACCGACCCGCATCCAAGCGGGTCAATCCGACAAATCGATGACCACCCCGCAACATTCCGCCTCCAATCCCGGCGCAAACAAGCGGCGGAATCGCGACGGTTCATCGGCAGATGACCGCCTGCTGCCACCCGTTCGGGAGAGCCTCGTCCCGGCCAACCGCTTGCGCCCGCCGCGCGATCGAAAATTCCCTTCAACCAAAATCCGGAAACAGAAACCACGGATGACCTGGATGACCTGGATGACACGGATGACACGGATGACACGGATGGATTGGCACGCGCAAACTCTCCATCCGCGTCACCGGTGGAATCCGTGGTTCTCCCCAGCGCAGCTCCCGAGCGTGGCGCGGGCTCGAAACCCGCCCTGACCGCAGTTTACCAGCCGTGCGCGGCGCGGACCCTCAGCATCACGTCGAGGATCGCGTTCCAGGTCTGCGGCTGTTCGAGCTTGGCGTTCGGGAACATGCAGCCGTCCCAGCAGATGTGCTGGATCCCGCGAGCGGCGGCGTCTTTCAGCCAGTAGCCGGAGCATTTCACGATATCGAGTTTGCCGTTCGGATCATCGGCCGGGCAGTGCTTGCCCGTCTTGTCGTGCGAGCCGGCACCGTGGACGTGGCCGTCGTTCTGCGCCACGTGGAAGTCGATCGTCCATGGGCGCAGCTTGTCGGTCATCTTCTCGTAGGCGGCGTAGAACTCAGCGTCGCTGTAGCCTTCTTTCACGAGCGCGTGCTCGGGGGCATTGTAGCCGAGGAGATACAGGTAGGTGTGCGCGAGGTCGGCTTGGAAGCCCACCGTCTTCGGCATTCCGACGGCTTCGAGCAGGTCGAGGATGTCCTTCCACGAATGCATGCCCGCCCAACAGATCTCGCCTTCCGCCGCGAGACGCTCGCCGGCTTGCTCCGCGATCTTGCCCGCTTCGCGGAAGGTCTCGGCGATCTGCGCGGTGTTCGCAGTGGGATTCTCGCGCCACTTGTTCACGCCGAACTCCGCGGAGTCGATGCGGATTACGCCATACTTGCGCACGCCGTGTTGATTAAAGATTCCCGCGATGCGGCAGGCCATCTTCACCGCGCTGAGAAATTTTTCCCGCTGCTCGGCGGTCCCCATCGACGAGTCGCCGATCGTGCCCGGCCAGACCGGCGCGACGAGCGAGCCGACCGAGAAGCCCTTGCTCGCGATGAGGTCGGCGATTTTCTTCAGCTCGTCGTCGCTCGCCTCGGGGTTCGTGTGCGGCAGGAAGAGGAAGTAATCGATGCCGTCGAACTTCTGGCCGTTCACGCTCGCCGCAGCGGTGAGGTCGAGCATCTTCTCGAGGCTGATCGGCGGTTCCTGCCCGGGGTCGGTGCTTTTGCCGACGAGGCCGGGCCACATGGCGTTGTGAAGTTTGGGGAGGGAGGGTGTGCTCATGCGAATGCGGTAAGGGTTGGTTGATGCGAGATCCGCGACGCCGCGAATCGAGCGGGGCTTTCTCTGGCGAAAAGGTTCCGCGGGAACAAGCATCTTTTCCGCGGCGCGTCGACCGCGGATGCGATTAAATGTGGTGCAGCGAAGTCTGTAGTCCCGAAGGGATAGCGGAAATTAGCCGGTGGCGTCAGCCACCGGAACTGCACGTCAAGCGAGCCCGCCCCGGAGCGGCGGTGGAGTGGCCGCAGCGGGTAAATTCCAACGCCCCTGCCGGGGCGGATTCATTTTTCTGCGATCCGGTGGCTGACGCCACCGGCTACTTTCCATCGTCCCTCCGGGACACCGCGCGCAACCCTTGGCACCACATTTGATCACACTCGTCGACCGCCCGTGCGTTGCCTTCAATCTCTCCTTGGAGCCACTGGACTTCCGTGCTCTTGTCGCGGGTGGTTTCCGCGGGTTCGGTCTTTCAGATTCATCCCATCACTCCATGAGTAACGCTCTTTCCCGCCGCCACCCCACCGCTCTCCTCCCCATCGCACCGGCCGCCGCGAGCCGGGGAGCCCCAGTTTTTTGTGCAATCGCCGTGCTGCTGCTGGCGATCTTCGGCCCCAGCCGCTCCGCCTGGGCGGCAGCGAGGACTTGGAACAACATCGGCACCGATTTCAACACCACGGGAAATTGGACCGGAGGGACGCCCGGGTCCGGCGACGTAGCGTTGTTTACCAGCGCTCAAACAATGCAACCCAACGTGAGCGTCTCGCTGACCATAGCAGGACTTCGATTTTCCGCGGGCGCGACCGGCTACAACATTGCCAATACCGGTGGCGCGGTGCTGACCTTGAATGGAGTGAGCACGACCGGCACCAGCGGGACCACCACTTCCAGCGGGT
>JANPHH010000064.1:0-3963 GCA_031424375.1 Chthoniobacter sp. | reverse complement strand
GACGAAAGGCAACTTTTTATCAAAGAGTTGAACTTCGAGAAATCGATGAAACTCGTCGGCAAAGATACTTTCATGAATCCAGCCTCGATGGTCACCTGTGAACTTCTGGCCGTAATACCGCAAATCGGATTCATCGATTCCTTCAAAAGTTCAGGGGTCGTAACTTCTCGGATCACCGAAATGCCGATCGGGAAAATAAAGAGTAAGCGGCTGGGCAAGATCGAACCCCCGCGCTACTTCGTCGTTGAAGCTTATCCTGGAATTGCGGTGGCGTGGGATGAAATGAATGTTCCGACCGACGGACATGGAAATCCGAACCTTCAGCCTTTGCCCAAACCGTGGCCGCCGCCCGGGTGGAAAGTGCGCGCCTCTTCGTGGTCCGGCTCCGACCTGTTTACCTGGAAGAACTTCAAGAGCGGGAATGCGACTGATCTACTTTGCACCGAGAGAGTTAAGCAAATTGCAGAGGCGGAAGGATGGACAAACGTGTGTTTTACGCCGCTGGAAATCGTATAACTCACAGCCCACCGTTTCAGTCATCGCGCCGCCGACTCCCCCCTGCTCCGCCTGCCACGCGGCTATCACGCCGGCCGCTTGCGCAAGCCGTGTGTGGAGCCGGTGTCAGTCTTTGAATTTCGCTCTTTTCGGCGTTGAGCGGAGTCTGATCCGAGGGAAGGGTGCCCTGCAAAGCGCGAGTCGAATTTCCCGGAGCGGTTTATCAAGTGCTCGATCGTGGTGACCGGCGCGAAGCGATCTTCCGCGCGCTGCCCGCTCGCCGGCGCACTGCGTCACCACCTTCGCCCGTTCGGCTGTCTCGCAGACTCGGCTCACCCGCCGGGATGACCTTTTTTCGAAGCAGCGTCGCGGGCCGGAGCGGTCGTTCGCCCCGACTCCCGTAGCTCCATTTTCTCCGGACGCATTTGTTCCCGTTTCGTTACGATGCCGTCTTCTTCGTGGTAAATTCGGTTCCGCCGGAATTCTTCATCGACAATGTTTTCGCGCTGCGCTCTCTTTTTCACCCTGCGAAAGTCTCCATTTTCCCCCTATGCCAAAATTTAATTACGTCGCCCTGGATCAACGTGGACAGGAGTCCGTAGGTGTGATCGAAGCAGGCAACAGCGGCGATGCAGTCGGCCAGCTCCGCCAGGCCGGTTACTTTCCCACCAGCGTGGTCGAGGAGGGAAAGGGTGCGCCGACCGCCAAGACCTCGAAGAAGGTAGCGAAGGCCGTCAAAGCCGCTTCCGCCCCGGCGGCGAAAAAGGGCGGCGGGATCGTTCTCTTTCAAAAGAAATCGGTGAGCGGAAAGGTGCTGATGATTTTCACCCGCCAGCTCGCGACGCTGATCGACGCCGGCCTGCCGCTGCTCCGCAGCCTCACCGTCCTCGCCAAGCAGGAGAAGGATCTCGTCCTGCGGAACACGATCAACGCGCTCGCCGACGGCGTGCAGGGCGGCAGCACCTTTTCCGAAGCCATGGCGCAGCATCCGCGCATCTTTAACAAGCTCTACATCAACATGGTGAAGGCGGGCGAACTCGGCGGCGTGCTCGAATTGGTCCTGAACCGTCTCGCCGAGTTTCAGGAAAAGGCGCAGAAGGTGAAGAACAAGGTGGTCGCCGCGATGGCCTATCCGGTGATCGTGTTGATCATCGCGATTCTGATCATGCTCTTCCTCCTCGCGTTCATCGTGCCGAAGTTCGAGCAGATCTTTAAGGACATGCTCAACGGACGGCCGCTGCCTGCCATCACCCAGTGGGTGATCGCTGCGAGTAATGGCGTGAAGGGGATGTTTATCCCGCCTTATCTCTACATCACCATCGTGAGCTTCATCGTGATCATCGTGGCGTGGAAGCTCATCACCGGCAGCGTGGCCGGCCGTGCGGCGATCGATCGCCTCACGCTGCGGCTGCCGCTTTTCGGCGACCTGATGCGCAAGAGCTCGATCTCCCGCTTCAGCCGCACGCTCGGCACCCTCGTCACCTCCGGCGTGCCGATCCTTCAGGCTCTGAACATCACGCGTGACACCGCCGGCAATGTCATCGTCGCCGATGCGGTCACCAAGGTGCATGACGCCGTCAAGGAAGGCGAATCCATCGTCCAGCCGCTCGAGGCGAGTGGCGTTTTTCCGCCGATGGTGATCTCGATGGTCGATGTCGGGGAGGAGACTGGTCAGCTCCCGGAGATGCTTTTGAAGATCGCCGAGGTCTACGACGACGAAGTGGACAACGCCGTCGAAGGTCTGACCTCGCTGCTCGAACCGATCATGATCGTGATCCTCGCGCTGATCGTCGGCACGATCGTCATTGCGCTGTTCATGCCGCTGATCGAAATCATCAAGGGCATGCAGAGCCAGTAAGACGGCTTTTCTCCCCACCGCACCGATTCTCCATTGGCGACGCCCCCCGCCCGTCCTACGTTCCTGTCCATGATCCGTTCCTCCTCCCGCCACGCCTTCACGTTGATCGAGATGCTCACCGTGATGCTCATCATCGCCATCCTCGCTGGCATCGTCCTCAGCGTGAATGGTCTGGTCCAGACCAAGGCCGCCCGCGCCCGCGCCGACGGCGAGATCAAGGCGCTCAGCCTCGCCTGCGAGAGTTTCAAGGTAGATTACGGCACCTATCCGCGGAACGAAGACACGGACAAACTCGACCCGAGTGACCCCGCGGCTTCGGCTAATGCGGCGAGCACCGAATACCAAAAGGCGAGCCTCTATCTCTACAAGGCAATCAGTGGCGACGCGAATGGGAACGGCAAGTTCGACGATGGCGACGGGAAGAGTTACGCGTCGGATTTCTTCAAGCCATCCGTGCTCAACTCGACCAAAGATGGCTCCGGGAAAATCACGCTGGTCAATTATCTCAAGGATCCGTGGGACAACAGCTACGGCTACTCGACCATCGGAGCGGCCGCGGAGGAGGATTTCGTCGAGAAGTTGCGCAAGGATCCCAAGGCGACGCGCCCGGCGAATAAGGGTTACAATCCGACCTTCGATCTATGGTCCACCGGAGGCAGCCTGAGCACCACCGCCATTCAGGCGAAGTGGGTGAAGAACTGGTAGGGCGGAACCACCGTCAGTAACGCCACGCGTCGAGCCGTTCGCGCCATGCGACGAGCGCGGATTGGTCCGGCGAGAGTTCGTTCCAGCTCTTGGTGGTGAGATTTCCGATCACCCCGTAAAGTGAGAAATCCGTATAAACCGGAACGTCGCCGAAGATGAAGGGAGAGTAGCGCAAAGTCGTCTCGAACCGCGCGAGTAGCGCATCCCCTTCCCGGCGAATCTCCGCCGCGCGCTCCGTCCACTGCGTGACGCATCCGGGCCCGAACCGCCGCTCTTTGTGCCGCACCACCATGCCCCGATGGACCGGATCGGCGATCGTCGGCACGTAGTGGATATCCGCGAGGCGGAACGTGACGCCTTCGAGTTGATTCTCGATGAACTCGACGACGATCGCTTGCAGCCCATCGAGACGCTCGGGAAAGAGCCGCCCGCCGGCGAAGGTGCGGTCCACGTAGCGGGCCACGTCGATGCTTTCCGCCGAGCTTTCGTGGATCACCTGTTCGTCGTCGACCAGCACGGGCACCTGATAATAGCGGCCATTCGTGAGGCGGAGGATTTCGCTGCGGTCCCAGTTTGGCACCTCCACCGTTTCGAACGGAACGCCGCACGCGCGGAGCGTGGCCGTGATCGGGATGCAGTAAGGGCTGTGCGCCATTTCGTAGATCTTCACGCTCATGGTCTCGATCAATGAGGCACCGCCCGCCCGGATGCAACGCCGCAACCGCGCAATCTCTGGGCGTGGACCGAAACCTAAAAATGCCCTGTCATTCCGAGGGACCGAACACGTGGGCGTGATTTTTGGGGCGGGATGAACCGGCGGGCGGACAAGGAGCGGCGAACTCCAGTTCGCCGACGCCAAACGCGCGCAGCGCCACTTCTCGTGAGGCGCGGGGAGGAAAGTGGCG
>JANPHH010000063.1:0-2665 GCA_031424375.1 Chthoniobacter sp. | reverse complement strand
AATGAAATCCCGCTGCCGACTGAATCCGCGACGATCATTGTCGCGGCGGATTTGGACGGAGATGGAAAAATTGATTTGTTCGTTCCGCATCGGGACGGCGGGCAAAGCTTGATCTTCTGGAATGACGGCACGGGCAAGTTCGCCGCGGCACCGGTGCCGTTTGGCCCGAAAAAATCCACCGTACGGGCCGCCGTCGCCGCCGACATGGATGGTGACGGAGTCATGGATCTGGTCATCGGCGATGCCAAAACCGGCCTCTTTATCTATCGCGGCAAAGGTCAACGCAGCTTCGAGGAGCCTTTCTCTCTCGGTGAGAAATCGGGTGCGCCACACTCGATCGGCGTCATGGACATGAATCGCGACGGCACGCCCGATCTGGTCGTCGGACGGCAGCAGGCACGGGGCTCCATCTTCTTCAATCAAAGCAGCACGAAGACTCTGAGCTTCCAAGAATCCGAATGGAACGACGGCAAGGGAACCGTTTACGGCCTGGCCCTGGGAGACCTCGATGGTGACGGATGGCCGGACATCGCCGCCGCGCGCTCCGAGGCACCCAACGCCCTTTGGTTCAGCCAGCCGCCAGCAGAAAAATAAGAACCTCGAAAGAACTGACGAAACGAAACCTCAGCCATGAAGCACACCGCCTTCTTCATCATCACCATTTTGCTGTCGCTGTTTCCCTGCTTTGCCGCGGACGCCCCGATGAATGCGCGACCCAGGCTGCAAATCATCAACGGCAGCCGCCAGCCCATCGACATTTTCTGGCTCAAGTCCGAGACCGAGCGCGTGCCGAATGGCTCCGTCGCTCCGGGCAAGGACACGGTCATCACCACGACGCTCAGGCATCGCTTTGCAGTCGTCGGACGCGACGACAAGACGTCCGCCACGGTGACGAGCGAGGTGCCGGTGCAGGGTTTTCGTTTTGATCCGTCGGGCAAGAACGGCGTGCCGGCATTCTACACGCAGTCGGTCAGCGCGAATGGCTTTCCCATCGTCGCCTCCGCGAAAGTGAATCCCTACGCGCTGAAGGAAGCAGCGTTTCTCGTGGACATGATGCTCGCGAAGCGACCCGATGTGCGCGCGGCGATGATCCAGAGCGGCGCGCGCATGTGCATCATGGCGCACGATGAATACACGACCGATCTCCCCGAGTTCGCCCGCGTGGCCGATGAGAAAGTCGATGGGTTTCCTGGCATTCCGTCGAAGGACTATTGGGACGCGCGCGCCCGCGGGCTCGGCGGCAGCGAGACGGACCCGCTTTGCTCGGTCGCCGAGGAGAACGTGCTCTGCCTTCCCGGCGATCCCTATTCCACGGAGTGCATCCTCATCCACGAGTTCGCGCACAACATCCACCTGCGCGGCCTGCTGAATGTGGACCCGACTTTCGACCCGCGGCTGAAGGCGACTTACGCCGCGGCCATGAAGGCCGGCTTGTGGAAGGGCAAATATGCGTCGGTGAATCATCACGAGTATTTCGCCGAGGGCGTGCAGTCGTGGTTCGACAACAACCGCGTGAACGACCACGACCACAATCACGTCAACACGCGCGCGCTGCTGATCGAATACGATCCCGGTCTCGCCGCGATGTGCCGCGAAGTCTTCGGCGACACCGAGCTGAAATACACGAAGCCCACGACGCGCCTCACCGGTCACATGGCTGGCTATGATCCGGCGAAGGCGCCGACCTTCGTGTGGCCCGCGCGACTCGCGGCGGCGAAAAAGCAGATCAAGGAATCGGCGGAGGCACGCGACAAAAAGGCGAACGGGGCGAAGGGTCCCATCGAACGCGAGGTGCGCGAGGTCTCGGGATGGAAGGTTCACATCAACAGGTCGCTGCTCGATTCGCAGCGGGCCGCGACCGAGCACGCGCTGGAGCTTTTGAAGAAGATGCTCGATGAAATCATCCGCGTCGTGCCGAAGGCTGCGGTCGTCGAGTTGCAGAAAGTGCCGCTGTATTTTTCGACCCAATATGCCGGCAAGGGTAGCGGCGCGGAGTTTCATCCCGATGCCGGTTGGCTCCGTGACAACGGACGCGATCCGATTATGGCGAAGGGCGTGGAGTTTTCCGGCGTCGCGGACTTCGAGCAGGAGATGAACCGCATGCCGAATTTCGCGCTGCACGAACTGGCGCACGCGTATCACAACCGATTCGTGAAGGGCGGATTCGACAACGCCGAGATCAAAGCCGCCTACAAGCACGCAAAAGCCTCCGGCAAATACGACCGCATCGAGCGCTCGCACGGCAACGGCAAGCCGAACACCTTCGAGCGCGCCTACGCGATGACGAACCCGATGGAGTATTTCGCGGAGAACAGCGAGGCGTTCTTCAGCCGCAATGATTTCTTCCCGTTCACGCGCGATGATCTGAAGAAGCACGACCCGGAGATGGATGCACTGCTGGAGAGACTCTGGGGCGCGAAGTAAATCTTGGGCGTCCGCGCACCGACCATCAGGACGGCGGCCAGGTTGCAACTTTCGAGCGTCGCACTCGTTCAAAGACGATGAAGCCCGACCTCAGCATCGGTGGCGGAGTTGTTCTTCGGTTCTGCTCGTCGCGGTCGATACCGCTCCCGGCAAGTCGCCGCGTGAAAGCGAAATCAATCCGACAAACCATGAAAACGAATCTCACCCTGATTCTCTCACTTGCCATCGCTTCGCGCGCCTG
>JANPHH010000062.1:0-26463 GCA_031424375.1 Chthoniobacter sp. | reverse complement strand
GTGGTGCCGTGGGGAAAGTCGAGGGATCGCGGGGTGCAGGAAGATCCATGATCCTCGGGAGGCCGAGGTCCCTCGACTCCGTTACACTCCGCTCGGGATGACAGGGCTTTTTTGGATTTGGCGTGGGGTGCGGGAGGCTCGCTGAAGCGGGCGTCGAATGAAGTTTCCAACTCATCCTCTTCCTCTGCCTCTTCGTCTTCCTCTTCCTTGATGAGGACGAGGACGAGGACGAGGGCGAGGGCGAGGGCGAGGATGAGCCTAATTGATCACGCCGACGGTGCGGGTGAAGTAGCCGGCTTCGCGTGGGAGTTCGTGGACGAAACGGGCGGGGACGCCGGCGTACAATGCGTAGCTTTCGGTGAGCCGACGGCTGAGTTGCGATTTGGCGGCGAGGATGGAGTAGTCGGGGAGTTCGGCGCCGCCGAGGAGGATGCAGTTCGTGCCGACGAAGGTGTAGTCGCCGATGATGACGGGGGTGGAAGACTGGCGACCGGCTTCGAAGTCGGGGCTGTGGGAGAGGATCTGGGACTGGAAGCCGGCGAAGGTGGCGAAGCGGCCGATGGTGACGCGCGCGGTGCAGTCGATGAGGTGGCGATTGGTGACGGCGGAATGTTCGCCCATGATGAACTCGGGCCGGCGCTCCGGCTGGTGGAGAAAGTGTTTCGGATGGCCGAGGGGCATGCCGGTGATCCAGTTGCCGCGGCCGATGCGGGAATGGTGGCGGAGGTGGATGAGGTCGAGATTGATGGCGACGGTGAAGTGGCCGATGACGGTGCCTTCTTCCATGATGAGCCGGCGCGGGCGGATGAAGGAGAGGCCGATGCGCGCGGTGGGGTGAATCTGGTAGCCGTAGGCCGACTGCAGCAAGCGGCGGCGGAGCGGCCACGGGAGAAGGATGGAGAGGAGGTAGAGGAGATTTTTCATCGCGCGGCGAAGAGGCTGCGGTAGAGGCTGAGGTGTTCTGAAAGCATGCGGCCGGCGCTGAAGCGGCGGGCATTGGCGAGGCTGGCGACGCTCCACTGCTCGCGCACGGCGGGATCGCGCAGGGTGAGGAGATCGTAGGCGAAGCCGGCTTCGTCGTCGATGTCGCGGGTGAGTCCGGCGTCACCGGCGACTTCGGGGAAAGGTCCGGTGCGGCTGCAGAGCACGGGGCAGCCGCAGGCTTGCGCCTCGATGATGGGCCAGCCGAAGCCCTCGAAGCGCGACGGGAAGAGGAAGGCGGTGGCGCGGTTGTAGAGCGCGGTGAGGAGGTCGTTGGAGGGCTTGGCGACTTCGAGAATGCGGTGCTCGATGCCGAGGGATGCGGCGAGGTCGCGCAGCGCGGGTGAAAGCGGCTGCCCGGCGAAGACGAGCTGAGCGTCCCAGTCGGCGACGGTGCGGGCGAAGATGCGGAGGACTCCTTCGCGATTTTTGCGGCGAAGATTCGAGCCGACGTGGAGGACGTAGCGCGGGGCGAGCGCGGGGATTGCGGCGAGAAGGGTGTCGAGTTCGGTGGCCGGGAGTGGGCGGAAGGAATGGTTGAGATCGGAGAGGATGGCGACGGAGCGCGCGCCGGGGCGGGTGAATTTCACAAGCCGGTCGACGTCGTGCCGGGTGGCGGTGGAGACAGAGCAGACGACGGTGGCGTGGCCGAGGCCGCGGAGGATCCACTGCTGCAGCAAGCGGCCAGCGGTGGAGGCGGGGCAGTCGGTGTCTTCGCCGAGGGCGCCGCGGACGGCGAGGAGGTCGTGGCAGGTGATGACGAGCGGGGCACCGCAGGTGGCGGAGTAGTACATCGCGTTGCCGTGATCGCAGATGTGGACGACGAGGCGCTCGGAAACGCGATGGGAGCGCCAGGAGCGGAGGCGGAGGCGGAGCTGCGCGGGGAAGATGAGATACTTATCGAGATAGCCGAGCCATTTCCCGATCCCGAAAAGGGTGGACGCGCCGAAGCGACCAAGGACGACCGGGGGCAGGACGAGATCGGTGGGGATGCCCGCCGCCTGCAGGCCATCGCGCAGCATTTGCGCGAAGCGCTGCATGCTCTCCTGGCCGTCGCGGGGGTAGTTGCCGATGAGGACGATGCGGAGCGGAAGAGGGGCGGGAGTCGGGGCGAGGGGTGTGCCTCCAGGGTTGGTCAGCATTCGGGAATCAGGGGCCGAAGCGCTGGAGCAGTGGGTCTTCTGCTTTCCGGTGGAGTTGCTCGGAGTAGGCGGAGCGCCCGCGGAACCCGGGCAGGAAGTGAGCGGCGACCGGAGGCTGGGTGGCAAACTCTTCCTGCGAGGCAGGGACGGAGGCGGCGTCGAGATTGGTCGCGGCGAGGCACAGTCCACCCTTGAAGACGGCGAGGCCGAGGAGGGAGGGGACGCCGAACTGGCCGTTGAGCAGCTCGAAGCAGCAGGCGGTGAAGAGGATGGTGGGGAGGGGATTGTCGCGCAGCAGGGAATCGAAGGCGCGGCGCGCGAGGAAGCCAAGGAAGGAGAGACGCAGGGCGATGTGAAGGAAGCCGAGAACGGGTCCCACCTCGCGGATGGTGCGCCCCCAGTCGCCCTCGCCGAGCTTGAAGTTCACCGCGCCATCGAGAGTGAGGGTGGCGGCGTTCGTGCCCATGCCGAGGCCGATGCCGAAGAATGGGGCGTCGACCGCAGCATAAAAGGGCTCCAACAAACCGCCGAGGACGCGAAGCAGGAGGCCATCGATCAGGCCGCCGCTGTCCTCGAAGCGCGCCTGGTGGACATCGAGTCCTTCGCGAATTGCGGCCAACAAGCTCAGCGCGAGCAGGAGAATGCCCAGTCCGAGCATCATCCGAACGCTGCGCCCGGCGAGTTTCGGCTTGATGGCGCAGACGAAACCGACTCCGAGAAAGATGAAGCCGATGCCGCAAACCGCACCGCGGCTGCCGGAGACGAGGACCATCCCGGCGATGGCGACCTGGGCGACGGCCAGCAGGGAACGGGGAGCGAGGTCTTTGCACATCCGGGCGCCTACGGCGATGGCGGCAGCGGCCCAAAGGAATGAGGCGAGTCCGCCAGTGAAGGAGAAGGTGCCCGGCGGACGAATCTTTCCGAAGCCGACGGGAAGCTGGGCGCCGATTCCGCCGCCGGCCCCGTTGTTGATCCAGGCATCGGGAGACGCTTGAAACTGAAGCAAGACGAGGAGGAACATCGGAAGGCAGATGACGAGAATCCATCGCGCCATCTTGATCAAGTCGGTGCGGCTCAGCGCGTGGGGGAGAATCAGGATGAGCGGGAGGTGGAGGAAGGAGGTGCGGAATCCGTAGAGGGTGACGAGCAGGTTGCCGGAACCGTATGCCTCGGAAATGACGACGGAAACCGCCGCGAGGACCGTCGTGAGCGCGATGAGACCGTTGCGCGGAATCACGCCCGCGATTCCGGCGGCGATGTAGATGAGGACGACGACCGGGTCGCGAACCAGGAGAAGGGAGTTGGATAGTCCGGGAAAGGCCCATTTGCGGAGCGCGCCTTCAAAAATCAAGAGCCAGAAATAGAGCCAGACGAGCTGCTTGAGGGCGACCAACTCCGGAGGGTGGTCGGTCGACGCGCTTTCCGGCGTCGGGGCCGGACTAACCGGCAGCAAAGGCGGAAATAGAACGGCCATACCAGCCGGGTTGTATCAAGGAGAGCAGCAGTTGTCGCCCATTTTGAAGCTCCCAACAAAATGGGGCGCGTGTGGCGCACTGACCGCGGATCCATCGCCGCGGAGACCGATCAACGCGGGATCAGGGCCCGAAGCGCTGGGTCACCGGATTTTCCACATCGCCGTGGAGTTGTTCGGCGTAGGCGGAGCGTCCGCGAAAGCCGCGCACGAGAGGAATCACCGGCGCCGGTTGCTGGAGGAACTCTTCCTCGGGAGAAGCGGCGGTGACGGCGTCGAGATTGGCGGCGGCGAGGCAGAAGCCGCCCTTGAAGATGGCGAGGCCGAGGAGCGAAGGGACGCCGAACTGGCCGCAGAGCATCTCGTAAACCACGGCCGCAAACATAAGCAGAGGAAGCGGATTGTCGCGCCGGAGCGAGTCGTAAGATCGGCGGGCAAGGAAGCAGATGATGGCGATGCGCAGGCCGATGTGGAGGAACCCGAGGATGGGTCCCATTTCGCGGATGGTGCGACCCCAGTCGCCTTCGCCGTATTTGAAGGAGACATCTCCCCCGTTCATAAATCCGGTGGCGCCGTTGGTTCCCATGCCGAGGCCGCTGCCAAAAAATTTTGCATCGCCAGCGGCGACGAAGGGCTCGGTCAAGCTGCTGAAGAAACGGAGGAAGATGCCATCCCGCAGGCCGCCTCCGCTTTCAAGGCGGGACTGGTGGACTTCCAATCCGGTTCGCACTTCGGAGAAGGAGGCCAACACAAGGGAAGCCGCGGCGAGCGCTGCGACGACGCGAAGGCCACGGCCGGCCAGTTTCGGATTTTGGACGCAGATGAAGGCGACTGCGGCGAGGAGGATGACGATGAAGCCGACCGTGCCCCGGCTCCCCGAGACGAGGACCAAACCGGCGACCGCAATCAGTCCGCTGACGGCCAGGCGCTGGTGGATGAAGGATTTCTTCATCTGGGTGAATATGGCGATGGCGGCGACGCCGGCCGTGAACGAGCCGAGGCCGGCCGTGAACGAAAAAGTGCCGGGGGGGCGGATCTTTCCGAAGCCGACGGTGAGTTGAGCGCCAATTCCTCCGCCCGCTCCGTTATTGACCCAGGCGTCGGGCGGGGAGCGAAACTGCAAGGCGGCAAGGAACGCCATCGGAATGGCCACGATGAGAAGCCACTTCGCCATCTTCTCGACGTCCTTTCGATCGAGCGCGTTCGGGAGGACGAAAATGAGCGGCAGGTGGAGGAACGTGGTGCGAAACCCGTAGAGGGTGACAAGCAGATTTCCCGAACCGAACGCTTCAGAACAGAGGAAGCTAACGAACCCAAGCACCGCCGTGAAGGCGATCAGGCCATTGCGCGGGAAGACTCCGGCCATCCCTGCCGTGATGTAGATTAAAACGACGACGGGGTCCCGAATGAGGAGCAGTTGGTTGGAGAAGCCGGGCACGACCCATTTCCGCAGGGCGCCTTCGAAGACAAGCAGCCAAAAATAGAGCCAGACCAGCCGCTTGAGCGCGATCTTTCCCGGTGGCTCCAGGGTCGACGCAAAGCCACGGGACGCAAGAGCGTCGGTGGGTGTGGGCGGTGCGAAGAGGGCAAACATGAAGCGGCGACTATACTCCGGGGGGGTGAACCTGTCGCCCGAGTTTTGCCCCAACGATCCGCCGCGCAGCCGTGGAGCGAATGGAAAAGGAGGCCATGCGGAGCCGCAAAATAGCAGGTTCCCCGCCAATGACGGCGGCGGTGGGGCAGGCGGTCGAAATCATCGACCGTGGAGCTTTTCGGCGTAGATCGAGCGGCCGCGGACGGTGCGCCGTGGATCGGTGACGGATTCCGGGCTGATGGAGAAGGGGATCGGGGCGGTGGGGACGACCGGGGAATTGGCCGCGGCGAGGCAGAGGCCGGCGCCGAAGGCGGCAAAGCCGAGGATGGTGGGCACGCCGAACTGCCCGGTAAGCATGACGGGTACGACCGCGGCACAGAGAAGCACGGGAAGGGGATTTTCTTCTTCGAGGGCGCGACTCGCCCGGAGGATGAGGACGACGCAGATGGCCACCCGCATGATCAGATACGCGAAGCCGAGGATCGGTCCGCTCTCGCGGACGATGCGGAGCCATTCACCCTCGGCGAGCACGAAGCTGCGCTGACCGTAAATGAGGCCGCCTGCCGCGGTGGTGCCGAGGCCGATGCCCTTGCCGAGGATCGGCACGTCGCCGAGGGCCACGAAAGGCTCGGTGAATCCGACAAGCGAGCGCTGAATCAAGCCGACTTCGACCCCACCGCCCCCCTCGATGCGAGTCTGATGGATCTCAATGCCCTGCCGGAACTCGTGGCGGGTGAGGAGTGCCGCGCAGGCCAGCAGCACGAGGATCGAGATCCGAATCCCCGGGCCGACGAAAGCGCCCACGCGCAGGCAGGCGTAGCCCATCGCCGCGGTGATGATGACGATCGCGACCAGCACGCCGCGGCTGCCCGAGACGGCGGTCATTGCCCCCAGCGCGAGAATGGCTCCGAGCGAAATGCGGCTGCTCAGCTCCCATTTCTTGAGTTGGAAGGCGAGCAGGTAGGCGGCGACCATGCTGACGTAGAGGCCGAGGCCGTTGGTGAACGAGAACGTCCCGGGTGGACGAATTTTTCCGAAACCCACGGTGAGCTGGGAACCTTCAGTGCCGCCCACGCCGTTGTTCACCCAGGCATTCGGCGATGATCGGAACTGGATCAAAACGAGGAGGGCCATGGGGATGGCGGTGATCAGGAACCAGTTGCCGATCTTCTCGACATCCGACCGGGTGAGGACGGCGGGCATGATGAAGATCAGCGGGATATGAAGAAAGGCGGTGCGCAATCCGTAGACCGTGACGAGCAGATTGTCCTGACCGACGAAGAGGGCCGCGAACGTATTGCCCACGGCGAGGATGAAGCAGGTGATGACGAAGCCGTTCATCGGGAAGATCCGCTGGCTCATCGCACCGACGTAGATCATCAGCACGAGCGGGTCGCGGATGACGAGGAGCGGATTGGCCAAGCCCGGGAAGACCCACTTGCGCAACGCACCCTCGAGCAGGAGGAGCCAGAAATACACCCAGATCAGTTTTCGGAGACCGGGATGGTCGCTGGTATCTGCGACGGCCCCAGAGTACGCGGCGGAGATTTCCGGCGGAGGGGCGGAAGCCATTTTGCGGCGACCGTATTGGGCGGGGCGGGCGTGCACGGGGGGATTTACGCGGGCAGGGCGTTGCGAATGGCCTGGAGGAGTTGGTGCTGATAGCTGGTCCACGTCCGGCGGGAGGCGCTGGATCGGGCGGCTATTTTCATCGCGGAGAGTAGTGGCCTGTCGCGCACAAGTAAATCCAGCTTTTGTGCAATCGCCGTGGCGGAACGCATCGGGACGATGAAGCCATCCACGCTATCGGTGATCAGATCTGGCCCTGCGGTCTGTGGGGTGGTGAGAACCGGCAGCCCCTGGGCCATGGATTCGAGGATCACGAGCCCGAAGCCCTCGAAAAGCGAGGGGAAGAGCAGCAGATCGTGCTCGGCCATCTCCCGGAGGACTCCCTGGTGAGGCAGCGTGGGGATCCAGCGGTGCCGGGCGACCGCAGCGTTGAGGGCGGCACAGTCGGGCACGACTTTGTGGCCGATCAAGGTGAGTTCCACCGCGCCGCGCATTTGCTCCACGGCGTCGAACATGTAGGAGAGCCCTTTGCGCTGCCCGAGGGAACCGACAAAAAGCGCGCGCAGCGGGGCGCCCGCGGGGCGTGGTGCGGGCTCGCCGGCGACGGGTGGCGGCGAACCGTAGGGGATGACGTGAATGGGAGCAGTGCAGCGCGGCGCGAGGGCGATCGTGTCGCGGGTGAAAGTGCTCGCGGCGATGACGACATCGGCCGCCTCGATCTCTGCGTCTTTGAGCGCGAGCTTGGCCTCGCTGTCGAGGATGCCGGACATGGTCGAAGCCCAGGCCGGTTCGCGTTCGGCTTCCTCGTCGTAGATTTTATGCGCGGCGCGCCAATAACCGATCGGCTGATCATAGATCGCCTTGATCCCCAGCTCGCGTGCGGCGGCAAAGGTCGCCGCGGCACTGTCCTCGAATGCGTAGACCGCGCGCACGCCCTTGACCTCATGAAGGCGCCGCGCCACCCGCCGGTCGAGGGCGCGATAAACGGCGTAGATGCTCACCGGCCCCTCCTCGTGCCGGCCGGGGTAGGCCCAGCCGAGCTGGCTCGAGAGCATCCGGCCCATTTCCCGCCAGGGGTGGTGGCGGATGTAGGGGCGCACGTCGGCTGGCATGATGCGGCGTTCGAGCTGGGAGCGGAGCGGGCCGGGCACGAACCGGGCGAACGGCCAGGCAGGATCCCAGCTTGCGCACATCCAGTGCTCGATGAGCAACCCGGCGTCGACGAAGCCCTGCGTGGCGTAGCGGACGGTGGGATTTCCGGTGGGGTGAGCGGAGAGAATCATGCGGCGGCGCGGGTCAGCACTTCGAGGTAAGCAACTGCCACGCTCGCGACCGAGTGCGGTGCGAGATGGGCGGCGGCGGCTGAACGGTAAGGTGCGAGTGCCGCGTCGCCACCGGCGAGCAGACGCTCGAGGGTGGCCGCGAGTGCGGCGGCGTCGCCACTCGGAAAGGTGACGCCACACGGCCCGATCGCGCCGGGCAGCCCGCCGCGATCGGATCCCACCACTACGCAGCCGCAGGCGGCGGCTTCGAGGGCCACGAGGCCGAACGGTTCGACCCAGCGCGACGGAACGACGAGGATGCGCTGGCGATTGAGCAGCCGGGCGAGCGCCTCGCCGGTAACCGAGCCCGCAAAGTTCACCCCACCGGCGAGCCCGAGGCGCCCGGCCTGTTCGCGCAGAGCCGGCTCCTCCGGGCCACTGCCGATGATGGTGAGCCGTGGGCGCAGTCCGCGCGTGGCGAGTTGGCCGAGGGCGTCGAGGAGCAGGTCCACGCCCTTGTCGGAAACGAGCCGGCCGAGGTAGGCGAGATCGCCGTCGCGCGGTTCCTCCGGATACAGCCGGAAGATTTCCGCCTGATAAGGATTGCCGATCACCGTCGCGGGCCGGCCGATGTGTTCAGCGAGCGCGTCGCTGACCACGATGTTTTCGGCGAGTCCGAGAAAAAACCGCTTGAGCCGCGTGGCGCGCGAGGGGTTTTCACCGGGAAATCCGAGCCAGGTGTGATGCGCCACGACCAGCGGTTTGCGCGCGAGCAGGCCCGCCCACAGGGTTTGCAGGCCGATGTTATTTTGAAAAAACACGTCACCCCATCGGGCGTGCCTGAGCAGTGCGAGCGGCGCCGGATCGCGGACGACGGTGAACGGCAGCGCCGCTGGCTCTGGCGCGCGCGTGCCCGTGATCACCCGCACCTCGTGCCCCAGGCGCGTGAATTCCTGCGCGAGCAGCAGCGAGACGGTCTCGATCCCGCCAACGTCCGGAGTGAAGCGGTGCGAGGTGAGGACGATTTTCAAACGACGTGATGGGCGAGGGCGACGCGGAGCTTTTCCGCGTATGCGGGGTCGTGCCAGACGAGACAATCTGCGCGCCCGGCGACGCAGCGTGCGCCCTCGCGCCGGACGACGGTGAGACACGGGCAGCAAGGTGCGGTGGAATCGACGACCTGGCCATCGAAGCCGGGGTGAACGATCCGGCGGCGCGGGAAGTGGGACAGGGCGATGATTGCCCGCGGCGAGTAGGTCTGGAGCAGGTGGGAGGGGAAGCTGTCCGTCGCGACGACGCGATGAAAACGGCTCGCCAGCGCGAGTAGCGAGGTCGGCGAATCGAAGGAGGCGACTCGCAAGCCGGGGGCGGCGAACCGTTCCCGATAGCGATCGTGGACATGGAATGCGAAGACGGCATCGGCGAAATGCTCCGCGGCATACTCCGGCGGCATCGCCTGAAAACTCGTCCCGCTCGGGAAGATGACGAGGTCTCCTTCGGGACGTTCCGGCACGTGCGCCCGCAGCCGGGCGCGGAGTTCGAGCAGATCTTCCTGCAACTGATCGCGGGCATCGTTCCACGGAATGCGGGACGCGTGCGGAAGACCGGAGACTTGCAGCCAGCCGCTGTAGTGCTCGACGCAGCTCGGGTCGGTGAGGAAGACGCGACCGGTCGCGGAGAGCAGTTCGAAGAGCGAATCGTTGGCGAGGTCGCGCACGGAACGCGCCGGGCCGTCCTGCCGGACCGTGGATCGGAAGGCGGCGTTGAACCGCTCGCCGCGCAGGATCCGCGGCGCGAGGTCGCTCAGGCCGCGATGGGAGAATACGATCGAATTGCGACCGGGTTCCGTGGCGATTGTGAGGTGTTCGCCGAACACGCGCTGCGCGATCTCCGCGAGCGCCGGCACGACCGCCACGTGAATGCGCAGCGCGGTGGTGAGCTTGCTCACGGCGTGGAGCGCGTGGAGCCGCATCCACACGTCGCCCAATCCGCCAATCCGAGAGTCCACCGACAGTTCCTTCATTTTAGAATAAAACAGGCATCCCTGCTTGGTGACTCGGCCTGCCAGTTGGGCCGAGTCCCGCAACGCGACTTTCGAGGCCGCGCGGCGCAAGGAAGGTTCGCAGGATTTCGGCGCTGCGCGACCGCGCATTCAGACCGGGTTGAGGCTCCCGTGGCGCGGTGGATTTTGACATTCGCGGTCATTAAACGGTGGGCCGGAGGGCGGCAAGTCGGCGTTTGTAACGCTGGGGTTACGGGCCGTTGTGACCACATTTTGGTTTGACACCAAGGTTTCAGCCTCCGAGTGGGTCACCCTTCCACACACCCCTATGTTGCGATCAGGGCGCCCCCGGCGTCATTCCACTCCTGTTTCCGATGTCTGATGCACGACCCCCGGCGGACTCGATCGAGCTCGCGGTGATCATCAATTCCTTCAATCGCTGCGCCTTGCTCGAGCGGGCGTTCGATGCGCTGGCCATGGCTTTGCGGGGCCTTCCGTTTGGAAGTGCGACGGTCGTTTTCGAGGCGGGTTCGACGGATGGGAGTCGTGAGTATCTCGAGCGGGCGGCGCAGGAAAATCCGGGCGCGTGGATCGAGGTGATGCGGCCGGAGCCGGGGGCCGACACGAGCTTCAGCGCCGGGGTAAACGCTGCGTGTGCGCATGCGATCGCGGCCTTTCCGCGGCTGCGCTGGCTGATGCTCTACGAGACGGACAACTGGGTGGCTGGACCGGAGCCGCTGGCGCAAGCCTGTGCGCTGCTCGCCGCGGAGCCGCAGCTCTCTGCTGCCGGCTTTACCGTGCGGACGCACTCGGGGAATCCCTGCGGATACGGAGTTCCATTTCCCAGCGTGTGGCGCTTCGTCGCCGGGCAAAACGTCGCCGAGTGGTGGAATCTCGATGCCCCGAATCCCGGTCCCCGTCGCCAGACCGCGGGCGTCGAGTGGTTCACCTGCGAGACGGTCTTCACCAGCCCGCTGGTGATTCGCCGCGAGGCGTGGGAGCGGTCGGGCGGGTTTGATGCGAAGGCGTTCCCTTTTTCCGACAGCGATGTGGACTGGGCGTGGCGTGATGCGCAGATGGGCGGGCAGCTCGCGGTGATCGAGAGCAACGCGGTGGTGCATGACAATCTGGCGGTCAACTCCGCGTGGTCGGCGAATCGCGTGGTCGATTTTCACCGCAGCCGGCTGCGGCTGCTGAAGCGCCATCGCGGGGCGTGGGTCGGCGTCGTCAAGCCACTCCTTTTCTTCCGCCACATGGCCGAGTGGCTGATGCTCTCACGCGCGGCGCGCCGCGATCCCGCGGCCGAGCCGAAACTGGCAAAACGGCGGCAGATGCTGGGGTCGGTGTGGCGGGACTACGTGGCGTAAAGCGTCTGCCGAAAATTGTTTCCGGGTGTGTCATCCCGAGGAACGAGGGAACTCTCCAGTAGCTTGGGAGATCCTTCGCAAGCTCAGGATGACACAAGGGAGAGGTGAAAATGAATTTCGGCGATTGCTCTGGCGGGTCCGCCGGAGGCCATTCTCCGTTCGGGACGCGCGTCCGCGCGCGATCCCGGTCAGGCGCGCGCAAACCGCCGCGCGACGAGGTCGAAGCCCCAGGTGAAGAACTTCCGCCAGGCATCGCGGCGCGCTTCGGTGAATGTGCTCAGGAGCAGGACCACGGCGAAGATTCCGCCGGAGGCGAGAAGCTGCCGGAGCGGGTCCTTCCCGAGCGGCAGCACGGCATTGGCGAAGATGAGCAGCGGGTAGTGGTAAAGGTAGAGGGAGAAGGTGTGATCGGCTCCGAAACGAACCGCGGCGGCGCCCCGGGTGGGTGGAGCGCCGAACTTCGCCGCGTCGAAGGTGAGGATCATCGCCCCCACGGCGACCGCGGTGATCCAGTCGCTGAGAAACGGAGCGGAAAACCAAAGTGGTTGCTCGCCGAGGGGAAAGGGGAGTTGGTGTAGGAAGGCGATGATCGCGAGCGTGGCTGCGCCGCTGAGCGCGAAACCCCAGCGGGCCTGGGTGGGGGAAAGGGCGAGACGTTCCCGATACACGTAGATCGCGACGCCGATGAGCCAGCACGGCAGGAGCAGGAGGATATTCGGCGTGATCAGGAGCACGATGGCGAACATCGCGAGCCAGCGCCAGAGCCGTGGACGCACGAAGACCGCGACGCCAAAGAGCGCGTAGTACCAGAACTCGTAGGAAAGCGACCAGAAGGGCAGGTTCGTGGGCGGACTGGCGGAGAGCGTCCCGACATTCTGAAGAAAGAAGATGGCGAGCACGTAGCGCGGCAGCTCGGAGCCGCGCGAATGGTAATCGTAAAACGCGGGATCAAACGACCGGCCGATCGGATTGAGCAGGGCGGTGAGGAGTAACGCGGGCAGGATCACGGAGTAGAGCCGCGAGAGCCGCGCGATGACGAACTTTCGGGCGTCCTGATTGCGCGCAAACGTGGAGTAGGCGATGACGTAGCCCGAGAGGACGAAGAAGATGACGACGGCGCTGTGCGAGAGCGGATTGGTCACGGAACAGATCTGCAGATTCCAGAACTGGACGTTGTGATTCGTGAAGACGAGCAGCGCGGCCACGATCCGCAGCAGATCCAGGAATGAGGAGGTGGCGGGCCTCACGATGCGACTCCGGGGGGTGGGGACTCGTGCCAGTGGGGCTGGTTATCGCTGCGCGGCGAAGGCCACATCGAGGTAGAGGACTTTCCGGGATTTCGGGGCGCGGATCGGGTCATCGAAATCGATCGGGAAAAAACCCTGCGAGCGGAGGAAGAAGAACACGTCTTCGATCTTCGTCTGGTTCTCGTAAAAATCCGCGAGCAGGACTTCGCAGATGATGAATTCCACCTTGGGCAGGAGTCCGGTTGCCCCCCGCAGCACTTCCAGTTCGAAGCCCTGCACGTCGAGCTTCATCAGCCACGTACCGGGTGGCAGCTTCTGGAGCGGTGCGTACTGGTCGAGTCGCTCGACGGGCACCTCGATCGTGGTCGTCTGCGCGGCGGTGGGCACTTCGCTGGCGTCGTCGCCGGGAGCGCAGGTTTTGAGCAGCGAGGAGGCGGGCGAGAATTCCGAGACCTGCATCGGAAGGCGCGCGGCGGCGGAGCCGCAGGCGATGGCGTGCAGATGAAAGTGGGCATCGCCGGCGAAGCGCTCGCGCAGGCGCCGGCAGGGATCGGGCTGCGGCTCGAAAGAATGAATTTCGGCGTGGGGAAAAAGCGCGCGGAAGGTGAGCGCGGCCTGGCCTTCATTGGCGCCGACATCGAGCACGGCGGTGATGCGGGAGCGATCGAGCCACGGCTGGGCGAGGAGCCGGAAGAGTTCGCGGTCGCCGCCGATCTTGCGGACGCGGGAGTAGGCGGGTTCGCGGAGAAGTAGGGCGACCGCCCGTGCGGTGCCGCTGAGGCGTTCGAGTTGGGCGGCGAGCGTTTGTTTCATCTGAGAGGGTGTACCGGGGTTATAGACAGCGTGTCATCCCGAGCGGAATGAAGGGAACCTGAGCGACCAGAATGAAGTCGAGGGACCTCGGAGTGCAGAATGATCCATGATCCTCCGGAGGCTGGGGTCCCTCGGCTGCGTTACACTCCGCTCGGGATGACATGCTTTTTGACTTCCGGTCCATTCTCTTAGCGGCAGTAGGAGTGGACGGCGAAGGCGTCCGTTTCGCGCAGGACTTCACATTGGGTGAGGCCGGCGCGTTTGATCAGCTCCGAGCAGTGCGCCGTCTGGCAGGAGGCGTGGTGGAGTTCGATGGTGAGAGCGTCCGTCTTGGCGAGAAGCTCCGGCTGCGCTTCGAGGAAAGTCTGCTCGCTGCCCTCGATGTCGCACTTGATGAGGGCGATGCGGGGGAACTTTTCGCAAAGGGCGACGAGGTCCACGTAGGGGACGGTGGTGCCGCCTTTCGCATCGGCGGTGACCTGATTGCCAAAGTGAACGTGCGAGTCCGTGATCGTGGCGCTGCCGGTGCGGGGGCCGACGAGCCGGTGGAGGATCTCCACCTGCACGCCGTCGAGGGGCTGCCCGGCGAGCCGGCGCCGGATCTCGGCGCAACTGCGGCCGGAGCCTTCCACGAGGATGAAGCGGGGCGGCTGCCCGGGCGAGCCGGCGGTGCGCCAGAGATCGAGCCAGCGGAGGATGAAGAAGCCCACATTGGCTCCGAGATCGAGGACCGTCAGCGGGGCGGCGCCGGCTGCGGCCCCTGCGGCGATGAGGCGGCGCAGCGGGGTGTCGTATTCGCCGCCCACGAAAATTTCGTTGTAGATGTACCAGTCGCCGTGGGACCGGACTTCGATTTTCACGCCGGAATGGAGACGCCAGGAGAGGGCGAGCTTTTGCCAAAGCCAGTCGCGGAGGGGACGTTTGAGGGATTCGAGGAACACGGGGGTGGGTGGGAGCGGCGGAGGCTAGCGAGGGGATGCCGCTTTGTCAGTCGTTTCGATGGGGAGATGAAGCGATTCGGCGCTTCCGGGGTGGCGGCGGAGGGCGCTGAGGAAGGTCTCGGAGACTTCGGCGATGGAGCTGCGGGGAGCGGCCTTGGGGAGACCGGCGAGCAGCCGGGCCTCGAGGGTTTCGTCGCAGCGATGAACGAGCCGCCGGTCGCCGAAGGTGGCGAGTTCTCCACAGAAGCCGAAGTGCGGCGCGGGCGAGACGATGAGTGGCACGCCGTGGTCGAGCAGGGCGGCGGCGGCGCTGCTCTTGCCCAGCAGATGCCACGGTGCGGCGGCGATGGCGAAGTCGAGCAACTGGAAATACTGGGAGAGCGCGGGTGCGGGCTGCTCTCCGAGTTTCACGAAATGAATCTGCGGATAGCTGCGGGTGAGATTTTCCCACAGCTCCGCGCCGTACGGACTGAGGCGGCCGGCGGTGATCAGGCGCAAGGGACGGCCGAGTTGCGTGGCGACTTTCTGGAGGATGCTGAAGAGGGGCTCGGGCTGCCACTCGGGGTAGAAGGCGCCGAAGAATCCGCCGACGAGCGGAGTGGGGGCGCCGGCCACGGCGCTGCCGCGGACCTGCGCGGCGAGCGCGGCGGAATCACGGAGATCGGCAAACGGGATGGCGCCGAAAAGCGGAAGCAGGTCGGCATGGATCCCGCCGGCGCGCAGCAGATCGACGTGGATCGGCAGGGTCGTGTGCAGCACCGCTGGACGCAGCGCCTTCAACATCCGCAGGACGAAGAACCGCTGAACGGAGCCGACGAGGCGTTCCTTCGGAGTGGAATCGGGACCGCCGCCGCTCCAGAGTTCGTGCATCATCACGTGAAGGTCGCGGGTGCCGATGATGCGGCGCAGTCGAGGGAGGAGGCCGGCGACGATGCCTTTGTTCTGGTAGGCGTAGGCGACGAATTGGAGGCTGATCCAATCCGGCTGCAGCCGGTCGTGAAAGGCGGTGGCGCGGCGGATTCGCTCTTCCCAGCGCATCGTGGCGGGCAGCCGCAGGTGCGGAAGAGCGTGGCTTTCCTCGATCCGCGCGGTTTCCTCGGTGATGGTGGTGTGGCGGTCGTTGAGGCCGATGAGGGCGCAGGTGTGGCCGAGGGTGACGCAGCGGGCGGCGAGAGCGGCCGCGAAGTCACCGACGCCGTCCTTGCCCGGAGCGAAGCTGCCGTTGATGAAGGCGATCTTCATTGCGGCGTCAGCGCTCCTCCGCGAGACGGTGCGCAGTGGTGGCGGTGGTGAGTTCGGCGAGGCTCATAAAATCGGGGTCATGATTCATGCGGAATCGGCCCGAGGAGGGCGAGGTTTTCCCGCGGCGGCGGCCGTGCCAGGTCGATCTAGCGGAGCTGCGCGAGGAACTGCGCGGCGACTTTTTGGACCGACGGAAATGCGGGCTGCCGGCGGAGCAGGGGCAGGCGCTCGGCCAGCGTGGTGTCCAGGCGGATGAGCTGCGGATGAATGGAGGGCACTTCACCGCGGGACGTCTGCGCGTCGTCCCGATTCACGATCACCGGCAGGCCGTGGTCGAGCATGCACGCGGTGGAAGCGCTCTTGCCGACCAGCTCCCAAGACGAGGTCGAGAGGCCGAAATCCGCGGAGTGCAAAAACTCCGAAATGATCTGCGACGGTTGTTCGCCGAGGCGGAGAAAGTGAATGCGGTCGCCGAACTCCTGCTGGATCTGCGACCAGAGATTCTCGCCTGGACCGAGGCGCCCCGCGGAAGCCACGACCAGCCTGCGGCCGGCCGCAGCGGCGCCGGCGGCGAGCACGGCGAAGATCGGCCGCGGTGGCCACACCGGATGGAGCGCGCCAAACATCGCGACGATCCACACCTCCGCTCGCCGCGCGAGGCCGGGGATCTCGGATTGCAGGCGCGCAAAGAGCCAGTCTTCCCCGGGCGGTGGCGCGACGGGCAGCGTGCCGAACATGGGCAGCACGCGGGCATCGACGCCGAGTCGCTGAAAGATCGCGGCGTAGGCGGGATTGCTCGTCGCCACGGCCACGGGTTTCAGGCGGCGGATGACGCGGAGTGCCGCCCATTTTTGCAACGCGCCGATGAGGCGATCCTTGAGCGGTTCGCGCGGATGATCGCCGATCCAGAGTTCGTGAAACATGAGGTGCAAACGGCGGCCCCGCACGAGTGGCGCGAGCTGCCCGGCGAGCCGGAGCGGCCAGCCTTTCGGATGGTAGGAGTAGCCGACGTACTGCAGCCCCACGGTGTCGATTTCCGCTGCGTCGAGGAAACGCTGCGCGGCGGCGATTCGCTGAGCCCACGGGAGGGCGGCATCGAGGCGGAGACCGGGCACGGGTCCGGCGGGCTGCGCTGTTTCGTGGGCGATGAAACGGTCATTGATCGCGAGCGTGACCGTGCGATGGCCGGCGCGCTGGCATTCCTCGGCGAGCAGCCGCGTGTAGTCGCCCACCCCATCCTTGCCGGGCGGCATGCTTCCGGTGATCAGCGCGAGATTCATCGCGGAGCTTTGGGAAAACTCAACGTGAGGGACAGCCGGGTTTTAGCGATGGTAGAAGCGCGCGACGAACGCCGCGATGGCGGTCTCAAGTCGGCGGCGCCGGACCACGGCATCGGGGTAGAGTCGAATGGGGGTCGTGACGTAATCCCAAAACACCCGCTGGCTCTGCGGCGGAGCGATCGCGGCCAGGAGGTTGGGGAGAAACTGCCAGTGCCATGGCTTCTTCTTTCCGGTCTGGTGGAGCATGGGGCTGGTGGAGAGGATGAAGCCCATGCCTTCCCGCCCGCAGAGGCTGAGCGGGCAGTCGGTGGTCATCGCGGTGACGTTGAGCGCGTCCTGGTCGACGTTCCAAAAAAGGTAGTCCTCTGCGAAAAGAATCCCGGCGAGGTCGACTCCCTTGCGGCTCATGATTTCCATGATGCGATCCCATTCGACGAGGAAGCGGGAAAGGCGGCGCGGCATGGCGACGAATCCGCCATTGACGTAGATGTGCAGCGCGTTGCGGAAGGTGATGCCTTCCGGGGTGAAGAACCGGCGCCAGCCGTTGCGCTTCGGGTGGGTGTCGTTGACGGGGGAATTCACGTCCTCGGAGAGCGCGACGGAATCGCTGGCCCACTCGTGGAAAAATTTCCACGGAAAACGGACCACGATGTCGGGATCGAAATAGAACAACTGCTCGCAGCCGGGCGCGAGCACATCGAAGACGCGGCGCATGAAAGTCGCCTTGTGATTCGTGAGATGCAGCGGGGTCTCGACGGGGACGAAGTGGATGCGGCAGTCGGCGGCGACTTCAAACGTGGAGTGGCCCTCGCGCTGGAGGAGCGGCTGCGCCCACGGGGGCAGCGCCCCGCGGTATCCGACCCACACGTCGCCGCGATAACCAGCGGCGTATAGTGAGTTCACGAGTGCTCCGACGCCGAAGTGAAAATTCCCTTCGTAGAGGGTGCAAATGGCGGCGGTCATTCCGCGGGAGTCTTGGCGAGCGTGTACTGCGCCATCATCGTCTGGCCGGAGATGGTCTCGCGGGTGGCGCGCGCGCGCGGGAGGGAGAGGAGGCTGGTCAGTGCGCGGACGAAACGTTCGAGCAGGCGGTTGCGGAGGGAGCCGGATGCCTGAAGCCGGACGTAGAGGGGGTGGCGGGTGGCGAGCCACCAGACGCGGCCGGAAAAGGCGAGCGGTTCGTAGAGGACGCGTTCGAAATGCCAGCCGTGATCTTCGCCGATGGTTTGCAGTGCAGTCGCGGTCCAGCGCGTCATGTGGTGCGGCGGTTGGTCGAGGTAATCGCGCTCATGATGATAGCGGGAAGGGCGGTGATTGCTCGGGATGGCGACCCAGAGCGTGGCGCCGGGCGCGGCCCAGGCGGAAGCGATGTGAAAGAGTGCAGCGGGCTCCGCAAGGTGCTCGAGGACTTGAAAGGCGACGATGACGTTCCGGTCGTGGCGGGCGGCGACGTTCGCGCCGGTGGCACCGATCTCGAGGACCTCGGCGTCGAGTCCGGCGGCGCGGGCGTCGGCGATGGCGTCGCGGGAAAAATCGACGCCAAAGGAGGGAATGCCCGCGTTCTTGCAGAGACCGAGGAATTCGCCGTCGCCGCAGCCGATTTCGCCGAGTGCATCGCGGGGACTGAGCCGGTCGAGGAGGTATTGGAATTCCCAGCGAACCGAGGGATAAAGATCGAGGACGCCATAGACGAGGCCGTACCACGGCTCGCCCGGCGCGCGAAAGGGATGGGCGAACTCAAGGCCGCAGCGGTCGCACCGGCGCATGGTGTAACGATCGCCGGGGATTCCGGCGGCGGCAGTGAGTTGTGCCTGGATCGCGGGGTCGCGCGAGTAGGAACGGTGCTGCTCGGCGAGGTCGACCGTCTCAAGCGCCGTCGAGTCGGAGTGCCGGCACGCGGGACAGGCGCTGGGGGCGAACTCGGGAAGGCTCATCGGGTATGGTGGAACATCTGTGGAGGAAAAAGGGGAGGAACGCTTTATCCGGGCGGAGGGTCGATGGCAATGCCGCGAGAGATGACGGTCACGCTGCGGTGCTGGCGGGCGCCTCATTCGCCAGACTGGCGCGGTCGCGGCGGTAGCCGATGAGTGCGGTGACGAGGAATGGAACGATGGGATACGCGCCGGTGATCACGGAGAGGAGCATGACGTTTCGAGTGGTATCGAGCCGCATCGTGCAAATGAGGATGGCCTGGAGGGCGATGATGCCGGAAATGTTGATGATGCCGGTGGTGTGGTAGACCCAGCGCCGCGCATTGTTGAGCGCGTAGAGTGTCGCGGTGAGATAGGCGAGCGAAGAGGCGGCGACGCTGAGCCCGAGTGCGGACTGGAGGTTCTGATACTTCGGCCCGAGCAGCCAGAGGAAAGGTGCCGGGAGCAGAAACGCGACGAGGGTGATGGCCGCGGCGATGGCGGTGGCGATGGTGACGACGAAGAGGTAGCGGCTGCCGATGAATTTGGTCGGGACGCGAGCGATGTAAGGAATGAGCACGGCGCCATTGAAGGCGCTGAGGAAAAGGTAAAGCTGGCCGATCCGCCCGAGGGCGGCCACTTCGGCAAGTTGCTGACTCTTGCCAAACATCGAAATGAGGAAGACCTGAACCTGACCCTGCACAGCATAGAAAATGAGGCCGGGGAGCAGTGGCGCAAGGTAGCGCCAAAACTCGCGAGTGATGGCCGGGTCGACGTGAGCCGGGATGACGAGATGCGGCCGGGCGGATTTGGCGTAAGCCCGGCCGGTGAGGAAAGAGACGATGACGCTCAGCCAGCAGAGCGCCGCGGCGCTGAGCGCGGAGGCCAGGTGCAGGATCCACGCAATGAAGAGCCTGACGCCGTTCAATAAGACAGGCGGTGCGAATGCCTGTCGCATGGCGCTTTGCATCAGGAGCACGGGTCCGTAGGTGGACGCCATGCCCTGATAGTAGAGCCCGGCCACGATCGAGAGAAACAGCGCCACGCTGGATGACAACGCCCACCCGTGGACGCGGGCAAACCAGGCGAAGGCTAGCGCCGAGATGGGACCGAGGATGAGCATCATGCGGATGCGCAGCGCCCATGCCGCCTGAACGTAGTTTCCCACGACGGCTCGATCCCGCACGCGATCGCCCACGAGCGCGATGATGGAACCCGAGAAGCCGAGGTCGACGAGTTGCCCGAGGACTTGCTGAAAGCCCATGGCAAGGCCGAACTGCGCGTAGGATTCGTAGCTCATCCAGCGGAGCAGCAGAAAGCCGCCGGCGAACTGGATCACCTGACTGGCGACCTGCCCGATGGCGAAATGCGACAGGGTTTCGATCCACGCCCGCAGGCGGGTCGCGTTTGGGAGAGCAGAGAGGAGGGCCACGGTGGGCTTCACGGCGGCGGTGCGAACGCGGAGATTGCTGCGGTTACTCCCGACGGGTGGCGACGAGATTCAAGCCGGCGCGAGCCATTTCCGGAATCAGATTCTCGCCCGAGTTTTCGCGGTGCCCACCGCGGAGTCGTGCGGCCGTGGTGGCGTCATCGGAGTCTTGCGGTGCCGAGCCGAAGCGGAGGTGGAATTCGGTGAGGTCCGAACCGCCCGGCCCGCCGATCCCGATGAGGGAGATCAGGCGCGGAATGGGCTGCCGGGCGACTGGGTCAACACCGTGCGACTGGCGCAGGGTCACGCGCCGGTTTTCTCGGCTTCCTCTGCGTCCTCGGCTTCGCGCTGCCGCGCGGAGTGCTCCGAATACTGGTAGTAGTAGCCGTAGCCGTAGTCGGACTCGGAGAGCTTTACGTCGTTGCAGACGACGCCGAGGAGATTGACCTGGCGCTGGATCAGGAGATCGAGCGCCTTGCGGCTGAGGCGGGAGGAGGAGGCGGAGAAGCGGAGCACGAAGATCGTGCCGTCGATTTTCGGGGCGAAGCTGAGCGCGTCGTCCGCGGCCATGACGGGTGCGGAGTCGAAGATGACGTAGTCGAACTGGGAGTAGGTCTCCTGGAGGAACTGATCGGCCGTCTTGCTGAGGAAATGCTCCGAGGGATGCGCGAGCGGCTTGCCGCGCGGGAGGATGTGCAGGTTGTTGATGTGCGTGGCGATGATCGCTTCGCGCCACGGGACGCGTTGCTGGAGGACCTTGGAGAAGCCGGCGACATTGCCGTCCACGCCGAATACTTCATGCAAACGACCACGACGAAGATCGCCGTCGACGAGCAACGTTTTGGCGCCGGAGAAGGCGAGGGAGATGGCGAGGTTCGAGGAGATCGTGGTCTTGCCTTCGCCGGGTGTTGCGCTGGTGATGAGCAGCGTCTTCGGCCGCACGCCATCGACCGGCA
Organism: Chthoniobacter sp.; assembly: GCA_031424375.1. Taxonomy (GTDB): domain Bacteria; phylum Verrucomicrobiota; class Verrucomicrobiia; order Chthoniobacterales; family Chthoniobacteraceae; genus Chthoniobacter. Next base: position 5,257 of record JANPHH010000062.1, on the reverse strand, counting down.
AAAAGATGATCGAAGATCGCAAAGTTCGAAAACACTCGAGCAGCGCATGGCGGCTGTCGTCCGGCTGCAGTAGGGCGAGGTCGCCCTTGGTGTCTTCGCGCGGGATCTGGCCGAGGAGGTTTTCTTTGAAGATGCTGCGGAACTCCATGAACGACTCAATGCGGTCGTCGAGGCGATCGATGATGAAGAGGATGCCAAGGCCGGCGAGAGCGCCGATGCCGAAGCCGATCCACATGATCTTCGCGAGACCGGGCCGGATCGAGAGGGCGGGCGATGCTTTTTCCAGCACGGAAATGGTGTCTTCGGGAATGGCCTTGGTCACGTCGACGCTGCGCAGGCTGGCGAGCAGGCGGTCGTACTGGCTCTTGGTGCGCTCGCTCTTGGATTTGATCTTGTCGAATTCCGCGATGCGGCGGCTGAGGTCGAGGGCTTTTTCCTCCCACTGCTTGCTCACGCCGGCGAGGTTTTCCATTTGCAGCCGGAGTGATTCGCGGCGGTTTTTCAGGGTGTCGACGCTTTGCTGGCGGAAGGTTTCGATGAGGCGTTCGCTCTTGGTGATTTCGTCGTTGTAGGCCACCATCATCGGGTGCTTGGGCTTGAGAACGCGGGAAAGATTGTCGCGTTCGGCTTTGAGGGCTTGCGCCTGTTGCTTGGCTTTCTGGTAGTCGGCCATGGGGCCAAACTGGGCGATCGGCGCGGTTTCCTTGCGCTCGCCGGTGGCTTGCCGATCGACGGTCTGGTCGAGATCGAGCAGGGCGAGAAGATCGTATTCGGTCTTGAGTTCGGCCATTTGGCGGTTGAGGCCGGCGAGGTAGACGCCCGCGCTGTTTCCCTCTTCATGCAGGAAGCCGATGTTGTTCTCCTTTTGGAAGTCGTGCATGGACTCCTCTTCCTTCGCCATTTCCTTTTCGAGGCGAACCAGTTCGTCGGCGATGACCGCGCTGGTACTGACCGATTTCTGCTCGCGCATCTCTTTTTTCATCGCCATGAATTCCTCCATGGCCGCGTCGAGATAGGCCTGAGTGTAGAGCGGCGACTGCCCCGTGACGCTCATGATGAAAAGCGATGATCCCTTGGCAACACCCACCTCCAACTTCACCTCCTCCGGCGCGATGTCCGGCCGCAGGCCCCGCACGCGGGCGGCGGCGCGCTTGCGCACCTCGCCGCTCTTCATCAGTTCCACCTGAGTGCCGAAGAAATTCACCAACTCCTCGGTGTACATCGCGCCTTCACTGATGCGGATCTGGCCGCTGACCATGAGGCGGCCCTGGGAGAAGTAGGCGGGCGGAAGCTGCGACACGAACCACGCAGCGCCGCACAGGCTGATACTGATCGTCAGCGCCAGGATCCACCAGCGCTTCTTGAGGTTGCCGAAATAGCGAAAGAGCTGGACGCGGGCCGCGGTCCAGATCGACGAGAATGATTGTTGCGACTTTTCCACGGTGTGTTGGGGGTTAGAAGTTGATGAGCTTTTCTGGGACCACGATCAGGTCTCCGGGTTCAACCACGATGTCTTTTTCGATCCGCCCCTTCTCGAGAATTTCGGCCACGTCGATGATCGTCGTGGTCGTGCCGTTGGGGTCGCCGGGTTTCTTGCGGATGAGTTTCACCTTCTTCTTGTTCCCGAAATCGGCGACGCCGCCGGCACGAAGGATGGCTTTGCAAACGGTGAGTTCTTCATCCGGGAGGATTTCCATGCCGCCTTGGTTGCGGACCTGTCCGGTGAGGTAAACTTTCCCCCGCGATTTGGTGCCGATCGAGTCGAGGCCGATAATTACCGTGGCCTGGAAAAAATAATCCTTCTCGAGCATCGGCTTGATTTCCCGGGCGAGCTGTTTGCACGTTTTGCTGCTGGCGAGCACTCGACCGATCAGCGGGATCTCCATTTCTCCGGACTCCGTGACGATCAGCGGGATGGGTTCGCGTTTGTCTTCCACGATGCGAAAGCTGACCCGGTCGCCGATTCCGAGTTTGATCACATCGTTGAGTACGTCCATCGACGTGGTTTGGGCGACCGTGTTTGCGCTGGTGGATTCCCGATTCGCCGTCGCAGCAGGTTTCGGCGGGGTGCCTCCGGGATTATCCTGGGCGACGAGAGTGGTCGCGGTGATCAGAAACGCCATCGCACGCGCGAGTGCGGCGGGGAGGCGCGTGGTAGGGGACGGGGCGGGAGAGAGCATAGGGAGGGCTGCGAATGTAGCGCGGTCAGAACTGATAGCCAAATTGCAGTGAAAGACGATTTTGGGTGTACTCCTGAAGCGCCGAGTCGCCGGTGCGCGAGGTGTACTGGTAGGCGATGCCCACGTTGAGCTTCCGCGTTATCTGGAAGCCGGAGTTGAGGCCGAAGGAAAGGCGATTGAAATCGGGCAGCGTCGCGCCGCCGAAAGAGCGCGCAAACTGTGAGGTTTGCGTGGACTGTTCGTAGCCGATCGACGTAGCGAGGGTCAGGCGGCGGGTTAGTTGAAAGGTCGACGAATAGTTCACGAACGTGCTGATCGTGCGATCGGAGAGCAATCCGGTCTGAAACTCGCGGCCGATGACCAGGCGGTCCGAGTAGTAGCGGTTCAGCCGGTGGGACACGGCGATGGTGAAGTAGTATCCGCTTCCGTCGGAGTCCGAGCGCCGGCTTTCCGAACTGCGGGGCGTCTGCACCCCGAAGCCGCTGATCCCCGGAATTCCGACCGGAGAACCAAACTGCGTGGGGTCCTGACCGGCGCTGCCGCTTTGCGAACTGTAAAGCTGGTAACCACCGCTGAGGATGATGCGGGTGTAGGCGGTCAGCTGAAAATCGATGAACGGACCGAGGGTGTAGACCGTGGAGTCGCCCCGCGAATTCTTCGGGTAGGCAGTATAGGATGCCGTCCCTTCGAGGCCGAGTCCGGTGGTGGGAGCGAGCTTGAGGAAGACGGCGCTCGCGAATTGATCCGTCGAGCGGTCGAGCGCGCTGGCGTTGTTGTTCAGGCTCGTGTCGGTGGTGGAAGCACCGCCAGTGGTGTATAGATTGTAGTGGTTGTAGCCGAGCGACCAGATGACATCGTTGAGATCCCAGAGGGCGTTGACGCCGATCGTGTTCGTGAAGCGGCTGAGCGCTGCGACGTTGGACACCGAGCCGTCTCCGATCGGATCGTCCTGAAACCCAAATTGCTCGCTGAAGACGATCTTCACATCGCCGATGAAAAGATTGAATTTCAACGCGGAATCCGGGGAGACCAGCAGGTTCTGCGAGTCGAGTTCGGGGTGGGAAAGATACTTCGTGTATCCGAGCGTGGTTCGAAACTCGAGACTGTTCAGACGAGTCGCCTGCCAGACCGCGTTGAGGCCCAGCCATGGCCGGAGCACGAGATCGCCCGTCCGGTCCGTCGCGCTCAGGTTGAGATTGTCCAGATATTCCAAACCGAAGCCTGCGGATGAAGAGAAGGCGACCGGGCCGATCTTTAGATTGTAGGGACGCGAAATGGGGCCGCTGGCGTCTCGCGCCCGGGAGATCGAAGGCCTGGGGAGATCCTGCGCAAAACCAATCGATGCCAGCATGACGCAACCCAACAGCGCCAACGGGTGGCGGAACTTCTGCGCGTGCGAATTTCGGAGGGGGAGGGATTTCACTCGATCAAGATGCGGCGCGCTCGGAGAAGAAAATGGATGGAATGGAGGGCGCAAAGCCGTAGCGGACTAGAGGAAGGTGGCGTTCAATGCAAATCGAAACTTGCATTTGGATTCTAGAGTTTCGCAAAAGTAACGATAAATTCACACACGGTCGGTGGCGTTCCTGAGCCTGAAAGCATTCCTCCGGCCAACGGGACCGTGGCGACCGAAAAAACTCGTCCAGCGCAAACTGGGTCGGCTGATCATGGGATCGAGGCGCGCTCCATGGGCCGGATGCTGCGGTCAGATTCGCCCCGAAAAAGCTGTCAGGAAAGCCATCAGTTGCTATGATGCCTGAGCGATGCTCGATTCCCCTGTCGAAGCACGCCCCTTTAGAAGTTCCTCGCTTCTGCAAATGAACGCACGCCCCAATCCCGCGCTGAAAAAGCTGGCCCCCCAGCTCGAAGCGGCAAAAAAACGTCGCCGCACCGCGATGATCCTCGGAGTCTGGATCGTGGTGGTCCTCGGAGCGGCCCTCTTCGAAATCAAGCCGGCCCTCCGCGAGATCAGCTTCTGGAGGTCGCGGCGCTACGCCACGAAGGCCGAGGTCGATCTCAATGCAGAGAACTGGCAGGCCGCCCAGATCAAGGCCTCGCTCGCCTACCAAATCCAACCCGCAGAGCCAACGGCGATCCGCGCGGTGGCCCGCCTGCAGAGCCTGACCGGAAACTCCGCGGGAGCATTGACGTTCTGGGACATGCTCGCCGAGGCAAATGCGCTCACCCCCGCGGATCGCCGCATGCAGGTCGAGGATCTCTTGCGGAGTGACATGATCCCGCAGGCCCGCCGGGCGATGGAGGGCCTCCTCGCCGAGGCGCCTAATGATCCCCAAAATCTTCGCGCCGCGGCCAAATGGGCTGCTGCGGAAAAAAACTCAGAGCAGGCGCTGAAGTTTGCCGAACGCGCGCTGGCTGCCGATCCGGCCAGCACCCAGGGAAAGCTTCTCCTCGGCCTGCTCCAGTGCGAGACCCCGCGGGTTGGGGCGCGCGAAGCGGGATTCGAAACGCTCGTCAAACTGACCGAGAGCCGGGAACGTCCCGGGCTCGAAGCGCTCGTCTTTCTCTCCACGCGGAAGGACCTTCCGGATCGGCACAAGTCGACCGTCATCATGGGGCTGCGCAACCACCCCCTGGCTTCCGAACAACACCGGCTCATCGCCCTCGACTTGGAGATCGCGGCCCACCCCGAGCAGCGCGATGCGCTCCTCGACGCGGCGGTCGAACAATACAAAAAAGCCGACGCTCTTTCCCAACGCACCTTTGGCGTGTGGCTGAACAGCCGCAACGAGTGCAAGCGAACGCTCGATCTCCTCCCGCTCGAGGAAGCGATGAAACGCAAAGATTTTCTCCTCGTCACGCTCGATGCCATGGCGCAGCAGAAACGGTGGACGGAGATCGAGGAAGTGCTGCAAGGCAAAGCGGTCCCGCTCGATGAAGTCTACACCGAACTCTTCCTCGCTCGGGCTTCGATGGAGCTCGGTCGAACCAGCGCCGCCGACCTGCATTGGCGGCGAGCCCACGTCGCCGCGTCGGCCAGCCCGGAACAGATTCGCTTCCTCGGCGGCTACGCCGAGCGGGTCGGCCAGACCGATCAAGCCGAACTCGCCTACCGGTCG
>JANPHH010000061.1:0-3120 GCA_031424375.1 Chthoniobacter sp. | reverse complement strand
AGATCCGAGAACTCGATGAGCAGCAGCACGACGAAGAGCGGCGTGGCCATGCGGATGCCGTTTTCGCGGACGAAGAACTTGTCGCCCCGATAGTCGCTCGTCACCGGCATGAGCTTCTTGAACCAGCGTACGAGTGGGTTCCGCTCGGGATGGATTTCCTCCTCGCGCTTCACGATCATCTTGATGCCCGTGAGGATGAGGAACGCGCCGAAGACATAGATGATCCACGCAAATTTCGCGATGAGCGCCGCGCCGAGAAAGATCATGACCGCCCGCATGACGAGCGCGCCGAGGATGCCCCAGAAGAGCACCTTGTGCTGATACAGCGGCGGCACCGCGAAGTAGGAGAAGAGCAGCGCGAAGACGAAGACATTGTCTACGCTGAGCGACTTCTCGATCACGTAGCCGGTGAAGAATTCGAGCCCCTTCTGGTCGCCCATGTAGTGCGCGACACCGAGATTGAAGAGCAGCGCGAGCGTGACCCAGACGACGGTCCACGCGATCGATTCCTTAAAGCTCACCACGTGCGCCTTCCGGTGGAAGACGCCCAGGTCGAGCGCGAGCATTACGAGGACGAAGGCGTTGAAGCCAATCCAGAGCCAGAGGTTGTCAGTCATTGTCAGTTAGTTTTCTTTCCCACGATTGATTTGATGCGTTCACGGAACTGGGCCTGCCACCGCCGCGCGCATGCGAACTCCAGCGCGAGGATCGCCAGCGCGATGGGGATGACGATGATGGCCGGCCCGGGCAGCACGATCATCGCCACTCCGACGGCGAGGAGAGTTCCGCCCACGAGGGCGACGAAGAATTTGCGGATGTAGATCATTTTGATTCAGAAGCGGCGGGCATAGCCGGAGCGTCTGATCGGCGGCGGTGTGGCGCGGCGCACGCGTGCGGATCGGATCATGAGCAGTTCGCCGACGTTCTCGGCGGTGAGCAGCCCCACGATTTCTCCGTGGTTCAGGACTGGGATGACAGTGCAGCCTGGCTCGCTCTCGAAGAGCGCGGCGTCGAGACTCTGATCCGGAGTGACCGTGCGGAAGTCGCGGTCCATCACCTCGGCCACCAGCGTCCATTCGCCGTGTTCGTGCAGGGCCTCGAAAAGGCGCGCATGGGTGAGGACGCCGACGACACGGTCGCCATCGAGCACCGGGAAATCCTGCTGCGAACCTTCGATGAGCATTCGCGTGGCGTCGCCGAGCGTGTCCTCCGGCGCGAGTGTGCGGAAGTCGGTGAGCATCGCTTCGCTCACGGGCAGTCCGCCGATGGTCGCCTTCGCATCCGTCGCCGCGGATTCCTGCGTGGCACCGATCCAGATGAACACCGCGATGAGGACCAGGAACGGATTCGAGAACAGGCTGGCGAACCCGAACACGACGGCAAGCCCGCGGCCGATGGTCGCCGCGATGCGCGTGGCGCGGGCATATTCCATCCGCAGCGCCAGGAGCGCGCGGAGGACCCGGCCGCCGTCCATGGGAAAGGCGGGGATCATGTTGAACAGCACGAGTCCGACATTGATCGCGAGCAGGCGCTCGGCGAATCCGCCGCCGGTCGTGCTGAGCGAGCCAAGCGGTTCCCACGAACCGGTGACCGTTAGCCAGACGGCGAGTCCCACAGCGATGGCCACGTTCACCGCCGGGCCGGCGAGCGCGACCCAGAGTTCCTGGATTGGTTTGTCCGGCATCCGCTCCAGCCGCGCGACTCCGCCGATGGGCAGCAGTGTGATGTCACGCGTGGCGATGCCGAAGCGGCGCGCCATGAGCGCATGTCCATATTCATGCAGCAGCACGCACGCGAAGAGCGCGACGAAGAAGCCTACTCCGATGATCACGGCGGCGAGTGAGTCGTGCGCCGTCCAGTGAGCCACGCCGATGAAGGCAAGGATGAGCAGGAACGTGGCGTGCAGGAACACGTCGATTCCGAGGATGCGAGCGATTTTGAATGACCATTTCATAGGATACAGGAGTTGTGATTTCAGGTGCGGGTTGTTGCGGTGGGAGCAGCCGGTTCCGGCGATTCCGCGTCGGTGTCGTCCTCGCCGAGGGGGCCGAACACTTTCTCCGCCTCCGCGGGGGAGATGCCGTGACTTGTGTTCACGTTGAATCGCTTGAGCAGGTATTTATCGAAGGAGATCCAGTCGCCCTCGTATTCGACGGTTCGCGACCAGGCGCAGACGGTGACGAGTGCATTCACCCGATCCTCCAACTCTCTGGTCTGCCGCGCCGTGCGACTGACAAGAAACGCCATGCAAGCGAGCACGGCGATGCGGATGAGACAGTTTGCCGCCATGAACACCACCGGCGACGGGTGGTCCACAAACTCGGCAATGAAGAACCGCCCCAGCGGCAGCAGGACAGCGAGCGCATAGGCCAGCCGCGGTCCGCAATACCACGCTGCCAATGCCACCGGGATGACAAAGAGAATCGGGAACAGCAGATACGGACCCGTGACCAAATCCAGAAGCAGGATGGCGATGCCGACGAAAACATGCGTCACGGTCCGTGGGAGTGCCCACGTCGCGAAGCGCTTCAGGCGGGATACTGCCGATGATGACGTTGGGGCTGGTGCACTCATGCGTTCCAATTCCCGAGGTTGATCAGGGAGTGTCGTCCGTCTCGATGAGATCACTCCACGCGATGCCATGCACCGTGCAGTGTCGCTCGAAGACATCGGCGTGGCGCGAGAGGACAATCTTCGTCACCGCCGCGTCGTCCAGATAGCCGACGCCGGGCATGGTGTCCGGCATCATGTCGTTGTCCTTCACGGCGTAGAGCAGTGCGAAGGCAGTCTCGTTCCGCGCCTGCTCAAACTGTTTCGCGGTGTCGGATTCGAAGAAACCTGCAAGGAATTCAAGCTGCCGCGCGAAGAGCGGAAGTTCGGTGCGCAACGCGTTGATCTTTTCGCGGAGCGCGGGGAATTCGCCGGCGAGGCTCGCGGACTCCTCGCTGCCGAGGAGCCGGCCTCCCTGCTCCACAAAACGGTCGAGGTTGATCCCTTCGTCCGAGACGTAATGCATATAGGCAGCGAGTTGCGGGTTTGGTTTGTTTGCGCGTTCGATGGTCATGGTCATATGAGTGATGGATTGAGTGATGTGTTGAACGTTCAGTTCCGTGCGCCAGC
>JANPHH010000060.1:0-15475 GCA_031424375.1 Chthoniobacter sp. | reverse complement strand
TCACCTTCGCCTTCCGACGCGGGTGAAGATTGCGGTGAGGCAACCGGCGAAGCGCGTTCAGAAGTGGCGGGCGCTCAGCCGAGGATGCTCTGAAGCTTCTCGCGCAGGACGGGGAAGGTGAATGGTTTTTGCATGAAGCCGGCGAGGCCCTTGCCGGTGAAACGCGCGATCGCTTCCTGCTCGTTGAAGCCACTCATCAGGAGCACCCGGGCGTCGGGCTTGAACTCCGTGATCGCGCGAAACGCTTCCGCTCCGTCGAGGTGCGGCATGGTGAGATCGAGCACCACGAGCGCGAAATTGCCGCCAGCTTCCCGAAACGCTGCGACGCCCTCCCGGCCATCCGGCGCGAGCTGCGTGGTGAAGCCGCAGGCCTCGATCATTCGCGCCGTCGTCACGCGCACCGTCTCCTCATCGTCCACCACGAGCACGCGCCCGGAACCGCGCCAGGCGGGAGCCATCGCGATCTCGTCGGGGGTTTCTTCGGCCGTGCCTTCCGTGCAGGGGAGGAGGATTTTGAAGGTGGTCCCCCACCCTTGTTCGCTGAAGACTTTCAGCGCGCCCTTGTGCCCGCGGACGATGCCGAGCACCGCGGCGAGGCCGAGGCCGCGACCGGTGAATTTCGTGGTGAAAAAGGGATCGAATATTTTGGCCTGCACTTCGGGCGACATGCCGCCGCCATTGTCGGCGACCTCGACATAGATGTAATCGCCCTCCGGCAGATCGGGTGCGAAGTGGGAGCCGGCGAGGTAGGCGCGATCCGCGCGGGTGAGGCCGGAGGTGATGCTGATGAAGCCACTCTTTTCGCCCACGGCCTCGGAGGCATTGATGACGAGGTTCATGATCACCTGCCGGAGTTGGGTGGCGTCGCCGAGCACCGGAGGCAGCCCTTCACCGAGGTGGAATTTGAGCACCGCGCGCTTGCTGATCGAGACCTCGAGGAGGCGGGTGGTGTCGGCGATGAGCGCGTTGATGTCGACATTCTTGACGACAAAGCGGCCCTTGCCGGAGTAGGCGAGCATCTGCTTGCAAAGATCGCCAGCCCGCGTGGCAGCGATCTCGATCTGCTGTAGATAACTCTGAATCGGCGAGTCCTGCGGCAGGTCCATGCGGGCGAGGCTGGCATTCCCCAGCACGCCGGTGAGCAGGTTATTGAAGTCATGCGCGATGCCGCCCGCGAGCACGCCGAGGCTTTCGAGCTTTTGGGATTCCTGCAGTTTGCGCTCGAGTCCCCGGCGCTCGAGCGATGCCTTGCGGCCGGTCTGTTCGGCGAGGACGCGGTCGCTCACGTCCTGCACGAGCGAGAGAATCGAAGTGGGGCGGCCACTGGCATCCCGGAGCACGGAGTTTTGCCACACGCAGTGGACCACCCGGCCGGTCTTGGTCAGGTTGCGATTGTGGCAGACGTTGCGCTGGTCGCGGCCATCGGTGAGGCGGGCGCCGATCTCCGCGACTTTCGCCTGATCCTCCGGATACACGAACGCCCAATCCGAGAAATGCTTTCCGACTGTCTCCTCGGCGGTCCAGCCGAAGATCTTCTGCGCCTGCCCCGCCCAGCGCATGATGCGGAAGTTTGGATTCCACTCGATCACGCAGAGCGGGGAGTTTTCCACATGGTCCGCGAGCCGGTTGCGCGCCTCCTCGAGCTCGGCGTTCGCGAGCTTGATCGGGCTGATGTCGCGGGCGATCCCGACGAGGCCGATGATCTCGCCTGCCCGATCGCGAAGCGGGAACTTCGAGGTGAGAAAGGTGCCGGAGGTTCCATCGGGACGCACGAAGGGTTCCTCGCGATTGATGATGGGCTGGCCGGTCCGGACGACCTGCATATCATCCGCGTGATAAGCCGCGGCGTGCTCGGACAGACCGGGAAAGTCGAAAACGGTCGTGCCGAGCGCCTCGATGCCGGAGCGTCCGAACATCTTTTCATCGGCCCGATTGCGGAGCAGGTAGCGGCCTTCGCGGTCTTTGCAAAAAATCGGGTCGGGCACCGCATCGATGAGCGACCGGAGGAGATAACGCTCGTCGCCGAGCGGCGAGTCGCCGCTGGCCAGCGCGCGCGCGGCTTCGACCGGCAGCGCCATTTCCTGCCCATCGGCGTGGCTCTCCGCGATCACCATGAGGATGCCCAGAACCTCACCCGATCCGTCGCGCAGCGGCACGGCCACCGCCTCACAGGAACCATGGGTCCGGTCCTTGCGGACGAAGCCGAACTGATCCGACCACCGACCCTCGCTTTCGATGGCTGTAAGCATCGAGCGAAGCACCGGCGCGGCGCCGGGCGCGCTGAGAAAGATCTCCGGGGTGGAGTTGCGCACCTCATCGCGGGTCCAGCCGAAGATGCGTTCGGCACCCGCATTCCAGTCCACGATGCGGCCTGCCCCGTCGGTGACGATCATGCCGTCTTCGATGTGATTGAAGACGAGCGCCCGGCGCAGCAGGGCGTCGAGTCGATCGAGGTCGACGGTGGCGTTGAGGGGGGGCCGGCTCATTTTCGAGCGGGTCTAGTTGCCACAGCCACGGCGGCTTGGGAAGCGCCGTCTCGCCGTGGCATCAACCGCGGATCTGGCCGGTTCCACGAAGCACATATTTGTAGGTGGTGAGTTCTTCCAATGCCATCGGGCCGCGGGCGTGGAGCTTGTCCGTGCTGATGCCGATCTCGGCACCGAAGCCGAATTCGCCGCCATCGGTGAAGCGCGTGCTGGCGTTCCAGTAGACCGTCGCGCTGTCCACCTCCGCGAGGAATCGCTCCGCCGTTTGCGCATTCGCGGTGACGATGCCGTCGCTGTGGTGGGAACCATTCTCCTCGATGTGGGTGATCGCCTCATCGACATCGGCCACGATCTTCGCCGCGAGGATCAGGTCGAGAAATTCGGTGCGGTAGTCCTGCGCCGTCGCCGCCTTTGCCTCGGGCAGCAGAGCGCGCGTGGCGAAGTCGCCGCGGATTTCCACCTTCGCCTGAAGCAAGGCGGGGCCGGCCTGCGCGAAAAACTTCTCTGCGATGTCGCGATGAACCAGCACGGTCTCGATCGCATTGCACACGCCCGGACGCTGCACTTTCGCGTTCAGCACGATGCTCTCGGCCATGGCGACCTCGGCATCCTTGTCGATATACATGATGCAGATGCCGTCGTAGTGCTTGATCACGGGCATGCGGGCGTGACTCACCACCACCTCGATGAGGTTCTTGCCGCCGCGCGGCACGATGCAGTCGAGATACTGGTCCATCTCGCACATCACGCGCACGGCTTCGCGATCCGTGGTGGGGATGAGCAGGATCGCATCCGCGGGCAGTCCGGCCGCCGCGCAACCCGCACTGAGTGCTTTGGCAATCGCGACGTTCGAGTGAATGCTCTCGCGGCCTCCGCGCAGGATCGTCGCGTTGCCGGTCTTCAGGCAGAGCACGGCGGCGTCGCTGGTCACATTGGGACGCGATTCGTAGATGATGCCGACCACTCCGATCGGGACGCGTTTTTTCTGGATGCGCAGGCCGTTCGGGCGCGTCCAGTCGCGGATGATCTCGCCCACGGGGTCGGGCAACGCAGCGACTTCCCGGATTCCGTCGGCCATTTTCGCGAGGCGTTTCGGATCGAGGGTGAGCCGGTCGATCATCGCCGCGCTCAATCCGTCGGCCTGCGCGGCGTCGAGGTCCGCGCGATTTGCCGCGAGGATCTCCTCCTGCGCGGCCAGCACCTGGTCGGCCATGGCGAGGATGCCGCGGTTCTTTTGGTCCGTGGAGCACTGGCGCAACAGACGCGCCGCAGCGCGGGCGCGGCGACCGAAGTCGTGGATTTGGTTTTGCAGTTCCATGGGAAAGCGGGTCGTCAGCATGGCACTTCCACCGGGCTCTCGCAAAGGAGCAAAGCGGAGCGAATCTCCTCCGGGCGTGATTAAATGTGATTCGGAGGATTGTGGGCCAAAGGCCCGGCACAAGCCAGCCCAGGGCAAGCGAGGAACGAGCGCCGCCCTGGGGGACAGGAAGAAACGAATCCAGCCCCAAGGGGGCGAAACAACACGCGCAAGACGCGGGAATTTGTCGCGCCCCGTTGGGGCTTTGCCCTCTGTGACCGGAAATCCCAGGGCGGCGCTCCTGCGTCGCTTGCCCTGGGCTGGCTTGGGTCAGGCCCTTGCCCTGAGGCGCAGTGGACTCGCTTTTAATCACGCCCACTCCCTCCCGCGGAATCCCTCCGGGCTACTGCGGCGCGGGCGCGCCCGCTGGCTTCTCGCTGCGGGGAACGGTCCACATCTTTTTGTTGTCGATCTGCTGGAGCACCACCTGGTCTTCGCGGAGATCGATCACTTTGTAGCTCCCACCACCGGCGCCCGGCCACTGGAAGACTTCGTCCTGCTTCACCTTCACCGTCCGGCCATCCGCCGAGGTGAGGATGGCAAAGGACGCGGCGGTCCGCGCCCGCATGTCCTTGACCAACGTGAGGCGTTCCCTGGTGCCGCTGTCTTCGAGGACCACGATCGAGCGGTCGATGGGATGCCCTTCCTTATCCGTGTCGCTGATCTGCTCCACTCGCTGCACGGTGAGCGGCAGCCCGCGAATCGTATCGCCCACTTTTACGCTCTCCGTCTTGTCCTCCGCATCGGTGCGGCGGATGCGTGCCTTGCCGCCTTCCACCGCCTCGACGACGAGCGGAAGCCGCACCTCGGTGAATTCCTTCAGGCGCATCTGCGGGTGCTGACCGGGAACGGCGCCGGGATCGTTCGGGTCAGTGTCGGCGAGAAATTCATCGCGGTTGCTGAACCCATCGCCATCCGGATCGGCGTCGAGCATCTTCGGATCATTGAGATCGAGCTTGTGCTTCTTGAACCACACTTCGAAGTCGGCATTCCCCGCGGTGCCGTCGATCGGTGGCCGCACGGAGGAAGGGGCGGCCGCGTCTTCCTTCGTCACCTGCTCCGTCGGCGGCAGCGCTTTTTCCGCCTCCTCAGCGAGATCGGCGTCCTCGTCCTTTTTCCGGCAGCCGGAGGCGAGGATGAAAATGGTGAGGATGGAGGCGAAGCGAAGGAGCGACCGGTTCATGACTGAGTCACAGTGCCGCACGCTCCGCCGAATGTGAAGCGGAGAGCGTTTCACCTCAAACCAATCTTGAAACGCGCGGTGGCGGCGCGGGCGCAGGTGGAAGTGACCGCGACAGTGGCCGGGATTTTCAACAGCGACCACGGCAGCCAGCTCACCGGCGCGGACTGGATCCGGCGGCTCGCCCACCCGCCGGCTTCCCGATTCCCCTCCGCCGACTCAGCGGTGGAGGGCTATGGCATGCGCGTCAGCCACGACGGGCGGGGACCCGCGCCCGACCATGTGATGATCGAGCGGCTGTGACGCAGCGTGAAATACGAGGACCTCTCCCTGCACGCCGATGAAACGCTGCCCCCAGTCCCGTGTCGGGCTGGCCAGCGCACCCGCGACCCGGTCATCGCACAGGCTTCGCCGACCGCCTGAGAAAATACCTCCGGTCATCGTCGTCCAGAAAAATCGCCTCCCGCCGGTCGCCCCAGTCCAACACATGATACACCGCTCCCGGAAATTCGAGTCCCGTCCGTCTTGGCATACCCGACTTTGCTCCTCATTCCTCTTCCCTCTGTCAAGATGCACGACCTGACCCTTTCCCACCTTTCCCATGCTGGCGATTCCATCCGCAGCTTTCGCCGAGGAGCGCAGATTTCCTGACTGAAGAATCTGCGGAAGCCAACGACGACCGCTCCCACCCTCTCAGCGGGCGACTCTGCGCCCCTTTGAATGGCCACAGATCTCTCTCTCCGGGTGACTCGCCGCTGCGGCTCGTGGTTAGTCCGGTTTGTTGTTCGGATATGCCGTCCACTCTCCTTCATCTCCTCCGAATGGAATGCAAGTGTAGTCGAGGTCACGGAGGAAAGTCTGCGCCTCTCCCGGGGAAATTCCGAGTCCTTCCATGCGGCCTTTGTGCTGCTCGAAGAAGATTCTGCCAATCCGCTTCTTCTTCAGCAACGCTTCGCAGCCGAGTAAAACCCACGTGTCCGCACCCTCGACATCGATCTTCAAAACGTCGATCGGCGAATCCGGCAATTCCTGATCCAGTCGCACCAGTGGCACGTCGATGGTCGTCGAAGAGACTGTGGAGGAAATCCCGCCCCATCCCGTCTGGTCTGCGGGGCCAGCATCGAATGTGATGGTGCCCAAATGGTCGCCTGCCGCTTTGGGCACCAGCGTAATCCGGTCGGAGAGGTGATTCTGAGAAATGTTGTTCTGAATCAGCGCGATATTGCGGGGGGCGGCTTCAAAGGCAATGACCCGGCCGAGAGGATTCGCGCCCGCCCATAAGAGGGAAAAGTATCCCATGTTTGCACCGACATCGACAAACATGGTTCCTCGCTGGGCCAGTTGAACGATCCTCTGCGACAACGCCAACTCGTAGAATCCGTTGAACGCAATATTACCGGAGATGACGTCACCCGGCAGCAACCCATGCATAGCCACTTTCTGCGCGAGCGCCAAAGGCGCGATCGCGAAGAGACCTCGCCAGTCTGCGTGTTGGCTGTGGTAGTAGCGGTAGTAGAGCGATGGCTTGAAGCGATTCGGAACGATCCGAGCGAGAAGTGGGCGTTTCATGGGGCGGGTGTGGAAGGGCCTGACGAGCAATAGACGAAATCATTTCGCAATCCGAGGCGAAATGATTTCGCCCGCTCCGGCGCTTCGGGTCGGGGGACCGTGAAATTGCGCATTGGGCTCCTATTTCCACGGAGCGAGCATTTCCATTGATGAGGCGGCTCACAAGGGATTCCTCCCGGTGCCGAATGGCCCTCGGGGCGACCGGGGGCGTGGTGAAAAGTGAATCGATGGAACGCGGGCCAGCCGCCCGGCGCTGCACTGCGCTCACTTTGAATCACACGACTGGCCACGGATGAGACGCCCCCTCCGGCGGGTTCACGACTCTGCAGGTGAACGACCGAAGGTCACGAGTGGCTGTCATCCCGAGCGGAGTGTAACGGAGTCGAGGGACCTCGGATGACGCGAAGATCCATGATCCTTTCGCGGCCGAGGTCCTTCGGCTGCGTTCCACTCCCCTCAGGATGACAGGAGCGCGTGGAGGCCGCCCCCCTCGGGCGGACGGAGCCCACTGCGCTGGAGCGGCGGTCCATGACCGTCGCACGTCTCCGGAGGCGGAGGTGGCGCGGAGCGGGCGTGCACCGAGTTCCCGTATCACCGCCGCGCGGGGAGAAGTGTGACGGTCACAGACCGCAGGTAAAGCTTGGACGGCTCGATCCACGCGAGTTTGTGCACAGGCCGCTGGAGCGGTTGCCGGATGTGAAGTGGAGAGCGTGCGGGCACGCGACCGGCGCCGCGCGGGCGTCGGCGCGCGGAGACTCGACATTCGCGCAAGCTTCGCCAAGGTATCGGCTCTCCATGCGCTCTCCCCGCCTCCTCACCACGCTCATTCTCGCCTGCACCGTCGCTTCCTCCTTCGCCGCTGATCGCGCGAAGAAGATCCTCTTTTTCTCGAAGAGCAGCGGCTTCGAACACTCCGTGATCAGCTACAAGACCGGGCAGCCGAGCCACGCGGAGAAGGTCCTCACGGAACTCGGCGCGGCGAATGGCTGGGAGTTTACTTTTTCCAAAGACGGGTCGCTCTTTTCCACGCCGTATCTTGAGCAGTTCGGCGCGATCTTTTTCTACACCACGGGCGACCTCACCACGGCGGGCACGGACCAGCAGCCGCCGATGTCGCCAGATGGGAAGCAGGCGCTGTTCAGCTATGTGCGGAACGGCGGAGGTTTCGTCGGCACGCACAGCGCGAGCGACACGTTTCATACGGACAACGAGGACAAGAAGGGGCCGGAGCGTTACGCAAATCACGGCCTGAAGGCGGACGATTACGTGAAGTTTCTCGGCGGCGAATTCATCAAGCACGGCAAGCAGCAGGTGGCGAAGATGCGCTGCATCGATCCGAAATTCCCCGGCCTCGAAAAGTATGCGGACGGCTTCGCTTTTCAGGAGGAGTGGTATTCGCTGAAGGACTTCCCGCAGGACATCCACGTGCTGCTCGTGCAGGAGACGGAGGGGATGACGGACAATGAATACAAGCGCCCGCCCTACCCTGCAACCTGGGTGCGGCGGGAGGGACAGGGCCGCGTCTTCTACACCAGCATGGGGCACCGCGAGGACGTGTGGACCAATCCGATCTTCCAGGACGTGCTCACCGGCGGAATCAAATGGGCGCTCGGGGAAGTAAAAGCTGAAACTCCGCCGAACCTCCTCAGCGCCGCTCCAGGCGCGCTGACCAATCCTCCATACGTCGAGGCGCCGCCGGCGAAACCCGCCGCGAAGAAGTAAACCAACGCGGTTTCGCTGGACGCGGAACTCGTCGTGGCCGATGGAACGGAACGACTCCAAGGAGTGCGCCGTTCCGGCAACCTTCCTGCTCAGAGAAGGACATATCCGTTATGACGCATCCGCCGATGGTTCAGCCGACAATCTCCATTTACCGCACTCCGGACGAGAAGTGGCGTTGCGTGGTTCCCCGGTCGAGCACCCAGTTTCTCAGTGCCTATCTGCGTCGCCGCGGGAATCAATTTCTGGCGCAGCCGGATGGGGGGGTCGATCACTTCGACTTCCCGGGCGAAATGTCCTTCGATGAGGTGAAGGCAATGATCCGCGGTTTCGGCGCCCGGGTGCTCCGCCCCGGTGAGGTGGAGACCGACTAGAACTGCGGCATCCTGGCTGGGTCGAGCGTCGGATGGTCCACGCTCACGAGTTCCCAGTCCCACGGTCCACCGCCACGCCGGTGCCAGGTGAAGGTGAACGGCTCCCCGAGCTCATTCACCGTCGTCATCACGAATTGCGCGACCACATTCCCCTGCCCGCTCTTCTTTACCTGCGCCGCGAGCTTTCCACCCGCGACGTCGCCGCCGACCTCGCGATGTTCGATGGTCAGGAAAACAAACCCGCCGAACACTTGGCGGAGGCCATCGAGCACAAACGCTTTGTCATGCCCCCAGCGGTCCGAGTATGAGTCCGCCAGCAATGCCTCCACCTTGCTCCACCGGCGTCCTTCCACCGCCTTCAACAGCCCGCGCGTGTGCCGCCGCACCTGCCGCTCCGGTTGCCAGAGCCAGGCGAGCCAGAGGGCCAGCGCGACCAGGGTCACGACGAAAAAAGAGACCAATCGCTTGAGTTCCATCAATCCCACAGAAGTGAAATACCGGGCGAATGTCGCGGGGATTCTGCGCAACGACTCGGGCCATATCCTGCTCTGCGAACGGCTCGGCGTCGCGGAAGCGTGGCAGTTTCCGCAGGGCGGGGTCGATCCCGGCGAGACGCCGGAGCAGGCGCTGACGCGTGAACTTCGCGAAGAGATCGGACTCCTTCCTCGTCACTTCACGATCGTGGAACAGCGCGGTCCCTACCGCTACCTCTACGAGGGTCGGCGCCAGAAAAAGGGCTACCATGGAAAGGAGCAGCTTTACTTCCTCTGCGATTTCCACGGCGAGGACTGCGATATCACGGTCGACACCGCGCACCCTGAGTTTCAGGCGCACCGCTGGATCGCCCCGGCCCATTTCCAGATCGCCTGGCTGCCGGAGATCAAGCGCGCCGTCTACCGACAGGTCTTCACCGCCTTCTTCGGATTGAAAATCTAGCGTAACGGCACGAATCATGTTGACCCTAAAGTTATGATGCGAAACAAACTCCCCCCCTATGCTCACTCTCGGGATGTTTGTCTTTGTCGTCGCTGCTTTTCTCGGGTGCGTCTGGTGGGCGTGTCGGGACGAGGAAGCGTAGGCTCTTCCCCCAACTCCTGATCCGATGCCAGAGCACGAGGACAAACAGTGGGCCAAGGCAACGGCCAATGAACTGAACAACCTGCTTCAGGTCATCTCGAACTCGAGCCAGATGCTCGAATCGCTGTGCCCGACGACGCCCGAGGTGGAAAAGTATTTCTCCATTTTGCGAAATGGCGTGGATCGGGCCACCCGAGTCACCCAGGCCATGTCCGATCGCATGGGCGGCATCAAACCGGAACCACCGGCCGCCGACAGCTCCGAGCCTGCGCCGATCCGCCCTGCGATTCCTCCCGTGCCGAGCCTCGCGGGAATGGGCGACATTCGCATTCACAATCCAACCGGCGCCCTGGAACTGGTCATGATCGTGGACGACGAAGAATACGTCTCCGTCCTCGCCCAGCGCGTCCTCGCCGACGAAGGCTATCGCGTGATCACGGCGAAGGACGGTTTCCAAGCGATCGACACCTACCGCAAGCTCAAGGATCAGATCGCGCTGATCATCCTCGACTTCACCATGCCCATCATGGATGGCGCCGACGTCTTCGCCGAACTGCTCCTGATCAATCCGAAAGTCCCGGTGGTGCTGAGCAGCGGCTTTGCCGAACAGACCCGGCTCCAGAGCATGCTCGCCCGCGGGCTGCGCGGCTTCATGCCGAAGCCCTACACTCAGCAAAAGCTGCTCACTCAAATCCGCTCCACCCTCGACGCGCTCCAAGCGGAAAAGACGGGTGTTCGGCGGATGTTCTGAGCGTGGGGCTTTCGATCCTCGCAGGATCGGAGGGCGGCGGGGCGGGGTTCCTCCCGACGATTAACTGAAGTTTGTCGCTCTTTGCGGTCCCATCACGCGGCGGTGGCATCCTATTAGCTTTCTCATTCGGGCGAAATGGCCCGCATCGACTCGTTCTTTAAGTTCATGAAGGAGCAGAACGCTTCTGACCTTCATCTCTCCACCGGAAACCCACCCATGCTCCGCATCCACGGCGAACTCGTTCGCGTGGACATGCCGTCTTTGGAAAACGACGACCTCAAGGCGCTCGTCTACGAAATCGCGCCCGAGCAGAAGATCAAACACTTCGAGGAAACGGGCGACGTCGACTTCGGCTACGAGTATCCCGGGTTCGCCCGCTACCGCGCGAACTTCTTCAACCAGAAGTCGGGCATCGCGGCCGTCTTCCGCCTCATCCCGAGCAAGGTCCTCACCGCGGAGGAACTCGGCCTGCCACCGGTCCTGAAGAAATTCGCACTGCTCAAAAAGGGGCTCGTGCTTGTGACCGGGCCCACGGGTTCCGGCAAGTCCACCACGCTCGCCGCGATGCTCGACTACGCGAATCTGCACCGGAAGGATCACATCATTACGGTGGAGGACCCGATCGAGTTCGTCCATCGCAGCCAGCAGTCGCTGGTCAATCACCGTGAAGTGGGGATGCACACCAAGTCCTTTTCCGCCGCGCTCCGCGGAGCGCTCCGCGAAGATCCCGACATCATCCTCGTGGGTGAAATGCGCGATCTGGAAACCATCGAACTCGCGCTGACCGCGGCGGCCACGGGTCACCTCGTCTTTGGCACCCTGCATACGCCGAGTGCGCCGAAGACGATCGATCGCGTGATCGATGTCTTCCCCGCCAGCCAGCAAAATCAAGTGCGTGCCGGACTCTCCGAATCGCTCAAAGGCGTCGTGGCTCAGAATCTCTTCAAGCGCATCGACAAGCCGGGCCGCGTGGCGGCACTGGAGATACTCGTGGTGGATACCCCGATCGCCAACCTGATCCGCGAGGGCAAGACCCATCAGATCCCCGGCATGATGCAGGTGGGCAAACGCAAAGGGAACCAGCCGCTCGACGACGCGATTGCCGAACATTTGCGCGCCGCGCGCATCTCTCCCGAGGAGGCCTACGAGAAGGCTCAGGACAAAAAGAAATTCCGCGTCTTCCTCAAGAACCCGCCGGACGACTTCGAAGACTAAGACCATGCGCAATCCAGAACTCGACTCAGTCCTCGGGGGAATGCTCGACACGCACCCCGGCATTTCCGATCTCGTCTTTTCCGTCGACCGCCCGCTGCAGGTGGAAAGTTACGGCGTGCTGAAAGAGGCGGCGATTCATCCGCGGATCAGCAAGCTGACGGCGTTTCAAACCGAGCAGATCGCGTTAAACATCGTCGGCAACCAGCGGCACCTGCTCCGCGATCTTCTCGAGCGCGGCGCCTGCGATTGCAGCTACCAGCTCGCGGACCGCGCCCGCTTCCGCGTGAACATCTTCCGCCAGCGCGGCAGCTTCGCGATCGTGATGCGCAAGTCGCAGAGCGAGATGCCGTCGATCCACTCCCTCGGCCTCAGCCAGATTTTCAACGATATGGCGCGGGAAAAGAATGGCCTGATCCTTGTCACAGGCGCCACCGGCAGCGGCAAGACGACCACGCTCACCGCGATCCTCAATGAGATCAACGAAACCCAGGCCGTGCATGTGGTGACGCTGGAGGACCCGATCGAGTTCATCCACCAGCACAAGAAAGCGACCTTCAACCAGCGCGAACTCGGCGGAGACTTCGACACTTTCCCGAGCGGACTCCGGTCCGCTCTCCGCCAGGCTCCGAAGGTTATCCTCGTGGGCGAAATGCGCGACCGGGCCACCGTGGAAATCGCCCTGACCGCCGCGGAGACCGGGCATCTCGTGCTCTCGACCATTCATACGATCAATGCCGGACAGGCCATCAATCGGATCCTCGGCATGTTCGAACTCGCCGAGGAAACGCAACTGCGCCTGCGCCTGAGCGAAACCCTGCGCTACGTCGTTAGCCAGCGCCTCGCGCCTCGCGCCACCGGCGGCCGGGTCATGCTCAATGAAATCATGGGCACGAATCTTCGCGTGCGCGAAACGGTAGCGCTCGGGGAGGCAGACGGGCGCTGCTTCTACGACATCATCGAGGCCAATGCCACGTTCGGCTGGGCCACCTTCGACCAATCGCTCAGCCGCGCCTACCAGGCTGAACTCATCACCGAGGAGACGGCGAATCTTTACGCCACCAGCAAACCGAAAATGACCCGATTCATCGACTCCGTGAAGAAGCAGCGGGGACTCAATGACGACAAGCCCACGGGCCTGCGCCTCGACCTCGACACCGTGGCCGCGCCCTCCGCAGGTCTTCGCATCAGCCGGTAACCCACCATGGAATTCGACAATCGCCTCGACATCTTTGAGCCCGGCGACCTGACCGCCCTCGTCTGCTGCGACGTACCCGAAGTCCAGCGCATCGTGGTCGATCAGCTCACCTCGCTGAACTACAAGATCCACACCGGCCTTTTCGTGGAGGACATCCAGCTCAAGCTGCGCGCCCATGCCTACCACGTCGTGGTCATTTCGGAAAACTTCGCCGCGACCGATGTGGCGACCAATCCGCTGCTGAACGAGGCGATCCGCGCCCCCGCGCAACAGCGCCGCAAGCAGACCCTCGTGCTCGTCGGTGCGAGCTTGCAGACGAACGACGAGTTGCAGGCTTTCCAGCACAGCGTCGACCTCGTCCTCAATCTTGCCGACGTGATGAATCTCCGCCCCGTCCTGCGGCGCACGATCCTCCGCGCGCAAGAACTCTACGCGCCGCTGTTCGACATGCTGGAGACCGTGGGGAGATAGCTACTGCGCGATGATCTCGCGCACGTAGACATTCACCTGTCCATCCGCGCCGCGGCGAATGTCCGACACCTCCAGCGGTCGCGACGGGTCTCGGCTCAGCTCCGCACTCTCTCCGGGCGGCACGGCCCCGGCCGGGTAGTCCACGATAATGCGAATCAGGTCGACAGGGTCCTTTCCGCCCTCCACGGCGGTGCGGTCACGAAAGACGGCGCGGTTCGGGTTCGACGCCGTGACTCTGAAGTCTCCCTGCAGGTAAAGTTTCTCCCCCAAGTCGCCCCGTCCCGCCAGCTCGCCAGCCTCCAGCGGCGTGATCGATCGTGCGGACGGCATCCGCCCCGGTTGGTAGGTCCGCCACGTCGCCCCCGGCACTGCGGGCATCATCCCCGGCGCGGGTGCGGAAACGATGAAAGGTTTCAACGGCACACCGGACGGCGAGACCTGCGCTGGCGGCGGCACCTTCACGACCGGTGTCGCACTCGCCGGATAGGGCGTGGGCGCCGGAATCGGCGTCGGCCCCACGCGCGACGCGGGCGTGTTCAGCATCGCCACGACCGGCGGCGGAGTCGTTGCTTTCACGACCAGGCGCGGCGTCGGCTGACCGGGGATCGGAATCGGCGTGGCCACTGCGACCGCCGGCATCGCACCGGCTTCGGGCACTTTTCCACCGGGTTCGATGGTATCGACCCGGACGAGTTCCGGTCCCGCCGGAGGCGTTGATTCCTCGTTGGTTTCCGCAAGAGGGCGGCTCTTGCGATAGTCCGCATAGGCCACGAGCGCCTCCTTCAGCACGGCGGGTTTCGTGATCGGTACGCGACCCGCCATATTCAGATTTTTTGGCGGTTCGAGACTGAAAGTGCCCACCCCATTTTTCAGCGCGTAGGTCCCGTAGAGGAGCGGCACCAGCGTGAACTGCATGCGCCCGTCCTGGACCCGCGAGACATGGATCACTGCCGACAAATCATTGGTGCGCTCGATCGGCATATCGAGGCCGGGCGGAAGCTTCTCGAGGAGGATCGGCACGGTTTCAGACGCGGACGGATAAACGTGCTCGATCAGCACTTGCGGGAAGTCGACCGACTGCGCCAGCACCACCACCCCGGTCGGAAACATATCGGTGGGCTTCAATTCCTGCGCGCCGATGATGTTGAAGCGACCCGTGATATAGGGCGTCAGCTTCTTCGTCTCGCGATAGTTTTTCAGGTAGTTCCGGAGCAGCGCGGCGTTCTCCTCTTCCAATTGGCGATCCTTGTACTTGCTGTATTTGTCAAACAACCTTTGCGCGGAAAGAAATTCCCCGAGCGGACCTTGCGTCACCTCGAACCGCTTCGGTGCCTCCAGCTTTTTGAGCTTCAACAGCAGCGGGTAAAAGCGCGGATCTTCCGGGTGCCCGAAGACATAGAAACTGCCCATCCAGCAGCCGGCGGCGACGCCGATCAGCAGCAGGATGAAGATCGTCCAGAGGAAGAGGTTGTCGTGCCCCTTCTCGTCCTCCGCCGCGTCGTCGAAGCCGTAGAAATTGTCTGCCATCGCTTGCTGCCCCGCCTCGCTTAGTGGTGGCTGTGCGTTGCCGCAGTGCCTTCCGTGGCGTCGGCGGGCGCCTCGAAGGACGTGCCGCAGCCGCAGCTTCGCACCGCGTTGGGATTGTGAATCCGAAAGCCTGCGCCCGCGAGATCGTCGCTGTAGTCGACCGTCGAGCCGCGGAGAAATTGCAAGCTCTGCGGATCCACGAGCACCTTCACGCCATCCTTCTCGAAGACCTCGTCCCCCGCCTGTGCGTCGTCGAGTGACATTCCATATTGCATCCCGGCGCAGCCGCCACTCTCCACGAAAATGCGGAGCCCCTTGTGCAGTTCGCCTTTCTCTTCCACCAGCGCACGGAGCTGCGCAAAAGCCGGGTCAGTGACGGTAATCATCGTCCCGCACCGTAGACCGGGCTGTGGGGAGTGTCGAGGGTCTCGCCCGACTTTCCCCCGCTCCGCCTTGCGTCCATCCCCTTCATCCTTCATCCCTCATTCTTCATCCCTCGCTTCCATGCCCCGTATCGCTCTCCTTTCCGAAGCCGTCGCCAGCCAGGTCGCGGC
>JANPHH010000059.1:0-1531 GCA_031424375.1 Chthoniobacter sp. | reverse complement strand
TTTGCGCGGCGGTAGGCGAGGCGGAGTTCCCGCTCGTGCCGGCATCGCCCATCACCCACACGCGGGTGCTGGCAGGCGTGCCCGTGGCAGGCGGAGCGGTGAAGGTGTAGTCCGGCCCGCTCGCGAGCGTGTCCGACGCGGAGCCGATGCTGTAAAAGTAAGTCATGTCCGCGGTCAGTCCACTAAGGGTGACGATGTGATCGAACGGCGACAGCGGTGCAGCGGCTTCATCCACGAACTGGCTGAGATTCATCACACTGCTGCCGTAGCGCACACGCCCCACTGCGCTCAGACTGCTGCGCCAGCGGATGGTCATCTGAGTCGGCGCGGCTTTTTGCAGATAGGGTCCGCGCGTCAGTGTTCCGGAGCTGGCCACGGCACTGACGACGTTCGACGCCGCGAGGGATGCAGTGCGGTTCCCCGCATTGTCCGTGGCCACCGCGTAGAGGAGATAGTTGCCGGGCGCGACATTGTTCCAGGCAAAGGTGAACGGCGGCGTGACAGCCTCGCCGACCTTGAAGCTGCCCTGGTAAAATTCCACCTTGGCCACAGTGCCATCGCTATCGTCAGCCGTGGCGGCAAAGTTGATCGTGGCAGGCGCGTTGAGGGTTGCTCCATTCGTCGGCGAGGTCAGCGTGACCGTCGGTGCGCTTCCGGTCACGGTGATGTTCGCGATGCCTGAGAGCGTCGCGCGACCGGAATTATCCACCGCCACCGCGGTCAGCGAATAAGTGCCCGAAGCCGCTCCGCTCCACGTGAACTGATAAGGAGCGGAGGTATCCTGACCGAGCTTGGTGTCGCCGGCGAAAAACTCCACCCGCGCCACCGAACCATCCGGATCGTTAGCCGTGGCGGTAAGACTGATCGTGCCGGGCGGAGCGTAGCTGGCGCCATCCATGGGGCTCGTCAGCGTCACGGTTGGCGAGATGGGATTCGTGGTGGAAAAGCGACGCTTGGCACTAGTCACGACGTTGATTCCATCCGTCACGGCCGCATACCACTCGTAACGCGCGCCCGCTTCCAACCCAGTCCAACTCAAGCTCGCCGACGTTCCGGCTGCGGCCACATTCACAGTGCCGAGTGGGATCCAATCCGTGACGGCGGACTGCATGTTGTAGGGCAATGCATAACTCGGCGTCCAACCCGTCACCGCATCCGCGGCAATCACCGCACGACCGAGAGTAGGCGAGTAACTTTCGACTGCGATCTCACCGTTGGGATTGGCCAGGCTTCCGGCTGGTTTGAAAGTGAAGATCCGCAGGAAGCCGTCCCCGCCATTCTTAATGTCCTGATAGTCCTGCAGCACGGAGTGCACGGTGCGCCCGGCAAACACGTCGGTCCGCCGCCCCTCGCCGGTGATGTGGCCGCAGAGCATCAGGAACAGATTCGGGTTGTCCTTCAGCGCGTTGTAAATGTTCTGCCCCTGCGTGCTGAACGCGGCGGGATTTCCCGCCCCGATGACATAGTGACTGGTGACGATGGCGCGGCGGTCAGGATAAGCCTTCATTACAGCATCCGCCCAATCGAGCAC
>JANPHH010000058.1:0-7485 GCA_031424375.1 Chthoniobacter sp. | reverse complement strand
AAACTGAAGGATGAGCGTGCTCGCCGCCCCGCCCAAGAGGACCTGAAACCTGATTCCGATCTCCGCGGCAAGATCGATGCGCTGCGCTGGCGGCAGCGCATCTCCCGACGGCTTCGTCATCCACTCAATCACCGGTTGCGGATTGTCCACGGGCACCCAGACCCATTGGCGTCCCGGGCGAGCCACCCTTGCGGTGAGTAAAGGATGCTGCTGCAGAGCTGCCCGAATGGCGGCTTCGAGCGTGGATCGGTCGAAACAGCCGGAGAACTCCGCCCGCACAAAACAGCAGCAGGGATATGATGGACGATCGTCCACGAAAAGCAGTTCCTCGGTTGCAGTCAGCGGAAGCGGCCAGTTCATCGAGAAGTTTCGGGTGCTGCTCAGCGCGGATTATGCGAACGGATTCAAGAGACGCCGCACCCGTTCGGACACGGGCAGGAACGGCGCCGTGCGTTCCTGATAGAACTCCGCGTCGGTCATCTGCAGGTTCCACCGGCGTCCATCGGGACGATTTCGCCAGCGCGGGTGCAGCCAGTTGTATTGCTCGGCGTATTCGAGAATCCATGGCTCGAACGCCGTGTTGATTCGTCGGGTGAGTTGTTGGATTTGCTCGTCGGAGTTGTCATTTTTCGGGGGAATGATCGCGGGCTCAAAGTGCGCGCTGATCCGACCCACGCCAGACCGGATCGCGACTGCGGGAACGATCGGGACGCCTTGCAGGAGCGCGAGCCGGGCGGGGCCGGCGGGACTGGTGGCGGACACGCCGAGGAAATCCGCAACCGTGCCGCCGGAAAGCGTATTCAGGTCGGTCATTAGCGCGACGATCTTGCCGGCGCGGAGGGCGTGAAAGATTGCCTCGGTGTCCTTGCTGACCAGCCACTCGATGCCATACGCGGATCGAATCTCCTGAAAGACTTGATCACTCCGCGGATTGAAGGCGCGGCGATAGACGCCGACGAGCGGTAAACCGATGTGTGCCCCATATCGCAGCACGGATTCCCAACTCCCCAAATGGACGCCGCAAAGGATCACGCCGCGGCCCTTCGCATGACTCTCCAGGAGTCTTTCCGCATGATGAAATTCGACCTGCATATCCTCGT
This sequence comes from Chthoniobacter sp., assembly GCA_031424375.1. Lineage (GTDB taxonomy): Bacteria > Verrucomicrobiota > Verrucomicrobiia > Chthoniobacterales > Chthoniobacteraceae > Chthoniobacter. The sequence goes on along the minus strand of JANPHH010000058.1, from coordinate 6,385 downwards.
GACGCAGGCCCTCGAGATAGCTGCTCAGGTGATGCTCGAAGGCCAGCGTTGCCAATCGCTCGCGCTCGGTGTCCGTGAGGTTCGGCCCGAAGATTAGCTTGAGATTTTGAATCGCCCACCGCCAGTCGTGACGTAAGACGCGCGTCAGCACCGGGGTGAGGAGATGGAGCCGATTTTTTGCGCGCTGAAAGTCCCCTCCACGAAAGCAGGCGAGGAATCCGCGTAGCGCCAGCCATTCAAAATAGAAACGGATTCGCAGCGCTGTCGAAGCGGGTGGCCGTGGTGGCTCAGGCGCCGCCGCGACGTTCTGAGGTGGCAGAATCTGCGGCATCTTCGGAAGGTCGGGCGTCGCCGCAGGAGATTCATTGGCCTTGGCGTATGAGGTCAGCGGGTGGCGGTCCGGAGCCGACACGGGCGCCACAACCACGCCGGTCACAACCCCGAGCAGCGTTCCCGCGAGCTTCGAGACGGAGACGCCGGCCGCGATGGTTCCGGGCGGGATCGGAACCTGGCAGGCCGCCTCCAGCCGATTCACCAACTCGATGCCCATCAAGGAGTCGAGGCCGAGTTCATTCAACGGAGCATGCACATCGACCCGTGCGGCGGAGGTGCGGAGGACGTGAGCGACTCGTTCGGCGAGCTGCGCGGTGAACGCGGGCAGTCGTTCGTCCGGGGGCAAGGCGAGGATCGATGCGATCACTGTCTGCGCGTCGCCAGTCGGCGCGGACGGGGAGTGGGTGAAGAGGTCCGCGAAGCGCGGGGATTTCGCGAGCCCGCCCAAGTTGTTTGCGGCTTCCTGCCAACGAATTCGGAAGACGCCCGCCTGCACGGCGCTGCTTTGCAGCAGGCGACCCAGGATCGCGGTCGCCTCGGCCGCGGTGAATGCCGCCATGCCGTGATGGCGCAACGCGGCTTCGAGTCCCTCCGTACGGGACACGATTCCCACATCACTGAGCATGCCCCAATTCACGACCAACGCCGGCAGTCCACGCTCGCGGCGGTGATGGGCGAGCGCGTCGAGGAAACCGTTTGCCGCGGCGTAGCTGCCCTGCCCGGCATTGCCGAACACCGCGCTGACCGAGGAGAAGAGGACGAAGAAATCCAGCTCCAGATTCGCGGTGTGGGCGTGCAGATTCCACGCCCCTGCGACCTTCGGCGCCATCACGCGCCGGAACCGTTCGCCGCTTTGCTGAAGCACGGTGCTGTCTTCCATGACCATCGCGGAATGCACGATGCCGCGGAGTGGCGGCTGGGTTTCGGCGATGGTGGCGAACACGCGCTCGACGTCCGCTGCACTGGCGACGTCTGCCGCGAGAGCGATCACTTCGCCACCGAGACCCCGCAGCCTCGTCAGCGCTTGCTGAGCGACTTCGCTCGAAGCGCCAGTCCGTCCGACCAGAACCAAATGCCGCGCGCCGCTGCGCAACATCCATTCCGCAACCGCGAGGCCAAAGCCGCTGAGCCCGCCGGTAATCAGGTAGCTCGCGTCTGCGTTGAATTGCATCGGCGTTTCGACCGGCTGCGGCACGACGTCGTCTGATTCCCGCGTGAGCACGATCTTGCCTATGTGCCGCGCCTGTGACATCTGCCGAAACGCGTTCTGGGCGCGGGACATCGGAAACTTCTGCAACGGCAAGGGACGCAACTGTCCCGCGGTGAAATGCACCATCAGCTCGCGCAGCATTCCTTGAATCAACGCGGGGTCATGTTGGAGCACCTGCGCCAGATCGATCGCGAAGAGCGACAGGTTATTTCGGAACGGGCGCAGTCCGAGCTTCGTGTTTTGGTAAATGTCCCGCTTGCCGATTTCCAGGAATCGGCCGCCCGGCGCGAGGCAGGCGATCCCCTTCGCGATCGCCTCTCCGGAAAGCGAGTTGAGCACCACGTCCACGCCGCGGCCTGCGGTCAGCGTCCGCACTTCGTCCGCAAAGGCGAGCGAGCGCGAATCCATCACGTGGCGAATGCCGAGCGCGTGCAGATACTCGCGTTTTTCGGGGTTGCCCGCCGTGGCGAAAATCTCGGCGCCGAGGAGCTGCGCGACTTGCACCGCCGCAAGGCCGACGCCGCCCGACGCGGCCTGGATCAGCACGCTCTCACCCGCGCGCAAGCGGCCGAGATGATGCAGCGCATACCAGGCGGTGAGGAAGGCGACGGGCATCGTGGCGGCTTCTTCGCAGCCGACTCCTGCCGGTTTCCGCACGACCCCGACCGCCGGAATCGTCACGTGCGAGCTGAACGCGCCGGGCGCCATCGCGACCACTTCATCGCCGACTTGGAATTCCCCGACACCTTCCCCTACCGCGACGATGCGGCCGGCGCACTCATCGCCGAGGAGGTTGTCGGCATCATCTTCCGAAGGATAAATGCCGAGCGCCTTCAGCACGTCGCGGAAATTCAGCCCCGCTGCCGCGACTTCGATCTCCACTTCTCCCGCGTCGGGCGATCGCCTGGAGCGCGCATGGAAGGCCAGTTGGTCGATGCTGGAGATCGACCCGAGTTCCAGCCGGTAGCCCGCCGCGGGATCTGCGGGCACGGCGCGCCGGGGAAGTTGCGCCGCGGAAGTTTTGACGAGGCGATTCACGTGCCGCGCGCGGTCTCGATAGGCGACCTCTTCCTCTCCGTCGTCGATCGCCAACTCTTCGAGCAACGTCTTCGCATCGTCTTCGGATGCCGTCGGCGACAGATCCACGAGGCGGCATCGGAGCTTGGGGATTTCGTTGAAGATGACGCGTCCGAGTCCCCAGATGGGAGCCTGCGCGACCGAGACCGGATCCGCAGATCGGACCGCCTGCGCGCCACGGGTGACGAACCAAATGCGCGGCAGAGCCCGTTCCTGCTCCAGCACCTGGATCAATGGAACGACGCTGTAACAACCTTCCTCTTCGGCGCGGAGGAGCGCCGTGGCGTCGAGCTTTGCCGGTTCGTTTGCATCGAGATTCCACAGGTGAATGACGCCGGTGATTTCCGTCAAACCTGAGTCGCGGAGTTCCGCGAAGAGGCGCACCAGATCATCGCGAGACTCGGGCCGGACCTCAAAGACCGTGGCTTCCCGACGAACAAAACTCGGGCCGGAAAAAACAGAGATCGCACGATCACCGCGCGCGATGAGTTGGTCCGCGACGGCACTGCCCAAGCCACTTCGATCCGCGAACAACAGCCACGTCGCTGCGCTTTTCGTTCGCGTTTCCTCGGCCGGCGCATCCGCGGCTGGCTCACCGGTTGTGCGCTTCCATTGAAACTCGTGGCACCAGTCATCCGCATCGTCCTTCGCTGCGCCGGAAAACGACATGGCCTGGCAGCGATAGCCTTCAATGGAAATCAACAGGCGACCCGCCTCATCCAGAATATCGATATTTCCCAGCAGCGTTCGGCCGCCGAAGCGGACGAGCCGGGCGTGGCTCCAGACCACTGCGCCGGGACGCGCGAAGAATCGCACGCGTTCCACCTGCACCGGTAGAAAGAGCCGTCGCTCCCCTGCGAACTCGCCCGGCAAGGCATGCGGCAGCAGTTGAAAACAGGCGTCCAGCAGGCCGGGATGAATCTGGTATTTTTCGGCCTCGAGCCCGGCCGGCAAAACCACGCGTCCCAGCGCTTCGCCATCGCGCCGATAAACGGTCTCGATCCCGCTGAAGGCCGGCCCGAAGTCGAGGCCGGCCTCGGCGAATGCGCGCCGGCTCAATTCGCCGGCGACCTCATCGACGCAGATGGCCCGCAGCGCCTCGAGCGAGGTCACCGCTTCCGTCTCGATCGCTGCGCTGAGGCGGCCTACCGCGTGCGTCGTCCACGCGACCCCGTCGCGGGTGCTGCAGATGGTGAGACTCGCTTCGCGTGGATCGTGGCTCCACTGGAGGCAGACGGACTTCTCGGATTCCGACAGGAAGAGTGCGGTCTGGAAATCGACGTCCTCGACCATCGCTGGCTGGCCCGGGAAGAGAATCGCCGCGGCGCCGAAGCACATCTCCACGTATGCCGCCGCCGGGAAGACGACCTGCCCCTGCACGCGATGATCTTTGAGCCAGGGAAGCGCTTCGAGATCGAGTGCAGTCTGCCACGTCGGCACCGCCATCTTGATGGAGCGATCGAGTAACGGATGCGCGGGCCGGGCGCGCCGCGCTGCGCTCGATTCCTCGGACTCGTGCCAATAGCGTTCGGTCTGCCAGGCGTAGGACGGGAGCCGCACCGCGAGCGCCGCGGGATAGAGCGTCTTCCAGTTCACCGCATTGCCCAGGACGTGGAGCGCGCCGAGCGCGCCGAGCAAAGTGGCGCGCTCCGCTTCCATGCGCCGCAGCGAAGGCAGGATCGTGCCGGAGCTGCCGTGGTGGCTCAGACATTCCAGCATCGCGCTGGCGAGAACGGGGTGCGGCCCGATCTCCAGAAACACCCGATGACCGCGCGCGAGCAGAGCTTCCATCGCCGCGGCAAAACGCACGGGTTGCCGCACATTGTACCACCAATAACCGGGCCCGAAGGAGTCGCTCCCCATCTCCAGTCCGCTCACCGTCGAGAACAACGGCACGCTGGCCGCATGGGTCGCAAACTTTCCCAGCGAACGCAGGAGTTCCTCGCGAATCGGGTCCATCTGTTGGCTGTGGAAGGCGTAGTTCACCGCGAGGAAGCGACAGAAGATTCCGCGGGCGGCGATCGACTCGGCGAGTTGCTCCAGCACTTCCCCACGACCTGAAAGCACGACGGAACGCGGGCTGTTCACGGAGCCGATGCAGACCTCGTCGGCGTGACCTTCCAGCAACGTCTCCGCTTCCTCCCGCGACAGCCCGACCGCCAGCATCCGACCATGATTCTTCGCGAGGCCCATGCAGCGGCCGCGCTGAAAGATGGTGTGCAGGGCGTCGCGCAAAGTGAGCACGCCCGCCGTGCAGGCCGCCGCAGCTTCGCCGACGCTGTGACCGACCACCGCCGCGGGCCGAATGCCCCAACTCGCCCAGAGCGCGACCAACGCCATCTGCAACGCGAAGATCGCCGGCTGCGCGATCGCGGTGTCTTGCATTCGCGAGTTCGCTTCGTCCCGCTGGAGTTCCTCGATCAGCGACCAGTCGCTCCACCCGCGCATGAGCTGATCGCATTCCTCGATTTTCTGTCGGAAGATCGGCTCATCGGCGAGTAGCTCGCGCCCCATCGCCCACCACTGCGGTCCCTGGCCGGAGAAGACGAAAACCGGCGCGGGCGACTCGCTCAACACGTGCCCCGCGGACAGCCCTGCGCGGCTTTCACCGGCGAGAAAGGCGGCGAGTTTTTCCTGCAAGTCCACGGCATTCGCGGCCGCCGCTGCGAGCCGGTAAGGATGCTGCGTGCGATGCGCTCCGGCGGTGAAACAGACGTCGGCCAACTGCCACGCATTGGCCGCGAGAAATGGCGGATACTTGGCCGCCATTTCGCGCAGCGCCGCCTCGCTCCTCGCCGAGAGCGTGAGCAGGTGAGTCGTCCCCGCCGGGTTGCTGGTCGTTTGGCGAAGCGGGGGAGCCTCGAGGATGGCGTGCGCATTGGCGCCGCCAAAGCCGAAGGAGTTTACCCCCGCGAGCGCGGGCTTTCCAACGGACGGGAACGTCTCCAGCTCGCGCGGGATGCGGAGATTCGCACTCGTGAAATCGAGGTGCGGATTCGGAGTCTGGAAATGAAGGTTGGCGGGAATCTGACCGTGGGAGAGCGACAGCGCGGTCTTGATGATCCCGGCGATTCCGGCGCCCGCTTCGAGATGACCGATGTTCGTTTTGACCGAGCCAATGACGCACGCGTGCTGCGTCGTGCGGTCCGTGCCGACGGTCGCTGCGAGGGCGGCGAATTCGATGGGATCACCGACCGCCGTTCCCGTCCCGTGCGCCTCAACGTATTGCACTTCGCCGGGCGCCACGCCCGCATCGCGGCACGCCTCCCGCACCACGGCCTCCTGCGCCGCGCCGTTTGGCAGCGCGAGTCCATTCGTCCGGCCATCCTCGTTGATCGCGGTGCCGCGGATGACCGCGTAGATCGGATTACCATCGGCCAGCGCCGCCGCGAGCGGCATGAGCGCGATGACCCCGACCCCTTCCGCCCGCACGAATCCATTCGCGCGAGCATCGAACGCCTTGCAGCGACCATCGGGGGAAATCATGCCGCTGCGACTGAAGCTGACAAAGGGCGCCGGGAGGAGCAGTGCATTGACGCCACCCACCAGCGCGATCGGACATTCGCCTTTGCGCAAGCTCGCGCAGGCCAGATGCACCGCGACCAGCGACGAAGAACAGGCGGTGTCCACGATGAAACTCGGGCCGCGCAAGTTGAGGCTATAGGAAATGTGATTCGCCGCGATGCTGGCGACGACGCCGGTGGCGGTCCAGGGGTTGATCGCCCGGAGGTCGTTGGCCGAGAACTGAAGCTGCGCGTAGTCGTT
>JANPHH010000057.1:0-5916 GCA_031424375.1 Chthoniobacter sp. | reverse complement strand
CGACTGCGATGCCCGCCAGCTCTATGTCGAAGGCACCAAGCTCATGTTCGTGCAACGCCCTCTGCTGCACGAGGACACCCTCGAGTCTTTTGCGAAGGTTCCTCGGGAGACCGTCATCGACTTTGGCGCGTTGCCGGAGGGCCGTGCGTTCAAATTCCACGAGGTCAGCTATGCGCTGCCCGAATGACGCTTTGCAAAGGCGGATCAAACCTGTCGTTGCCGTCCAGTGGAATTCAGCCATCATCCGCGCCACGAGAATCCATGCAGCCAACTGAGCAACGCGCAATGAACCTTCGCCGTTGCCGCGCTCTTCCGCGGCGGCCTGCTCATGCGTGCGCTCGGCATCGCCGTGGTGCGGCGCGGTGGCGCGGATGACTCCCGCTGGCGGATGCTCTGGCGCGCGTGCGTCGCGTGGTCGTGGCTGCCGGCTTCTGTCTTCGCCACCGCGCTCCTCAATGGCGCGGGCCACTCGAGCACCTCGATCCTCTTCGTCGGCCTGCCCCTGCTCGGCCTCGTGATCTGGTCCGCCGCCATGCCCCACCGCAGCCTGCCCGACCGCCTCGCCGGCACCTGGCTGGTGCCGCGATGATCGGTGGCCGGGGCGATCGAATGATGGTGGTGTCTCCGCAACCGCATTCGAGGATTCGCTGGCGGTGGCGGGAACTCCGAAGGAAGCTTGCCAGTGGGAGCACTTCCTTATTGATGTAATTTTCACCTCCGAGTTCTCCGAAAAAGTGCCGCCCTCCACCGACCAAGCCATGCCTTCCACACGTGTGTTCCATTCCCTCGAAATCCTCGAAAGCCGCATCGCTCCGGCGTCGCTCACTTTCACCGATGTGGATGGGGAGATCGTCACGATCGAAACCTCCAAGGGGAGTATCGCGGAGCTGACGACGGCGGCGAAGCTCAGCGAGAGCGGTCTCGGCATGCACCTCGACGAACTCGATTTGAAGGCTGCTGTTTTCGTAGGCACGAACCTGACGATCACTGCGGCAGTCGGCGGTGTGGGTGATGACAAGGTGAACGTCGTCTTTCTCAATGCGCTCGGCCGCGACCTCGGCTCGGTGACGATCGGCGGCGGACTCGACCGGATCAATGCGGGCGATGCCAAGTCATCAACCGCCGCGGTGAAATCGCTCACCGTCGGTGGATTCGGCGGCGGCACGGCGCTGGATAGCGACGTGGTCGGAGCGATCACCACGCTGACGGTGAATGGAGATTTTTCGGGAGCTTTCCTGCGCGTGCGCGGTTCGGATTCAGATGGTCCTGACCCCACAAAAATCCGGACGGACCGCGACGGAAAAATCGGAACGCTGACGATCAATGGGTCGGTCCTCGGCACCGCGCGCAACGATGGCGGTCATATCGAAGCGACCGGTGATATCGGCACGATTGTGGTCACGGGTTCGATCAAGGGATTCATCGATCCAATGACCGGGGGAACTCCGGCGGCCAATCAGAAGTTCAACGGCCGGATCTTTAGCGGTGGAAAGATCACCTCCCTGACCATCGGCACGGATGCGGTGCCAGGCGGGATCATCGGCGGCGACGGTGAGATGTCGGGCCAGGTGGCGAGCGGCGGCGGGATCATCACGGCCACGATCAAGGGCAGCGTCACCGGCGGTGCGGGTTTGGAGAGTGGCGCAGTGGGGGCGGGCGGAGTGCTCAAGACGGTGATGGTCACCGGAAATCTCCAGGGTGGCGTCGGCGAGAGCAGCGGTACGCTGCTCAGCGCGTCCTCGATCACCACGGCGAAGATCGGGGGAAACATCGCCGGCGGTCAGGGAAAACTGAGCGGTGCGATCGGGACCGGAAAATCGATCGGGAATGTGGAGGTGACCGGCGACATCGTGGGGGGCGCGGGACCGAGTTCCGGGCAAATCGTGAGCAAAGGGACGATTCAGGATCTGACGGTCAGGAATCTGATCGGGGGGAGCAATTTTGAGGCGGGTTCAATCGGCAGCCTGAAGGGCCTGGGGGCGATTCATATCCTGGGGAATATCGTGGCGGGGAGCGGGATGCGCTCGGGCGTGATCGCGACCGAAGAACAACCTTCGCTGAGTCCCGGCGGACCCGGGCTGCCCCCGGCGAATGCACCGATCAAAAGCGTGACGATCGACGGATCGATCCTCGGGAACCCGGGCAGTCCGTCGATTTCCGGAGCGCTTTCCGCTTCCATCATCAGCAGCGGCCAGCTCGGGCCGGTGGTGATCGCGGGCAGTGTCGAAGGCGGTGACATGGGCCAGAGCGGCCGCATTTCCTCCAGCAAAGGAATCACCAGCGTGAGCATCGGCGGCCGGTTGCTCGGCGGCGACGGAGTCGATTCGGGATCCATTTTTGCCAAAGGCGCGATCGGTCCCGTCACGATCGGTGCAAACAAAACCCCGAACCTTGGCAGCATCATCGGTGGGCTGGGGGCCGGTTCCGGATCGATCTACAGCCTGGAGAAAATCGCGCGGATCGATGTCTTCGGCAGCCTCCTCGGTGGCGATGGGGAGAGGAGTGGCTGGATCAACGCGGACGATCTCGGCGCGGTCTTCATCGCCGAAAGCGTCATCGGCAGTTTCGGTTCGGTGGCGGCGGTGGAATCCGGAAGCATCCACAGCGCGGGCAAAATCGCCAGCGTGACGATCGGCGATCCCGGCAGCTCCGATCCCCGGAACGGCAGCTTGATCGGGGGCATCGCGCCGCGGAGCGGATGGATCGACAGCCGCGGCGACCTCGGCCCGGTGAAGGTCAAAGTGGATGTGCAGGGAGGCTCCGGCGACAACTCCGGACGGATCACCACGCTCGGAAAGTTGGCCAGCCTGAGCATCGGGACCGACAAGATTGCGGGCTCGCTGATCGGCGGGGCTGGCAACCAAACTTCGAGCACTGATCTGATCCAGGCAGACGGCCAGATTTACGCGGCGGGCGCGATCGGAGCGGTCACGATCACGGGCAGCGTGCAGGGTGGCACGCTTTCGGTTCCGTCACCCATTCCGCCGTTCGCGGAGGCTGGGGCGTCGGCGTCCGGCGGGGGCGATTTCGGAGGGCTGATCCACGGCCAGTCGATCGCGAGTGTCGTCATCGGTGGTGGGATCAGTGGCGGCGCCGGGCTGAAGAGTGGCGGAATTCTCGCGGATCGCGATCTCGGGACGGTGACTGTCGCGAACGTCGCGGGCGGTTCAGGCAGTCAGTCCGGATTCATTGCCGCGGGGAACAATATCAAGTCGGTGAAGATCAAGAATGCGCTGAACGGTGGTCAGGCATCCGACTCGGCGTTCGTCGCGGCGGGTGGAACCCTGAACGTCTTCGAAGCCGGGCGGCTCGTCGGCGGAGTGGGCGCCTCGCGGCCCCGCGTCTCCGCCGAGGATGCGATCAACACCATCACGATCAGCGGCTCAATCTCCGACGCAGACATTCTCGCCGGCTACACGATTGACGGGGTCCCCTCCAATCCCGATGCCAAGATCGGCAAGGTGGTCGTGGGAAGCAGCGCCCCATCGCTCGACGGTCAGCAGCCCTCGACGGTGTTTGGACTGAACATCGTCGCCGGGATCTTTGCGGGCCCGGATAGTTACTTTGGAACCAGCGATGACATTGCGATCATCAGTGAGAAGAAAACTCCGGTCGTTTCGAAGATCGCGAGTGTGATCGTCAATGGTTCGATCATCCCCGGCGGCGTGCTCAGCAGCTACGGGATCGTGGCGCAGAATGTCGTGGCGGTAAAAGTGGGAGCGACAAGTCAGGCTCTGAAGGCAGGCGCGTTAAACGACAACTACACGCAATTCGACCCCTCGGTCTCGCTCTACATCGGCGAGAAGCCGGTCCTGATTTTCTAACCGGCGGTCGAGCCGCCTTCCGTTTGGCGGAGCACCTCCGCTCGGACGAAAGCCAGCGCCGCCTCGCGATCTGCGAGGCGGCCTTCGAGTTGGGCGGATTCGACGGCCTCGAGGATTTCCGCGAAGCGAGGTCCCGGTCGCATTCCGAGCGCGATCAGGTCGCGACCGTTGATCAGGGGCGGCGGAATGAGCGGCTCGCTGGCGAACTCGGCGCGCTTGGCCTGGAGAAATTCGTAATTGTCGAGCATCCCGTGGCTGCTCGTGCAGTCCACGCGGTGCAGCTCCATTTCCTCGTCGAAGTGCGGGCGCGCCATGAACCGCTTCAACTTCGCTACGCGCATTTGGCGCACGTCCTTGAAGACCATGTGATTTGCCACGGCTTCGACCGTCGCGTCGATCTCCGCGCGGGAGAAACGCAGCCGCGTCATCACGTCCTCGGACATCGTGGCCCCGACGCGGTCGTGACCGCTGAAGCGGATGCGTCCGGTCGGGTCCACCGCGAAAGTCGCCGGCTTGCCGATGTCGTGCAGCAGCACCGAAAAAACGAGGGGCAACGTGACCTCCGGCGGGAGCAACCCGAGCATGATGCGGGTATGAACGAAGACGTCGCCTTCCGGGTGAAACTGCGGCGGCTGTTCGCAGCCCTTGAGCGCGGTGAGTTCCGGGAGGACTTGGGCCATCAGCCCGCTTTCATCGAGCAGGTCCCAGCCGCGCACCCGCGCCGGGGCGAGAAAGATTTTCACCAGTTCATCGCGGATGCGCTCGGCGCTGACCTCGCGAATGTGCGCCGCATTTTCGCGCACCGCGCGCCACGTCTCCGGCTCGATCTCAAAGCCCGGCACGGTGGCAAAGCGAACCGCGCGCAGCATCCGCAGGCGGTCCTCGCGGAAGCGCGCCGCTGGATCGCCGATCGCGCGGAGCACCCGCGCGGCGAGGTCGCGCTGGCCGTCCACGTAGTCGATGAGCCGCTCGGCGATCGGGTCGTAGAAGAGCCCGTTCACCGTGAAGTCGCGCCGCTGCGCGTCCTGTTCGGGGGTGGAAAAGGTGACCGTCTCGGGGCGGCGACCGTCGATGTAGAGTCCGTCGGCGCGGAACGAGGCGACCTGGAATTCGTGCCCGGCTTCGAGCACGCAGATCACACCGAAATGCGCGCCGACCGCGACCGTGCGACGGAAGAGTGCCTGCACCTGATCGGGCCTCGCATCGGTGGCGATGTCGTAATCGTGCGGCGCGAGGCCGAGCAGGCGGTCGCGCACACATCCGCCGGCGTAGAACGCGAGATGCCCTGCGTCCTGCAAGCGGCGGACGATGGTGCGGGCGGAAAGCTCGAGGGAATCGGACACGGGTGAAAGCTAGCGGCTGGCCGGACGTCTCGCGAGCACCGGCGTGAAAAGCAGCGCAGCCGGCTCCTTGCGGGGCCGGCTGCGACTTGGTTTGAGTGTTTCGGCGCGGGGCCGGACGAGACTATGGCTTCTTCGCTTCCGGAGCGGGAGCGGCAGGAGCCGCACCAGCAGCCGGAGCGGCGGCACCTTCACCGGCGGGCGGAGCGGTGCGCTGCACGTTCCACTTCTTGATGATCTCCTGCGCGTCCTTGTCGTCCTTGGCGAGTTCGAGCACTTCGTTGAGGAGTGTTTGGAGCTGGTTTTGGAGTTCCCCGGACTGCTTGACCATGCTCTTGCGATTCTCGATCGCCGTATCGGCCTGCTTGTCGAGGGACTGGAGATTTGCGATCTGCTTCTCGAGCGTGTCGCTCTGCCACTTCATGAACTTGGTTGATTGGTTCGAGGAGCCGATCTGCGATCCGAGCAGGATGGCGATCGTGAGGGCGAGAAGCGCCAGCGGGAGGTTGGCGTTGGGGGAGTTGGATTCAGTGCTCATGTTCAAGGGGTTGCGGGTTTCGAACCAGCGGGTGCACCGGCCTTTGCGTCGTCCTTCATTTCGATGTTATAGCCGTGGCTGGTGAGGATCTTCTTGATCTTGTCGTTCTTGATCGAAGCGACTGCCATGTCCCGGAGCAGGGCGGGGCCGACCTGCTGGCTGATCGTGTTACCGGCGTTGATCTGTTCCTGCTGGGCCTGCAGCGTCTGCTGCT
>JANPHH010000056.1:0-2008 GCA_031424375.1 Chthoniobacter sp. | reverse complement strand
GGTCGGCATTGTCCTTGGCCATCACGGCGATGGTCATCGGATACTCGGGGAGAAAGTCCACGCTGACGACGTTGTGCGGCGTGAACTGAATCGGGTCCACGGCGACGAGTCGGCCGTTCACGTAAAGGATGAACCAATTGTCGGCATAGACGTTGAGCTTCATCGTGTCGGCGATGCTCGGCTTGATGAGGCCGGGCGGGCCTCCCTTGCCGCCGCCTTTGCCACCGCCGGGACCACCCGAACGACGCTCGCCGGGCTGGCCTTGCTGCGGCGGTTGATCGGCTGCGGCGAATTGCGGCGCTGTGGATGCCAGTTGCGCCTGCACAGGCGGCTGACCGTTCCCGTCTTCGCGACGAGGCGGGCGCTCGCCATCACGCGGCGGAGGTTGGTTGTCCGCACCTTCCGGTCGCGGAGGACGCTGGCCATCGGCACCCGGCCCGCCTTCGCGACGCTGCGGACGCTGACCTTCGCTCTGCGCATTGCCGCTGCGCGTATAGACGACGCTCAGCGATGAACTCGCGAGCACCTTGTCCTTCATCGCACTGAGCAGGACATCGCGGTTCACCTCGCGCGGCTGCTGCGTGATCTCCAACGGCGACGAGAGCGCATAGACGGTGAGCACGTAGGTCTTCGCGCCCGGCCCCTGCGAATGCGGCGGCTCGTAGCCGATCTGTCCTTTGAAGCTCGTGCCAAGCTTGCCGACACCCTTCGCATTTTTCGGCAGGCTCGTCGTGCTCGTGGGGATGTCCCACATCGTCCAGTAGTGCTTCATCACGTTGCCCGGCGCGACGTGATCCATGAGGAGCGCATAGCTCTTCGTGCCTTCGGGGGCGCCCTTCCACGTGAGCGGCAAAGTCGCGCCGCTGCCGTCGCCAGTGTAGTCGATCGGCAGTGCACCGCCGTCTTTCACCTCTGGGCTGGTGAGGACAAAAGTTGCGCTCGGCTTTTTCATCGCATCGGGGCCGAACTGCGACGCGCTCTCCTGCGGTCCATTTTCGCCCGGGCGCCTGTCGCCCTGCGGACCTCCGCGACCAGCGTTCCCACCGCCGTCGCGAGGAGACGGCCCGCCGGGCCCGTCTTCAGGACGCGGTGGACGATCCGCGCCTCCACCTGGCGGGCGCTCACCTTCACGCCGCGGCGGACGATCGCCCTCGGGACGCGGGCCACCGCCGCCGCCACCACCGCGCTGTCGCATTGTGTAAACCTGCTTCGTCGTGCCCGCGCTGCCGCTCTGGAATTCAAACGGGAAAGTCCCGTCCGCGTTGATCGAGTAAAGCACCGCGCGTTTGTCGCCATTCACGTCGTAGGAGAGCTTGTAGCTGTTCGCACCCGTGCTCTCGAAGCCCGTGTTTTGGCGCCGCGCAAAGCCTGCAAAGCCTCGCGCACAGGATTCGCGCGCGGCTGCGGGTCCACCTGTCCGTCGCGCTCGACGACCTCGCCGTGGAAGCCGCCGTTCACGTAGGGATACTTGGTCGAGCCGTGGTAGTGATAGCCGAGCGCCTGCGTCGTGTGGCCGTTGTACGCATCGAGCCCCGCGGGCTGCGAACTATCCGACTCCGTGAGCCCGTAGATCGCATAGCCATCGAGCGCGAACGCGATGGGCTGCCCTTTCCCAGCGACCTTCTGCAAATGCAGCGGCGCCGCGTGATAGTGATAATCATCCGCGCGCCCGCAGTGTCCGCCCCATTCATCGAGCTCGCCGATCTCCTGGGAGACTTCGCCACGGTTGTTTTGCGGGTTGAAAATGGGAATGCCATTCACCGCCAGCGCGATCGCGCCGCGGAGGAAGCGGTTCTTGATCGACGCCGGTTCCTTCGCCGGGACCGGCGCGAGCGGGATCTGCCACGCATTCGTGCCGGTGTAATTTTGCGGCAGCGGCACCTGCTGCTGCCACGCGGTGATGCCGACCATCATGTTGTGCGCGGGAATCCCGTTGCTCTCGACATACAGAAAGCGCTCATCCCACCGCACGTTCACCTTCGGCGCGAACCCCTCGAACGGCGCCGCC